>JAHCBC010000005.1 GCA_019634595.1 Akkermansiaceae bacterium
ATGGAAATGAGCGACATTTCTTCTGCATTTAAGAAGGAATCCGTGTCCATCCGCGTCCATCCGTGGTTCAAAATCCAACGATCAGGGTCTATTCTCCCTAATGTAGGGATCCTGCGGCAAACCGCACTCAACGACGCGTCCGGCGCGCCATCACACCGGACAGGCCGAGCAGCAACAGTCCCGCGGCGGAAGGCTCCGGGATGAACTCCATCCGCAGGTTGTCCATCGCGCTGATGCCGTTGGTGTTCCTGACGTCATAGGCTGCGAAGGCCGCGGTGTCCGAATAGAGAAAGGAGGCTCCAACCTGGGAGGAGACTACAAGCGGGTTTCCAGCGTTGTTCATGACCACCGCGGTGGACGTGCCGTCCGCCCCGATGGAATAGAGGGTGAGGACGGAAGCGAAGGTATTCGCCGTGTCTGTTTTCACGGTCTCATAGACCAGCCGGTACCAACTGCCCGCAGTGAAGAGGGACTGGTTGAAGGAAAGCGTTTCAACATCCGACGTCCCGCTGCGGAGACGGAGAGCAACGGTGGAGCCTCCGGCGGTCCTGATGATGCTCCCTCCCATGGAATTGCTCGACGACATGGCCGTTCCCTGGGTCGTCACGAAACCGAAATTCAGCACCGTCAGATCCGTTGCCGAGGTATCCGACCAGCGGAAATCCGCACTGGACCGGAAACCCTCGCCGCTGGAAAGCGACGCCAGATTGATCGCCGAAGTCGCATCCGCCCCCGGACTGGGACGGTAGTATTTGTTGCTGGCGGAGGATCCGACGAGAACGCCCGCTCCTCCGCCGACCCCGGCGGTGGCGTTCCAGGTGAATCCCGGAACCGCTGCATCACTCGCTCCGGCGAAGACGGAAGTCAGGGAAGTGGAGTCTCCTTCAAAATCGGCGAAATAGGAGGTGATGGCAGCGGAGGAGACAGCGGAAAGGCACAGGAAAACGGCGGTGCCGAACCATGGGGAGCGTTTCATGAGAAAAGAGCTGGGCTTTTGGAAGGAGGGGAATCCCTCCAGTGTCTCTTTCTATCAAAAATCCTCCGCTGTCCGGCATCCCCCATTCGTGTGATGTTCGCTCCGGCGGGTGGAAATTCGGTTTCCCATCCGGCCCGGTCAGCGTGCAGACTCCGCGCATGCAATCCATGACCGGCTTCGGCCGCGGCTCCTCCACCAGCGGCACCTGGCTGGCCAACGTAGAAATCAGCTCCGTGAACCGCAAGCAGGCGGAGATCGTGGTGCAGGCACCCCGTGAGCTGAACGAGCTGGAGGCCCGCATCCGGAAACACGCGCTGGCCGCCGTGGCCCGTGGCCGCGTCCAGATCTCCGTCACGCTGGACCAGCCCGGCCTGACAGCCCAGGCCATCACCATCGACACCGCCCAGGCGCTGGGCTTCGAGAACGCCTTCCGGGAGCTGGGCAAGCTGCTGGACCGCGAACTGCTCCCCACCGCATCCGACTTCCTCCGCCAGCCCGGCATCATCGCCACGGGGCGGGTGGAGATCGATCCGGAGGCTGCCTGGCTGGCCATCGAGCCAGCGTTGCTGGAGGCGCTGTCCCAGCTCACCGCCATGCGCACGCGCGAGGCGGATGACCTGAAGGCGGACTTCCTCGCACGGCTCGGCACGCTCGCCTCGCTGGCCGGGAAAATCGCGCTCGATGCCCCGGCTCGGCCCGCCCGGCAACTGGAGCAGCTCCAGAAGCGCCTGCGCGATTCCGGCCTGGAGATCGATCTCAACGACGAGCGGGTGCTCAAGGAGCTGTCCATCTACGCGGATCGCTGTGACATCACCGAGGAACTGACCCGGCTGGACTCCCACTTCGCCAAATTCCGAGAATACCTGGACGCCGCGGAGCCACCCGGACGGCCGCTGGATTTCCTCTGCCAGGAGCTTTTCCGCGAGTTCAACACCATCGGCTCGAAAGCGAATGACTCAACCATCGCCCAGACCGTCGTGGAGGCGAAGACCGAGCTGGAAAAGATCCGCGAGCAGGTCCAGAACGTGGAGTGACCAAAGGGGACCCGAACGCGGCAAGGCCGCCTCATTTCGGCCACTGCTTGGAGGAAAGCGAGTGGATTACCACTGATTTCACTGATTCACTGATTTAAATGAATAGGTGAATGAAGCGGTTTTGCGGCAATCACCGCGGCCGTATGATTCGACTCTGAATCAGTAAATCAGTGAAATCAGTTGTGATCCTTCCCATTTTCCCGGGGGAGGTTCCGAAATGGGTGACCTTGCGAAACGCCCCCCTATACGCGATCACGTGCCGCGCCGCTTTTGACACCCGCACGGTTGGTCCGCTACGCTCCGGAATCCCCCCATGAGAATCGTCATCCACGATTACGCAGGCCACACCTTCGCCCCGTCCCTTAGCCGGGAGCTGGCGGCGCGCGGCCACCAGGTCGTCCATGCCTTCGCCGGTTCCCTGCAGACCCCGCGTGGGGAACTCCGCGTGCGCGATGGTGATCCCGCCACCCTTTCCTTCCACGAAGTGCCGATGGATGCGGAATACGTCCGCTACAAATATTCTTTCCTGCGGCGGAGGAAGATGGAGATCGAGTATGGCAGACAGGCCGCCCGCTTCATCAGCGAATGGAAGCCTGACGCGGTGATCTCCGGGAACACACCGACGGAGGCGCAGGGACCCATCGTCCGGGCCACCGTGCGCGGCGGAGGTAGGTTCCACTACTGGGTGCAGGATTTCTACAGCCTGGCGGTGGACAAGCTGGTGCGGAAGAAACTGCCGCTCGCCGGTATCCCCATCGGCGCGTGGTACCGCAGCCTCGACCGCCGCCAGTTCCGGGACAGCGCGAAGGTCATCGCCATCACGGAGGACTTCGCCCCGGTGCTTTCAAAGGAATTCGGCGTGGAGGCGGAGCGCGTGGCGGTGATCCCGAACTGGGCGCTCATCGAGGAAATCCCCTCCCTGCCGAAGGACAATCCCTGGTCGCGGAAACACGGGCTGCACGACAAGTTCGTTTTCCTTTATACCGGGACCATCGGCATGAAGCACAACCCCGGACTGCTGCTGGAGCTGGCCCGCCACCATGCGGGCGATCCGGAGGTGCGGGTGGTGGTGGTTTCCGAGGGCATCGGCTCCGAATGGCTGCGCGGGCAGTCCGCGAAGGAGAATCTCACGAACCTGATCCTGCTGCCCTACCAACCATTTCCGGACCTGCCGTCCGTGATGGCCGCCGGGGATGTGCTGACCGCCATCCTGGAACCGGATGCCGGTGAATTCTCCGTCCCGTCGAAAACGCTCAGCTATCTCTGCGCGGAGCGTCCGCTGCTGCTGGCCATGCCCGCCGGCAACCTGGCCGCCCGCATCACCACGCGCAACGATGCAGGGCTGGTGGTCCCGCCGCATGACACCGCCGCCTTCGTCGCCGCGGCGGCGTCCCTACGTGACTCCCCGGAAAGGCGTGGTGAACTGGCCCGCAACGCGCGCGCCTATGCGGAGCGGACTTTCCCCATCGCGCGGACCGCACAGGCATTCGAGGATCTGCTCACTTCCCGTTGATGCTCTCCATCCTGGCAGACCATGGACTGCTGCCCCGCTGGCTCCGGCCATGGAGCGGGGAGGAGGATGCCGTGGCCATCCCCCGGACATGGAGCGCGGTGTGGATCGAGCGGCTGCTGTGGGTGTTCATGATTTCCTTCGCCTTCGACTACCGTGCGTCGGACACGCGGACGGGCGGCGCGGGCATCGACCAGATCCTCTTCCTGCTGACATGGGCGGGGTCCACCGGCTGCATCTTCCTGCTCGGCTGGAGGTTCCTGCTGGTGCGTCCCATCGCATGGTTCATCCTGCTGTGGGGTGGGTTTCTGGCGTTCATGATCGGGAACGCGGCGCTCCAGGGTGTGCCGTTCGAGCGGTGGTTCCGCATGGTGCTGCCGCTGATCTTCCTTTTCTCCGGCATCATGAACGCCCACATCGCCAGTTGTGCGGGCATCCGCCCGTCGCGGATCGTCGGGCCGGTTTTCGTCGCCGCGTGCATCAATGTGATCTGGCGGATCATCCATGGTTTCCTGTTCAAGGAGGTGACGCTGGAGACGGTCCGGATCGAGGTGCAGAGTCCGTCGGGCAACTGGCTGGCCGCATGGATCGGCTGTGCGCTGCTGCTGCGCCGCCGGTTCCACTGGAGCCTGCTGGTCGCCATCGGCGTGCTGTTCATCGGCGTCTTCATCACCGTCACGCGGTCACTGCTGTTCCCGGTGTTCGCCTCCGCGCTGGCGAGCGGCTTCTGTTTCATGATGGGCATCCGCTGGCGCCAGTTCCAGTGGATCGATCTGGTGAAGCGGTTGCTGCCGGTGGCCGTTGCCTGTGTGGCGGGACTGACCCTGCTGGGGCTGGCCGCAGTGTTCCAGCCGCGCATGATCGAGCGGTGGAACGAGCGGCTGTTCCACCTGGCGGATGACCGGAACCTGACGGCGGACATTTCCTACCTCACGCGGAAGGCGGAGGCGGACTCCATCGCCAAGATCCTCGGGGATGAGCCATATCATTTCATAAACGGCATGGGGATCGGCGCGTCCTACAACTGGGATGCCGCCTACATGCCGGAAATCTTCCTCGTCTTTCCGGAGGACAGCGAGCTGGGCGTGGATGTCTGGACCATCGGCCACTCCACATGGAGCTACGCGCTGTTCACCGGCGGCATCATCGCGCTGGCGGGATACGCCGCGCTCAACATCGGCACGCTGATGACCAGCATCCGCGCCGCGCGGGCCAACGCGTCGGATCCCGGGCCGGACCAGTGGCTCGCCTTCCTGCCATTCATCGCCACCTGCTGCGTGCTGAGCGAAACCCTGACGTCGAACCCGTTCAACGAGCGGCTCGCGGGCATGACCTTCGGGATGATGGTGGGGATGCTGCAGGCCTTCTACATCCGCGCCTCCTGGATCCACCGCAGCCTTCCCGCCTGACCCACCCCATGTCTCCGCATTCCGGAAAACTCATCGTCGTGGCGGATCCCATCTGGATCGGCCACCACCCGATGTACTTCGCCCAGTTCACCGCGGCCTTCCTCCGCCTGGGCGCGCATGTGATCGCGCTGTGCCCCGAGCCGGAGGAAGCCCGCCGGGAGATCCTGGGTGCGGTGTCCCCGGAGGTGGCAGCGGACCTGGACCGCCATGTCACCATCGGGAAAATAGAACCGGCGCGGAGAAGCCTTCTCGGCGGGCGGTTCGAGGGGGATCCGGTGCGGACCACCCAGCGCTGGATGCAGGTGCAGCGGGAGATCGCCCGGGCTGAGGGTCTGCTCGGCCGCAGGGTGGATCTGGTCTATTTCCCCTATCTCGATACCTATTTGCGCTTCCTGCCGGTAAGCCTGGCTCCGGAGATCCTGCTGGGCAGGCCGTGGGCGGGACTCTATCTGCGGAACCACCACCACGCAGCGCCGCCCTCCCTGAAGCAAGCCGTGGTCATGCTGGGCAAAGGGGACGCGCTGCTGCGGTCCGCCTCCTGCCGCGGTATCGGCGTGCTGGATGAACGCTTCATCCCGCAGATGGAACGCTTCACCTGCAGGACCGTGCGGATGTTTCCGGACTTCACGGACACGACATTGCCGGAAGAACCATCGGCGCTCGCACGGGAGATCATGACGAAGGCGGGCGGACGCACCATCATCGGCATGATCGGACTGGAGCGGAGGAAAGGCCTGCTGACGCTGCTGCGCGCGGCGGAGCTGGCGAAGCTACGGGATCTGCCGTACTACCTCGTGGGTGGGGGGCGGATCTTCCGGCAGGAATACAGCGTGGAGGAATGGGAAGAGATCGGTAAGCTGGCGGGCGGAGGATTGGAAAATCTCCATCTGGACCTGCAGGCCGGGCGCATCCCCACGGAGGCGGAGTTCAACTCGCTGTTCTCCACCTTCTCCGTCGCGTGGGCCGCCTATGAGAACTTCCAGGGCAGCAGCAACACGCTGGGCAAGGCGGCGGCGTTCCGCATTCCCTGCCTGGCCAGTGAGGGCGGCTGCGTGGGGCATCGGGTGGATGCCTACGGGACGGGGCTGACCATTCCGCAGGGAGACGCGGAGCGGGCGCTGGAGGCCATTCCCCATCTGCGGGAGGGGACCAACTGGAACGGCCGGCCACTGGCCCTGCGGCACGCGGATTTCCAGGCGGATCATTCGCTTGTGCGGCTGGATGAGTTGCTGGGGGAGATCGGGGTGGGGTAGGGGAAGTCGAGGGACTTCCGGCTAGGGGAAGCCCACAGAAGACCGGAGCGATTTCGTCGGATGACATGCACTCCGCCGAATCTCTCACGAGATTCGCTACGCGTGCGATCCGCTGCTACCTCACCCGCAGCCGGGCGAACCACTTCGCGGGCATCTGTGCCGCTGGAAGGGCGCTGCGGTAGGTGACGATGGCCGTGCCGTCCGGCTGCCGCCGCGTGCTGACGTAAACCAGATCCGTGGTGCTCCAGTCATCGGCCAGGGTCAGGCTGCTTTCCGCGATGTAGTCCACCCCCGCCACCGCCAGGTTGCGGCGGAAGGTGAAGAACGCGTAAGCCTCCTCCGTGCCTCCTTCCGGAGTGAAAGGCGCGACGGAGAACTGCGGCAGCGTCCGCCCGCCGATGGCGGCTTCCAGGAAGTTGGAAAGGCCATCGCCATTGCTGTCGCCGCCCGGGTCGAGCACGGGCGGCAGGTGGTCACCGTATCCGGGGGTTCCTTTCGCGGCGGCGCTGGCGTGCCAGTTGGTGGGGACGGTGTGGTCCAGATCCGCCACGGCTTTCAAGACCATGCTGGCGCCCGTGCCGTCGGCATCCACCGGCCACGGCTCGGAGTCCATGTAGGTGAAACGCCGGATCACCGCGCCGGTGGCGTCCAGCACGCTCACTGTTTCCGAACTGTTGTTGAAGTTGCCCGTGTACTGTCCGGCGACGGGCAGGACGGGCGCGGGCACGACGTCACCCGGAGGAGGATACCTCACCGCAAAGGCCGCCGCATTTGCCACCACCAGCACCCGCGCTCCGGGAGCGAGCGTGCGCAGGCCGACGGGTGCGTTGTCGAAGGAAAATGTCACCGCGTCCGCCAGGGTGACACCGGACAGGTCGATGGTCTGCGTGCCGATGTTCGCCAGCTCGATGTATTCGAAATCATTGTCCACATATCCGGCCTCTTCCGGTGTGGAAGGGTCCGCCGGATGATACATCAGCTCCGTCACCACCAGGTTCGCCGCGGCGGCGGGGACGGTGGCAACCTGGAGGGTCGCCTGCGTGAGCGGACTCCACTCGCTTCCATTCCTGACACGGGCGCGCACGACGTGCACCCCGGGCGTGGATGACACCGGCGTGCCCGCCACGGGTGAGAGCGCGCGCACGCGTAGGTCGAAGGACAGGTCGTTCGCCTTCGCCACGCCGTTCGCATGGGTGTACTGGTGCACCTCGATGGCGATGGTGTTGCTGCCCTCCCGCAGCACGCCGGGCGGGCAGAGCCAGGTCATCCACTCCGTCTCATGTCCTTTGTCGATCACCGCCGTGGCGGATGTGGCATGGGTGACGGGCGTGGGGGCGAAGGGCATGCCCACGCGCCGCAGCTCCACCCCGTTCAGCCACACCACCGCGCCATCGTCGGCCAGCAGGTCGAACCGGACGGCATTCATCGAACCGGTGCCGGATGCGTTGAACGTCCTGCGGAAATACGTGGTGCCGGTCTGCGTCTGCTCGCGGACGGAGGAAACATCCGCCCAGCCGGAGTCATCGAAGCCGTCCCCGCGCCATGCGACCGGCAGGCTGGAGGAGGCCGAGAATTTCCACGTGGCCCCCACCGGCAGCAGTTCCACCTGGGCCGTCTGCGTGGCGGAGGCGGTGACCGCCGCCGGGCTGACCGCGCCTCCCGGCTCCCTCGGGTCCGGCCCGTCGATGGTGTAGAGCACCTCCGCCGTATCCGGATTCGGGTTCGCCAGCCCGAAGGATGAGCCGCCGGAGAAGGTGACGCGTGGAGGCCGCGCGACCACACTGGCCACGGACCCCGCCGTGGTGGTGGGTGTGGTGGCCATGCTCTGCGTGTCCATCCATTCCAGCCGCGCCTGCAGCCATTGTTTCAACAGTGAAACCTCATGGGCATGGGTGGTGCGGTCCTGCCAGCCGATGGGGGTGGTCCAGACGTAGGTGCCGAGGATCTGCCAGCGGGAGAAGTGGCGGCCCGCCGGGCTTTCCACGCTGGGCGTGCTGTTCGGCCAGGTGCCCGTGCCATTCGTCACCGGAGTGGAGAGACCGGCGGTGAGCTGCGCGGCCAGACCATCCACCCGTGCCGCCACCGCCTCATCCGTCAGCACGCCCGCACGTTTTTCCCACCAGCGGTCCCAGTAGCCGCGGCGGAACTCCGGGTCCTGGAACAGGCGCGGGAACCATGGGTAGTGGGACGGGCCTTTCTGCGACAGCCAGTCGTCGAACAGGCGGATCCAGTGCCAGCCCTCGCCCGGTCCCTGTCCCGGCTGGGCGCTGCCGCCGCTCTCCGTCTCGCTGTTGTTGGCGAAGGAAAGGTTGAAGTCCCACATGGGGAGCGCCTTCACCTTCTGGCCGCGTTTCTTGTGGAAATAGTTGCTGTTCTGGTAGGCGTCCGTCTGCCGGGCGAACTCCGCCATGAGATGCCAGTCCTGGAAGGAAGTCGGGTCGATGTAGGCGGCGTAGCCCGTCGCGGGATCCGCAAAGCCGCTGCCGGAAAGCGCGGCCTCGAAGCCGTTCATGTAGGTCCGCAGATAGTTGAGCTGCGCGCCGGTCGGCGTGCCCGGCTCCACCATGTCCAGCGGCTGGCCGCCCCACGCGCTGGACGTGGTGGTGGAGAAGCCGTTGTCATACGGCGGCTTGTCCTTGGAGAAGATGTAACCGCCGGTGATGTCCGTGGCCAGCGGCGTGAGTTCCTCCACATCCACCCGCTCCGCATCCCGCTTGATCTTCTCCACCAGCACATAGACACCACGGTAGTCCGCGTGGTCCAGGGTGGTCCCGGCCTGGTTGAAGAACACCTCCACGAACCGCGTGCGCATCCCCGCGCCCGGACCCGCCCAGTCCCGCGCCAGCCCGTAGGCCAGCGCGTTGCGCATGAGGCTCTTGTCATTCCATGGCGCGTGCAGCACCCAGTCCGCGCCCTCCGGCATGCCCAGCAGGGAGACTTTCTCATCTTCGTCGATGTGGTCGCGCCACAGTTCCCAGGCATACTGCCGCTGCGGGAAGGTGGCGGAGGACTGCCCGCGCACATGGGTGCCGCCGCGCAGGACCATGTTCGGCGTGGTTCCCAGCGAGCTTTTCCCCGTCACCTGGTCAGGCTCATAGAGGGCGGCCAGCGTGGTCCGGTAGGGGGCGCTCTGTGAGGTGTTGGAGTCCACGTTCACGCCAAAGGAATCCAGCACCAGCACCGGCAGGTTCGACTGGAACGGCTGGCCGGTGGAGCGGTAGTTCGCCTTCACGTTGGCCCCCATGCGGATGAAATGGCGGTTGCCGATGAAGCCGGGCAGATAGTCCGCCCGGAAGACACGGGCGCGCACCGTCGTGCTGTTCGTGACTGTCACGGGCGCGGAATAGATGGGGGACGTTTCCGAAGGCTCCGACAAGTCCGTGGTATAGCGGATGGTCCCGGACGCTCCCGCAGGCAGCGAAAGCGTGAGCTGGAAGGCCGCGTCGAACACCCCGCTCGCCGCGCTGAACACCACATCCGCCGCCGGGCCGTTCGGGGACTGGACGCCGTGGTTGGCGGAACCGGGGGTCGGGGTGGCCAGGAAGCCCCGGGTCAACGCGGACCCCATCACCCCGTAGCTCACATCCTCGCTCTGCGCGGTGTAGGTATAGGAACTGGCGGCGGACCCATCCGGCCTCACCAGGGCGACGTAGCCGCCCCCTTTCCCAAGGTTGAAATTCGTGTGCAGCACCGGCCCCGTGCGGTTCTTCGACGACGCGAAGATGAGCCGGTATTCGTAGGGCTGGAGGATCACGCCCGCCGGGAACAGCCACCGCTTCGGATTGCCCGCGGAGTTGGTCAGCGCCCAGCCGGTGAGGTCCAGCGGCGTGTCCGTACCATTGTAGATCTCGATCCAGTCCGGCTTGTTCCCGTCCTCATCCTCGATGCCCTCGCCATTGTCCGTGAGGAATTCCGAGATGATGGGACCGCTGGTGATTTCCTGCGCGGGGACGATGCCGGCCACGAACACCGGATCAAAGTTCGCCACCGTATTCGAGCCGAGCTGGATGGTGGAAACCGTGCCATTCTCCGCCACGCCGAAGTCCGATAGATCCAGCGCCACGCCGAAGACCTGCTGGGAGATGTCCGTGCTGCTCACCGCCAGCGGTGCGGTGCGGAGCTGCGCCAGCGACGGGACGATGAAGGTGGCGGTGTTCCCGCTGTTGCGCGTGTCCAGCACATCCGCGCCGGAGGTGGAGTAGCCGGTGCTGCCGTATGCGCTGCCCGCCACCTGCAGGGTCACGCCGTTGGTCCTCACCTGGAACCCATCCGCCGGCGAACTGGTGTTGATCTCCAGCAACACCACATCCGGTCCGGGGCGGTTCACCAGGGCGGGGGTGAACTCCAGTGTGATGGACGCATCCCCCACCGCCGGGTTGATCAGTCCCGTGTCGAAAAGGAAGTCCGACAGATAGCCCTCCGCCTGCGCCCCGGTTGCGGGGGCGCTGCCATCCACCGCCAGCACCACGGAGGCCGTGGCCCCCGCGAACGAGGTGAGCGTGCCGGTCTGCAGCCGGTCGCGGGAAATGTTCGCGCCATTCACCGTCAATCCCAGGATCTGGTTGCCGGAGCGCTGCATGCCCGTCACCGCAACCGGTGCCGCCGTCAGGGACGGCACCATGGCCAGCAAACAGAGCACGGAGGAATGGAAGAGGGGTCCTCGCATCAAATGGGTTCTGGGGTTTATCCACCGATCTTTCCGCGTCCGCGGAAAAATGGAAGCCCCGAAGTGAAGGGGACGGACGCCATTTCCCGAGCCACCATTCCTTTGCCTCCCGCTCCGCGATGCGTTAGATCCCCCTGCATGAACCAACGGATCGCCATCCTGGGTGCGGGGAACATGGGCAGCGCACTCGCGCACGCACTCGCCAGCCAGGGTGCCGCCGTGTCCATCTGGGACCACTTTCCGGAAACCATCGCGGAGATCCTCTCCGACCGCACGAACCACCGCTACCTGCCGGGGATCGACCTGCATCCAGCCATCCAGCCGCAGGCCGGCGCGGCGGACTGCGTGCGGGACGCCCGCCTCGTCATCCTCTGTGTTCCTTCCATCTTCGTGGAGGGCGTCCTGCTCCCGCTCCTGCCATCCCTGCGTGCGGATGCCATCCTGCTCAATGTCGCCAAGGGCTTCGCTCCGGATGGAAAGACCACCTTGCCTGCGTGGCTCCAAGCCATCGCCCCGGGCCACGACTGCGCCCACCTCGCCGGTCCCGCCCTGGCGGATGAGATCGCCCGAGGCCGCCCCACTTTCCTGACCATCGCCGCCCGCCACTCCGCCACTGCGGAGGAAACCGCATCCATGATCCGCGGGGAGATCCTCATTCCCGGCACCACTACGGATCTGACGGGAGCCGTGCTCGCCGGCATCCTGAAAAATTCCCACGCCATTTTCCTCGGCCTGCTGGACCGGCTGTGCGGCCACGGCCACAACCTCTCCGCCGCCGCCCTCACCCTCTGTGGCATGGAAATGGAGCGGCTGCTCACCGCCATGGACGCCCGCCCGGAAACCATCCGGGGTCTCCCCGGGCTGGGCGACCTCACCGCCACCGGGAGTTCCCCCCGCAGCCACAACCGCCGCCTCGGCCAGGATCTCGCGGACGGACTGCCACCGGCCGGTCTCCATGGAAAAAATGTCCATGCTCCGGAGGGTGTCCGCGCCACCGCCACTTTCCTGCACGCCGCCCGCGACCGCCGCGTGGAAATCCCCATCCTATCCGCCGTCGCCGCCATCCTGGACGGCATCCAGCCCCCGGCTCCATCCGTCTTGCTGGAGGCACTGCGTGCCGCCGCCAGAACCGGCTGACCCGCAGATATGCGGAACATATCTATCTGGCAGGGCATGTTTCCGCCTTCCGCCAGTTTGCATTTTGTTCCTGATGGGCCTACCCTGAGGGGATGGACTTTTAGAGAGAAACCCATCCGGCCCTTTCCCCACCGCCGGAGAATTCCACCCTCCAGCCCATGAAATCCGACCTCCGTTACTTCCGCACCAGCATGTGCAAAAGGTTCCCCGACTGTTCCGATCAGCAGGTCGATCAAGCGATCTCCAGGGCCTTGGAAGAGATCAAACCCAGCCGGGACCGCACCAAGCTCAACCGTCTGGTCGTCGGCATCCTTTCCAGGCATTGTGGCGACCCGGTCGCCCGCTGATTTCCCGGGTGAAAATGCGCCAGCATGCCTTTTCGGAAGTCTGAGACTGACGCATTGGCATTATCCCCCGCCCGGCGAAGGGCGCATGGTGTTGGCTGTATCCCAACCACACAACATCATGAAACCATTCACTTACCGCCGCCTTGATAAAAACGACGCCGCCGTCCTCCTGGTGGACCACCAGACCGGCCTGACCAACGTCGTCCAGGACTTCTCCCCGGACGACTTCAAGAACAGCGTCCTCGCACTCGCGGATCTGGCGAAGTATTTCAAGCTCCCCACCATCCTCACCACCAGCTTCGAGGACGGACCGAACGGTCCGCTGGTACCGGAACTGAAGGAACTCTTCCCTGATGCCCCCTACATCGCCCGCCCAGGCAATATCAACGCCTGGGACAACGGGGACTTCGTGAACGCGGTGAAGGCCACGGGAAAAAAACAGCTCATCATCGCGGGCATCGTCACGGAGGTCTGCGTCGCATTCCCCGCTCTTTCCGCTCTGGAGGAAGGCTATGAGGTCTTCGTCGTCACGGATGCCTCCGGAACTTTCAACAAAACCACCCGGGACGCTGCCTGGGACCGCATGAGTTCCGCCGGCGCGCAGCTCATGACATGGTTCGGAACCGCCTGTGAACTCCACCGGGACTGGCGGAACGACATCGAGGGTCTGGGCACCCTCTTCTCCAACCATCTCCCCAGCTACCGCTGCCTCATCAACAGCTACAACCACGGAAAAAAATCGGCGGGCTGAGGAAACCACCTCACCCAGCCCCATCCCGGAGCCCGGGGCGGTTGACATGCCAACCGGTCTCCGCCCGGGTGGGGATGCCGGGCTTCCGGCAGACCGGCTTGATGTGGCGGGCCACGGTGGACACGGCGATTCCGCGGTTCTCCGGATGCGACCCGTCCTCCTTATTTCCGAATGATTGGAAGTACCCCGGCTTGGATTCGAACCAAGGACCAAAAGATTAAGAGTCTTCTGCTCTACCAACTGAGCTACCGAGGCATTGAGGGTGTCGCCAAGCGTTCCGCTGACGCGGACTGCCGACGGCCAAAGGCATAGGGCCATCCGGTGCGGAGGGCAACCGGAAATTTACCACTTTTGTGACAAGGGATCGGGGAGGTGGGAATCACCTGCCGATTTCAAGAGGACAAACTTCCATCGGGTGGAGCGATTCTTCCTTGAATCCGTCGTCATCCGGATTTCACTTGCTTCCGATGAATCCATCTCCGCTCCGCGGTTCCGCCAGCAGCGTCCTCAGGGTGCTGTGGGTGGTGGTGGCGCTGGTGGTGGGATTCGGAGCGGGAAAGGCCCCGCTGGTGATGGTGCTGACACACTCCCATGTCCATGAAGCGGGGGTGAGCCATACCCACCATGACTACAGGGACTTTCTGGATGCCGGGAGGCATTCCCCGTCCCCGGACAAACAAAATGGCGGAAAACCGCATGAACACAGCCACCGGATCGCGGTGCAGGTGGATGCACCTGCGGTGATCGCCAGCGTGGCGGCGGCGGACATGCCGGAACCAGCGCCTGCAGGCAGCATCCTGCTGGCGGGGGATGACAGGAACGGGCCGCGCCGTCCGGCGGACCTGCTCATCCGCCCTCCGCAGGGCTACCTTTCCTGATCCCACGAAACAGCGCGCGGACGCGCAGGACTGCCTGACCGGCAGTATCATCTCCCCCCGGTGCGGCCTTCCGGCAGGACGGCCCCCGTCCACCGGAGCCAACAGAGGGGGGGAGCGTCCCAGCAGGATGCGGTGTCTCCGCGATCCCTCCTCCCCACCGCGCTGCCGGACCTCCGTGTGATCCCCCATGACCCTTTCCCGGGGAGGACCGTGCCCTTTTTCACGGGCATCCGCCTTTCCTGGAAACCACAAAAAAGAAGAACGAAACCAAACCTGACAAAAATATGAAACACATGATCAAATGCTGCGGCCTCGCCTTCATCGCGCTCGCCTTCGCCAGCCCGCTCCATGCGGAGGACAAGAAGAAGGGCCCTGATACCGAAGAAGCGGATGTGATCGACACCGGCACTTACAAGGGGAAGGTCCACAAGGTGGTCCCTGCGGAGACGGAAATCTACGTGAAGGCCGATGACGGGAAACTCATCGAACTCTATCTGAAACCGGAAACTTCCCTCACCAAGGGAGACAAAAAAGTCGGGTTCGACGCTTTGAAGGAAGGACAGAGCGTGGAAGTGAAGGTCGAGAACACCGGCGGCAAGCTCAAGCCCATCGCCGTGAAAATCCTCGACTGACCTCCCACCGGTGCGGCTTTCCGGAGACGGGAGGCCGCGCCGTGATCCTCCCGGTCCCCTCCAGCACCCAGCATGTCCTCCTGCCGCAAATGGTTCTACAGCCTGCTCGTTCTCACGGGTATCTTCGTTTCGTGGGAACCGGGGGCGGAAACCACCGGCCACGCGCATGCCCATGCGGCGGGCCATGAGCTGCAGCCGCCGCACTGCGTGGATGACTCCGTCACGGCATCCGGCCCGGGCGGTGAATCATCCGGCGGAGACACCATGACACCCCGTCCGCTGCCAGCGGACTACCACTATCACACCGTTTTCGATTTCTCCTCCGAGACGTGTACGGACCAGCACGCGGATGCCTTCCGCGTTGATGGCCGCTCACCCGTTCCATGTCCGTCACTGGTAGCCACCAGGCCGGACTCACCCTTTCCTGAGGTGGAACTGCCGCCGTTGATCTGATTCCGGCGCGCTCCCGGCCACCACTCGCTCATACGCGATGGACGGCCGCCATCCTCACCGGCCCGGAGGTTTCCCCGGGCCGCTCCCGACCCCACCCGGTCCGCGGCTGAGCACCACCACGCGCGTGCTTTCCCGGACCCACCGCGCACGGCTGTCCGCGCACGGCTGTCCGTGCGCGCGCGCCCGCATGCGGAAAGCGGCGGGTCCCTCAAAAAGAAACGAACCAACCTCACTCCATTTTTTCCATGAACTGCTCCCTGTGCCAAGGCACCCGTTCCACCATTATCTCCCGCACCGACTGCAAATCCCGCCTGCCGCTGCCGGTCCACCTCTGCGGGGACTGCGGACTCATCCAGCAGGCGCACATGCCCACCACTGATGAACTGAAGCGGCTACTATGCGTCCGAATACCGCATGGACTACAAGGGCACATGGAGCCCGAAGCCGAAGCACGTCCACCGCTCCGTGCGGCAGGCGCTCCGCAGGTGCGGCTTCCTGCGGTCCAGCGGAATCACCGGAGGCCGTCTGCTGGACATCGGCGCGGGGAGCGGGGAGTTCGTCTTCATCTGCCGCCACAGTGGGTTCCTGAGCCGCGGCGCGGAGCCGAACCTGGGCTACTCCAGCTACGCGCGGGAGGAGTATGGAGTGGAGATGCTGACACAGGAACTGGCGGATGTGGGAGGAGTCCATGACGTCATCACCCTGTTCCACGTCATGGAGCACCTGCCGTCCCCGCGCGGGGTGTTCGCGCGCCTGCACGGACTGCTGGCACCGGGCGGCGTCCTGTTCATCGAGGTGCCATGGGGACTGTCGCCCACCATTTCCCCTGCGAACCGTTATTTCAAGGCGCACCTCCATTACTTCGAACGGGAAACGCTGGCGGCATGCGCGAGCGGTTATTTCGACGTCATCTCCAGCCGCCAGGATGGCAACCTCTCCATGTTGCTGCGGCGGAGGGAGATCACGGGCCCTCTCCAGTTGCCCCCGCCGGGCTATGCCACGCTGGCACGGCAGCGGGCGCTCCGTCTGGGCTGGTGGTCCTACCTCGCCGATGGCGGGGCACTGGGGAAACCGCTGCTCCGTCTGCGGAGGATGCGGCAGGAACACGGAGTCCGCCATCTCAGCGGCAGCACCATCATCGGGCGCGCCCTGGAAAAGGCCGCTTCCTGAGCAAGTGGCCGCCGGAGGCGGGTCAATCCCCGTCTCCGTATGGCTCGATGTGGGTGACGACGTCCGTCACCTGAGGGAAGTCGCGGCAGATGGAGTCCTTCACTTCATGGGCGATCTGGTGGCTTCTCACCACGGTCATGTCGGGGTCCACCTCGATGTGGATGTCCATGAAGTAGCCGAGGCCCATTTTTTTCATGCGCAGCTTCTCGATGCCCATGACCTCGGGGACGGCGGCGGCGGCGGACCGCACCTGCTCCAGGAGTTGCACGGAGGGCGCTCCGTCGAGGTTTTCATGGAGGGCGGTGCGCAGGAGAAGGATGCCGTTGAAGACGATGACGGTGCAGCCGACGAGTGCGCCGATGTCGTCCGCTTTCTCGAAGCCGGGACCACCGATGAGCGCGACGAGGATGCCGACGAACGCGGCGGCGGAGGTGATGGCGTCCGCGCGGTGGTGCCAGGCGTCCCCCTTCAGCGCGGTGCTTTCGGTTTCCTCGCTCTTTTTCAGGGCATGGCGGGACAGAAGTTCCTTCGTGATGATGACGACGACCAGGACGGGCAGTGTGAACCAGGCGGGCGGCTCATGCCGGTGGATGATGTTCCCCACGCTTTGCCAGATGATGACGCCACCGGCGGCCAGCAGGGAGACGGCGGAAAACAACGCGCCGAGCTGCTCCGCTTTTCCGAGGCCGTAGGGGTATTTCTCGCTGGGCGGGCGGTGCGCCACCTTCAGCGAGCACCAGACGACGAGGGAGGAAAAGAGGTCGTTGAGGGACTCGATGCCATCCGCGATGAGGGCGTAGGAATTCCCCACCACCCCGGTGACGATTTTCACCAGCGCGAGCACGGCGTTCACTGCCATGCTTTTCACGACCGTCCGCGCGGCGATGTTTTCCTGCCCGGTCATGCTTGCCGGGGAAAGGGTGGGATCTCCCGCCGGTCCGTTCAACGTGAAATGGCGATGGGGGGGATTTTTCCGGACCGGTTGTCCGGAGAGGGGCGTGGGGGCGGAACCGGTGAGACTTCCGGCTGGGGGGATGTCCATGCAGGACCAGGAAGCGGTTTGCCGGTGGCGAATCCACCCCGCCGAACCTCTCACGAGGTCCGCTGCGGGAAAGAGGCCG
This sequence comes from Akkermansiaceae bacterium, assembly GCA_019634595.1. Classification (NCBI taxonomy): domain Bacteria; kingdom Pseudomonadati; phylum Verrucomicrobiota; class Verrucomicrobiia; order Verrucomicrobiales; family Akkermansiaceae; species Akkermansiaceae bacterium. Next base: position 17,338 of record JAHCBC010000005.1, read on the forward strand.
CCACCGCTGGCTGATTTCTCCGCCTTACTTCTGCGGGCCGTAGGCTTCGATCTCGGAAAGGAACGCGAAGGTGTTCCCGAAGTCATCCTGTGCCGCGTGGTTGGCGATGAAGGTTGCGCGGATGTAGCGGGCTTTCTTCGGTGCGAAGCGGGCTTCCGCTTTCGCCGCCTTCTTCGGCGGGAAATCATTGCGACCCACCTCGGTGAAGTTCGCGCCGTCCTCACTGACAGAGACGGCGACGGTCTTGGTGGCGCCGATGGATGGAGTGCCATAGATCACCGCCTGGATGTCCTGCACCGAGCCGAGATCCACCGTGACGGTTTTCGGGAAGGTGGCGGAAGCGTCCGTGGCATAGGCGGTGGGGGCATGGGTGCCCCAGTTGCCGTCCGTGAGGCCCAGGTCCCAGCCATAGGTGTTCGGGTGGCTGGATTTGTGCGGCTTGCCCTTCAGCAGATTGATGCCGAGGGACGGGTCAACGGGGTAGTGGGTGTAAAAGGCGCCTGCGGGCAGGCCTTCCTTGTTCATCAGGTTCGGTGAGGCGACCTGGGACCAGGCGAAGCGGACGCGGTCCGGCTTGGCGACGGCGGGATTGCTGACGAGCAGGGTCTTGCCATCGGCGGAGATGGTCGCCTCCGCGGGCTGGAACTGGGCGTCGGCTCCGGCGATCTCGAAAAGCGTGGGTGCTTTCCCATCACGGGTGGCCAGACCGCCGCCGGTGTGGTCGAAGGAAATCTCGATGCCCTTTTCCGTCACCTTGTAGCCTTTGAACAACGGCCCGGAGTGGACGAGGTCCTTCTTGCCATAGGTGTCCGCCATCGCCCACAGGAACAGGCGGCGGGCGACCTCCATCTTCTCCTGCGGGTGGATGTCCTTCGGATTGCCGATGTCGTTGGTCACGGCCATGCCGGAGTGGGGGACTTTGAGGAATGCCTGCTGCGCCCACCAGAACTGCGGGATGACCTTGTCCGCGCCCTCGTTGTAGAAGAAAGGGGCGAGCTGCACATAAAGGAACGGCGCGTCCGGCGCGCGGAACTGCTTCCGCCATCCGGCGAGCAGGGCTTCCTGCTTCAGCGTGTAGGCCATGCCTTCGCCGGAGTTCGACTCGCCCTGGTACCAGAGGAAGCCGCGGAGCGCATAGGGGACCAGGGGATGGATCATCGCCTGGTAGGTGCCGGTCTCCGCGCCGGATCCCGCCTTCAGCAGTTCCGGTCCCACGGGCATGTCGGGGACGGGAAATCCGCCGTCGATGGCTTTCTGCGCCTCATCACTCCAGGTGCGCACATCACCGACGTATTTTTTGAAAGCGTTGTCATATTCCGGGAAGCCGGGCTGCTTTTTGATCCGCTGTTCGTAAAGACCGGCGAGATCCGGCACCTCTTTGAGGCCTTCATCCGCCCACCATGGCTCGATCCGGGAACCGCCCCATGAACTGTGGATGATGCCGACCGGAACCTTGAGTTCCTCCGTCAGGAACTTGCCGAAGAAATAACCGACCGCCGAGAAATGGGTCGCGGTCTGGGGCGTCGCCTCCGTCCACTTCGCATCCACGGTTTCCTGGCGCTTGTTGCTGACCTTCTTCGGAACCTGGAACAGGCGGAGCAGGGGGACGGGGGCCTTCGCCGCCTCCGCCTTGTTTTCCGGGGTGGTGTTGTTGACGGTCCACTCCATGTTGGACTGGCCGCTGCCGAGCCATACTTCACCGACGAGGATGTTTTTCACCTCCTTCGGCGGCAGGCCTGCCTCGGTCACACCGAGCGGCCGCCCTTCCGCGCTGGTTGCCAGGGGATCGAGCGCAACCTGCCACCTGCCGCTGGCGTCCGCCGTGGTGCTTTTGGTCTGCCCGGCGAAGGTGACGGTGATTTCCTTTCCCGGAGCTGCCTTGCCCCAGACCGGGGCCGGCTTTTCACGTTGGAGCACCGCGCCATCCTGGAACAACGGGGCGAGGGTGATCTCGGCGGAAGCGAACGAGGCGGAAAGGAGGACGGCAAGCCCCCACGGAATGGATTTTGGCATAGGATCGGAATACGGAAGCCGGACGGATGATCCAGCAGGAAATATCTCCGTCCTCCGCTGGGCGGGCAGGCCTCCGCGCGGGAGGGACGGACCTGCCATGAGCAGATCCGTCCCTGACACACACACTTACACGAAATCCTGCCGCCCGGTTGTGGTCATCCACGGGCAGTCCGGGGAAACTCTAACAGATGATAGGGCGGGGATAACCCACGCGATCCCGTGGGGTGGTGCATGATGTGGGAGTGGGTGTCCGCCGCTTGGTCGGGCGATCTGCTCCGGTCGGATTGCGGAATCTTCCCATGCAGGGAACCCGGGGCGCGGGACGAATGGTGCAAGTCCTTCAAAAAAAGGCTCCTGCATCTTTGGTCTGGCATCTGCGGAATCGTGGATATGAACGAAAACCGTCCAAACCAGCCTGCGAAGCATCCCGAGAAAACCGGCGTCACCCTTTTCCTGATGGTTGGAGGCTTCCTCCTCCTCATCATGATCCTCGGGTGGATGATTGTGGCCAGCCGGTGATTCCCGCCGGATCACCGGGCTTGTGAGACAGTTGAATCGCACGGAATGAGGCCGGACCGGCCGCCTTGCGGTGGTGGTTGCGTTCGCAGTCAACAGCGCGATGTAGATTCTTTAATCGGATACTTGACTAAAGGTAGTATTCTGGTATGGTTTTCCCGCCGGAAGGTTTTGCACGTCCCCGAGGACGAGAACTCCTTCCCGGTCACCGAGCTTGAGGAAGCAGGGGACCGGCCGATGGCGGTCCACGGTCTGGTCGGACCGGCAGGTGGAAAGACCCGAGAAGGGATTTCCCGGGAAGTGATGGGGTAAGGCGACGTGGCCAGCCCGTTGGAATGAAGCAAGCCGCATCCGGCTCAACGCGCCTTTATACCCTACCAATTTATCTATTTGCATGAAGAAGCATCGATTTGTCTATCTGGCCGCCACATTTGCCATGGGCTGGTCCGTCCCGGCATCCGCCGAGATCCTTGTGGGCCTGGAGGCGGGGACCGCTCTTTATGACAGCCAGCAGAAGGACATCGTCAGCGATGGAAATGTCCAGCCGCCCGACAATCCATCCGGTGTGCCGGTGATCGACAATGCGGGAGAGCATCCCCATTCCTCCGGCTTCACTTTCAATGTCAGCTTCACCCCGGCTGCCTCCGATCTCACGGGAACGAAGACCCTGATCGAAATCGGGGGAAACTCCAGCGGCTCCGGCCTTTACCTGATCGGCGGTGTGCCGACGTTGCTGAGCAAGCAGGGTGCCCAAGCGACCACCCATCCTGAAAGCCTGAATGACGCCACGCTCCCCAGCATCGCCCTGCAGAGCGCGATCGGCGTGCTGGAGGCCGGGGTCAGCTACTCTTTCTCCGCCTCATGGAACCATGCCGGAACCCTCGAACTCCGGGTGAAACAGGATGGGCAGGTTGATGACATCTTCGATCCGTTCGTGATCACGGGCCTTCCGGGCAACTGGTCCGGCAACGATACCCTCAGTGTCAAAACACTGAACACGGGCAACGCGGGAGGGTTGGCGCGGGACACCACCAACGCCATCGATCCGCGTTTCAATACGAACGCGGCGCAGGTCACCAGCTTCGCCGGGGTGGTCCACCGCGCGGTGTTCTGGAATGCCAGCGATGTGACGCCCGCCGTCCTTTCGGAACCGGAGATCAAAGGATTCACCATCACCCGCCTGCCATCCGCCGGAAAGCTGAGGTTCCACTGGAACATTTCCGAAGGCGGGCTGCCGAATCCGACGACGGCGGAGATCCGTGAGGGGGAGACCCCGGGCGGGGTCCTGCTGCACACCATCCCGGAAGGGTCGCTGGTGGGATTCGTTGACCTGGAGACGACCGCTCCGGGTTTCATCCTCACCGCCACCAATGCCACCGGAACCGTCCAGGCGGCTGCGGCCCCGCAGGCGGAGACCGCCCACTCCGCTGTCGTCCGTGGATCGAATCCGCTGGCGTGGTACCGGTTCAACGAGGCCGCCGGTTCGAGGCACCTGGTGGACTCCGCGGAGAACGCCATCCCCAACAACGGAACCGTGCGGGGTGAAACCATCGCGGGCGGGACCGGGATCATCGACGGATCGGGTGTGTTCGCGGGAAGCACCACGGTGCTGAACCGCCAGATCCTCAACCCCGGGCTGGTGGACGCGGAGGTGCCGAAGGGATTCTCTGTCGAACTCATCGTGAAGCATTACTCCGCCGCGACGATCGACAACGTGATCATCTCGCAGCAGGACATCAACGGGACCGGGCGCCAGATCATTTCGGTGAGGCCGGACGGCACGCTTTTCTCCGTGCTGGGCGGAACCGGGCATGACTCCGCCGCGAAGCTGGTGCCGGACTCCTGGAACCATGTGGTGTTCGTCGTTGATCCGGACCGCGGGCAGTTCCGCTGGTATCTGAACGGAAAGCTGGCGGACACCATCACCCCGTCCGGCGGCATCACGCTGGAAGGCACGGAGGGTGGATGGGTCATCGGCTCCGCGAAAAACCTGACCGGCAATCTTTTCAAGGGAGCCATCGATGAGGTGGCGGTCTTCCGTGATCTGCTGGATGATCCGGACCGGGATGGCGATCCCGCGGACTCCCGCATCTCCTCCCACCACCAGGCGTGGTACCAGCTCACGAAAGGCATCCTCTTCTTCAAAGGTACGGCTTCCACCGTAGTCACGGGCACGCCGCTGGACCTGCTGGCCCTGGTCGGTGCGGACGTGACTTCCGTCACCATCGACAACGGCATCGGCACCGTCCCCATCGATGCGGACCGCAACGCGAACGTCCTGGCCGTCCTGCCCACCGCATCCGCCACCTACACGCTCACCGCGACGGGGACGGGAGGGGTCACCTACACCGCTTCTTTCGATCTCACCTACAACCAGCTCACGGCACCCGTGATCCTCGGCTTCGAAGCGACATCGCTGCCGTCCCCGGATGGGGTGGAGCCTGACAAGGTCCGGCTGCACTGGGCGGCGACCGCGGGGGACTTTCCGACGGCGGTCGAAGGGCGGCTCACCTATGGAGCCGAGGGGCTGCTGGAGTTCACCGACCTGCGCGGCTTCCGCGACATCCCGGCGGCGGAGGCGACCGATCTCAAACTCCGGTTCACCAACGTGATCGGCTCGGACGAACTCGAAGCCGCTCCACCCGCGCCGGACACCGCCCACTCCGCGGTGATCCGCGCCGCGAATCCCGTGGCCTGGTATCGCTTCAATGAAAGTGTTTCCTCCGGCCTGGTCGTGGACTCCGCCGGAAGGGGCGCCCCCCACGATGGTGTTCTCCGCAACCACATCGCGGTGAATCTGGGAGCCAGAGGGTTCCTTGATGGCGCAGGCACGTTCAGCGCCGCCGGCGCGATCCTCACGGACCGGATCATCGATCCAAATGATGAGGCTCTCGTCGGGTTCACCGTCGAGGCGATCATCGAGACGAACCCTGGCAACGGCACCGCCAACCGGGTGCTCGTCTCCCAGCAGGACACGCCTCCCTACACCGGCCGCCAGATCCTTTCGGTGGATGATACCGGCACCGTCCGCTCCAATGTTGGTGGCGGGACGACGATTTCCTCCACTGGAAAGGTTCCCGCTCGTGCATGGAGCCATCTCGTGGGCGTGGTGGATCTCGATGTGAACCTCGTGAGCTGGTACATCGACGGCCAGCCTGCCGGAACCGGCAAACCGGAGAAGTTCTTCGAACCTTCGCAGGGTGCCTGGGTCATCGGCTCGGCAAAGGGTCTCGACGGCAGCTTCTGGCGGGGGAAGATCGACGATCTCATCATCTATGACCGGATCCTGGATGAGAGCGAAATCCTGGCGCACCGGAATGCTTGGTGGAACCGCACCACCGGTCTCCTCCATTCATCCATTTCCAGCACGGCCATCAATGCCGGGGAGAGCGCCCAGTTGGCCTTGAGGGTGGGCAAGGACATCACCTCCGTCACCATCGACAACGGCGTCGGTGTGGTGGCCACCACGGATGGAAACGCCGTGGTTTCCCTCACCCCGGGCGTCACCACGACCTACACCATCACGCTCGATGGTCCGAACGGGCCGGTGACCACAACCTACACCATCACCGTCACCGGCGGGACGGTCCCGCTGGAGATCGTGTCCCATCGCATCGAGGGCGGATCTTTCATCATCCACTTCCGGGGAGCGCCGTCCACGACCTACGCGGTGAGGGGGTCCACCGATCTCATCTCCTTCGGCACCGACCTCGGAACCTCGGCCACGGATGGGGAGGGCAACGGGACCGCCACCATCACCATCGATGCCGGGAATCCAGCCGAGTTCTACCGCATCGAGACGGTCAACTGAGAACCATACGGAAAGAAAAGATGCCATCCACCGTGTACGGAATGAAACCGCGGAAGAAACGTGGCGGGCGGGGATTCTCCCTCGTTGCGACGATCCTGATGCTCTCGCTGCTGATGTTGCTGGCGCTGGCGATGACCACCCTTTCGGCGGTGACGGTCCGCACCGCGGGGAACGACCGTGAGGTCCAGCGGGCCAGGGCGAACGCACGGCTGGCGCTGCAGATGGCCATCGGCGAACTCCAGGTTCTGGCAGGCCAGGACCAGCGGGTGACCGCTCCATCCGGTGGAGAGGGGCAGGATGTCCGCCCCCACCTCACCGGGGTATGGGAGGGATGGAAGTGGGACGGTTCAGGGAACGCGCCGGATTGGGAGCGGGAGAAAAAGAGCCGCTTCAAAGGCTGGCTCGTCTCCTCATCGGAGCGTGACGCTGCGCGTGACCTTGATTTCGTGAAGGCACCCGCCGGGGGGCGCACGATCCGGCTGGCCCCTCCGGGCGCATCCGGGAAGGACGCGGTGGAAGCGGGAGTCGTCGAGGTTGCCGGTTCATCGCGCAGGGGCGGTCGGAACGACGGCTTTGCATGGGCGGTCTTCGACCAGTCGCAGAAGATCGATATCTCACTGCCAGCGGACGAGGGGGAGGGGAAGGACTTCGCCCGCGGCATGGACCGCATGTCCGCCGCCCATGAACCTGGCTATGAAGCGGTGAAGGCGTTCGACTGGAAGCCGCTCTCCACGCGCAGGGATGAAAGGCGGCGTCTCATTTCCCTGGGCCAGTCACGGCTGATCGGGCTGAAGAAGGAGGACGCTTCCTTCCATGATGCGACGGCGGGATCCTTCGGACTGCTCACGGATTCCGTGGACGGTGGATGGAAGAAGGACCTGTCGCAGCTTTTCAAGGACGACGCTCTGCCCGCCAGCCACGCGGACCGTTTCCTCTACTCCGGAAATGACACCCCCCTGCTGCCGCCTCCGGTCCGGTTCGAAGGGGCGAATCCGTTTCCTTCCCCGGATCCTTCCTGGGCATTGCTGCATTCCCACTATCGTTCCTACCGGGATCTTTCCGGAGGAGGGACGCCGTCGCACGCGGTGACCACCGCTTCCGTCGTGGACAGGCCGGATCCGGCGGCCATCACTTCCTCGGAGCAACTGCTCCGCCAGCCGGCGTTCAACGGGCAGCAGATCGCACCGGTCATCGCAAAGGCGCAGTTCGTCTTCAGCCTGGCATTCGGGGTCAACCAGAAGACGCTCGACACCATGTGGGCGAACGGCGGGGCGAGATCCACCCCCGCCAGCCAGCGGGACAACTACATCACCTGGCTGGTGATCGATCCGGTCATCACGCTCTGGAATCCTTACAACGTCCCGCTGCAGTTCAGCGGGGCCACCATCGAACTCTACCGCGTGCCGATGGCTTTCCGGCTCTACAAGAACGGCACCCGGCTGGCGGAGAACTACACCCGGCTGACGGACGCCCACACGCAGAATGATTTCAAGAACCGGCAGAACCGTTTCTATCTCCTGAAACTGCTGCCGGAGAAAGGCCAGTCCAGCCGTGTCCTGCAGCCGGGTGAGCATGTCGTCTTCACCGGCCATGAGTGGACCCTCCATGGCAGCCATCGCTACAATCTCCAGGGACTCACCATGAGGCCTGGTTTCCATCCTCCGGCCGGTGCCAGCAGCAGCAAGGACATCGGCGGCGTCACCACCCAGAATCTTTTCGTCAGCCCCACGGGAGCCAGCACCGGCAAGGACTATGGGAAGACCATCCGCACCGTTGCGGTCAAGGGAGGCGACAAGATCCAGGTGGAGGTGAAGCCGGAGCGCGCGGGCGCGGATGAACTCACGGAAACCGGGAAGCGCGAGGTGACCGGCTTCCTCAAATACTACGTCGGCATCGGGACCAGGACCCAGCGCCGCTTCATCGGAGGCATCGAGCTGGACTACGCTGACAAGGAAAAGGAATACCTGCCGGAATTCGGCCGGAATGATCTTCCCACCATCGTGGTCGATCCATCGATCCCGAAGACATCCCCCGGAAACACCAGCGTGGACCCGGATGAAGCGGGGGCGGATGACGCCATCCGCTGGAAGGAGCCGTTCCTCATCGCTTCCTTCCAGCAGAAGACCGAGCGGGATTCGAAATTCCCATCCCGGTCCTGGATCAACAACAATCCGGGAAATCTCTACGCCGTTGGCGGTCTGGACCAGGCGGAGGACTTCTCCCACCACCAGTATGAGTTCAAATGGGAGCCGATGACGGACTGGCCGCCGGACAGCCCGACCATCGAGCTGAGCAACGACGGCAACCGCGGGTACGGCGGCTCCGGAGTCTATTCCCAGAGCGGTTCGGAGTTCGCCTCCTTTTCCTCGCTCCCGCTGGAACCCGCGCTCTCGCTGGGGCAGTTCACCCACGCGCCGCTCAATGTGGGCGGGCAGCTTCCCCTGGTGGCCCATCCTTTCGGGAACTCCTTCGCACCGGCCCTGATCCCGGCTGACCAGGTCACGGAGGTGGCTGGAAGCAGGACTTATCTCGACCATTCCTATTTCGCCAACAACGCCCTGCTGGATTCCCACTTCCTTTCGGGCGCCGTGGATCACCCCGCACGCCATGGCAGCCCCGCGCTGCGGAGGGAGTCGCTGCTCACGGAGTTCTTGGCCGGCAGGGAGCCTCTGCCGAACCTCCGCTTCGAACCCTACACAGGGCGTGAAACCCCGTCCGCCATCACCGACCGCCTCCTGGCCGACAAGGAAGCCCACGACCACATCGCCGCGAACCTGCTCGTGAAGGGGGCTTTCAACGTGAACTCCACCAGCATCGCGGCATGGCAGGCGTTGCTAGCCTCGAACTTCAATGCCCCGGTGCCCCTTTCGGGCGGTGACATCGCGGGCGGTGACGGCGTGCCGGTGTCCCGCAACGTGCCATCCGTCGGCGGCAACAACGGTTCTTCGGGGGGAGCCGCATCCGACCGGGAGAAATGGAGCGGCCACCGCCGCCTCTCCGCGGAGGAGATCGAGTCTCTTGCCGGGGCTCTGGTGGAGCAGGTGAAGAAGCGCGGGCCGTTTCTTTCGCTCGCGGAGTTCGTCAACCGCCAGCCCGGTGGGGATGAGAAGCTTTCCTCCGCGGGGGCGGTCCAGGCCGCCATTGATGAATCCGGCATCAACGAAGGCATCCTCGACCGCAGCTTTGATTTCCGGGTGGCGACGGGGGCGAACCAGGGCGCCGGATCCGGCAATACCGCGGATGGCGCGCCCGGCCTCATCACCCAGGCGGATATCCTCACCCCGCTCCTGCCCCAGCTCACCGTGCGGGGCGACACCTTCGTGATCCGGACCTGCGGTGAAGCCGTGGACCGTGAAGGCCGCGTGGTCCGCGCCTGGTGCGAGGCGACGGTCCAGCGCTACCCGGATCATGTCGATCCGAAGGACGATCCCACCCTCAAGGCCTCCACGGAGGTGAACAAGAAATTCGGCCGCCGGATCAGCATCGTCTCCTTCCGCTGGCTCACTCCATCCGAAATCTGAATCTCATGAAACAACTGCTCCTGCTCCTCACCCTCGCCCTGCCGCTCCATGCGGAATCCCGGAACGTCGCTGTTTCATTCTACTGCCTCAAGTATGTCGCCGGGCAGGAAACGATCCACCTGGCGAAGACGTCCGGCTCGGAACCCGTCCGTCTTTCGACGGCAAACATGACGGACCCGGTGACGATTCCCGTCGAGGGTGATCTCGCCGTGTTCCACCGCACGCCGGCGGGCGACCCGAAGGCTCCACCCGCCGCAGCCGCAAAGGTCCGGATCCCGGCGAACGTGGAGAAGGCGCTGGTGATCCTGGTGCCGAATCCATCCGGCGCGGCGGAACCCTACCAGGCGGTGCTGGTGGACCATGGCCACCGCTTTCCCCTCGGCACCTACCGGGTCGTCAACTTCTCCCGCAAGGCCATCCGTGGCGCGATCGGCCGCAGCTATGTCGAGGCGGCCTCCGGCGGCATGACGGATCTCGAGCTGAAAGGGGAGGCCGGGGCGGTGCAGGGCGTCCGCTTCGAGTTCCAGGACGAGGGGCGCTGGAACCGCCTGACGGAGACGCGCTGCGCGGTGCGCAAGGACCGCCGCTGGCTGCTGTGCGTCTATCAGGATCCGGTCACCCGCCGCATGAACATGAAGAGCATCCCGGACCGCACGTTGCTGCTCCAGCCGGTCGGTGTGGAGACAGGCTCCGGTGAGACCGCCGCCAACTGAGTTCCCTCACGGAAAGCAACCCATCCCATGAAGTGCCTGCTCATCCCGCTGGCAGCGGTGCTCCCTGCCGCCGCCGTCCATGCCTCCCCTGATCCCGCGAAGCTCGAATTCTTCGAAAAACGCATCCGCCCGATCCTGTCGGAGAATTGCTACAGTTGCCATGCCGCCGATACCAAGGCGGCCGGTGGCCTGCGTGTGGATGATCTCAACGGCCTCCTCCAGGGAGGGGATGGCGGTGCCGCCGTGGTCCGCGGGAATGCCGGGGAAAGCTCCCTCATCCGGCGTATCCGGCACGCGGAGGAACGGCGGCGCATGCCGAAGGACAGTGATGCCCTCAGTGAGGCTGAGATCGCGGATCTGGAGAAATGGATCGATGACGGGGCGGTGTGGCCGGAGGAGGAGATTCCGTCCTACATCGGCAAGGATCGCACGAAGTACGAGAATCTCCGTAAATCCCACTGGTCCTGGCAGCCGCTCGCCACGCCGCCCGTCCCGGTGGTGAAGGACGCCGCGTGGCCCGCGGGGGAGGTGGATCATTTCATCCTGGCCAAGCTGGAAGGCAAGGGTCTGGCTCCCGTGGGGGATGCGGACCGCGCCACGCTCCTGCGCCGCGTGAGCTATGATCTCACCGGCCTGCCACCATCTCCGGAGGAGCTTCGCGCCTTCATGGGTGATGCCGGGCCGGATGCGTATGAGAAGGTGGTGGACCGTCTTCTTTCCTCGGACGCGTTCGGCGAACGCTGGGGGCGGCACTGGCTGGATGTTGCCCGCTACGGTGAGTCCACCGGACCGTCACGGAACATTCCCTATCCCCACGCGTGGAAGTACCGCGACTATGTCATCGACTCCGTCTCCAGGGATGTGCCGTTCGACCTCTTCCTCCGTGAGCAGATCGCGGGGGATCTTCTTCCCGGAGAGGATGGAAAGGAGCGCGACCGCCTGCTGACCGCCACCGGTTTCCTTGCGCTGGGCGTGAAGGATGTGAACCAGCGCTTCAAGATCCGCTTCCAGATGGACAACGTCGATGAACAGATCGACACCGTCACCCGTTCCGTCCTCGGCCTCACGGTCAGTTGCGCCCGCTGCCATGACCACAAGACCGATCCGGTCCCGACCACGGAATACTATTCGCTCGCGGGCATCTTCACCAGCACGGAGGACGGCGCGGGCGTCCGCAACAAGATGGGCGGCGGCGGCCTGGACTACTATGATGCGGAGAAGCTGGTCCGCCTTACCTCCGATGATCTTCCTCCACCGGACCCCGTGAAAGCGGCGGAACTCCGGAAGAAGGCGGATGAGGCGAAGAAAGAGTGGGATGAGATCCGCGGCACGCCGGAGGGCCTGAAGCGAAACGCCAACGGCCAGCCCGTCCAGCGCGCCTACCGCCTGCGGTATGAGAAAGCCCAGGCGGAGCTGATGGACCTCACCGATCCCGCGGCGCGCGGGCTCGCGGTCCATGGAGTCCGTGAGGCGGAACAGATCGCGGACACCCAGGTGCGGATCCGCGGTGAGGCGGAGCGCCTGGGGCCGGAGGTGCCCCGTGGTTTTCCGGGAATCTTCGCGGTGCCCGGCGCACCGGAGATCGACCCCGCGCAGAGCGGCCGCCTGCAGCTCGCGGAGTGGCTCACCCATCCTGGCAATCCGCTCACGCCGCGCGTGGCGGTGAACCGGATCTGGAAGCACCTCTTTGGCGAGGGACTGGTCATCACCGTGGACAACTTCGGTGTGACGGGTGACGCGCCATCCCATCCGGAGCTGCTGGATCATCTGGCCAACCGCTTCGTCGCCGGTGGATGGTCGGTGAAGAAAACCATCCGCGAGCTGGTTCTGAGCCGCACCTACCGTCTGGGTGGTGATGCACCGGCCCGGCTGCTGGAGGTCGATCCGGCGAACCGCCTGCTCTGGCGGCACGCACCGCGCCGCATGAGCGCGGAGGAGATCCGGGACACCATCCTGGCCGTGTCCGGAAAGCTCGACCGCCAGCCGCCTTCCGGTGCTCCCGTGGACAAGCTGAAGATGATCGAGATGCGGGACAACGGCCAGGAAGCGGCCACCGTCCACCGGAACGCGAACACCTCGCTCCATCGCAGCGTCTATCTTCCACTGCTCCGTGGCGTGACGCCACGCGCGCTGGAAGCGTTTGATCCGGTGGGACAGACACTGGTTTCCGGCAGGCGCGAGGAAACTACGGTTCCGTCACAGGCGCTGTTCATGTTGAACTCATCCTTCGTCCGTGGCCAGGCGCTGGCTCTGGCTGGCGGTCTCGCTGCAGGGGACGTGCCCGGTGAGGAGCGCGTGCGCTCGGTCTTCCTCAGCGCCTATGGCCGGGAGCCGCATGAAAGTGAGCTTTCCGCCGCGCTGGCCTTGCTGGAAGAGTTTGAAAACGCGCCGCATGAGACGTTGGTGGCGCGGGCTGAAATTTCGGAATCATCCGATGCGGACCGTCCCATCGTCGCGGATGCCCAGGCCGCCAATCCGGATGACATCCCGCGGGATGACCAGACCGCGACCGAAGAGGTGGTGGAGGCCGGTGACGCCCGCACCGCCGCATGGATGACCCTTGTCCAGAGTGTCTTCGCCTCCGCGGAGTTCCGTTTCGTCCGTTGAAACTTTTCCAGAAATCTTCCCATGAACCCTCATTCCCATTTTTCCCGCAGATCCGTCCTCCGTTCCGCCGGTGCCGGGTTCGGCTACCTCGCCCTCGCCGGTCTGCTTGGCAAGGACGCCCTCCGCGCCGCGCCCGCGCCGGTGAATCCGCTCGCCCCGAAGAAGCCGCATTTCGAACCGAAGGCGAAGCGCATCATCTTCATCTTCATGGAAGGCGCGATGTCCGGGGTCGATACCATCGACTACAAGCCGGAACTCCAGAAAAGCGACGGCAAGACCTCGCCCGGGGGCGGCAAGCTGGTCGCCTCGAAGTTCGGCTTCAAGCAATACGGGGAAACCGGCACCTGGTTCTCCGACCTGCTGCCGAACATCGCCTCCCATGCGGACAAGATGTGCTGGCTGCGCGGCCTCCATACGGACACCCCGGCCCACCCGCAGGCGGTGGTCCAGCTCCACACCGGCAGCGCGAACGCCGCGCTCACCCGGCCCAGCATGGGATCATGGTTGTTGTATGGACTGGGCACGGACAATGCGGACCTGCCCGGCTACATCACCATCAATCCATCACCGAATTTCGGCGGAGCCGTGAACTACGGCAGCTCGTTCCTGCCCGCCCACTTCCAGGGGACGCGCATCACGGACAAGGGGTTCCTTTCCAACCTGAAGGCATCGGCTGAGGCATCGCGGCAGCGGAAGCAGCTCGATTTCATCCAGTCCCTCAACCGTGGCTATGCCGCGACGCCCGGCGCTCCGGACCCGGTCGATGGCATCATCGCTTCCTATGAGCTGGGCTTCCGCATGCAGGACAAGGTGCCGGAACTGCTGGATATTTCAAAGGAGCCGGAGCACGTGAAGGAGGCCTACGGCATCAAGGACGGCCCCGCCGGGGCCTTCGCCCGCCAGTGCCTCATGGCCCGCCGTCTCAGCGAGGCGGGAGTCCGCTTCGTCGAGATCTGCCAACCGGGATGGGACCATCACAACAATCTCCACAAGGGGTTGATCGAGCGCACCTCGAATGTGGACAAACCGACCGCCGCGCTGTTGGAGGATCTGGACCAGCGGGGGCTGCTGGAGGACACGCTGGTCCTGTTCGGCTCCGAGTTCGGCCGCCAGCCGTCCGCACAGGGCCAGGACGGGCGCGACCACAACATCACCGGCTACTCCATGTTCCTCGCTGGTGCCGGCGTGAAGAAAGGCTACACCCACGGCGGCACGGATGAACTCGGCATCAAGGCCATCGACGGCCGCATGCACACCAATGACCTGCATGCGACCCTTCTCGCGCTGATGGGCCTGGATCACGAGGAACTCACCTACCGTTACGCGGGACGTGACTTCCGCCTCACCGATGTGGCGGGCAAGGTCGCGCGGGAGATCTTCGCGTGAGCGAGGTTGGACATAGCGGCTTTGCCGCAATGTCCTCCCTCCTTAACCCTTGATCTCAAGGAGCATCTGCGGGTTGTTCGGGAATTTTTTCAGGAAGTAGAGCAGGCGTTCCATTGCCTCCACCGGGCGGTGGCCGGAGAGGCCGCGGCGGATGAGGTGGATCTTGTGCAGCATGTGCTCCGGCAGCAGCAGTTCCTCCCGGCGGGTGCCGGACTTGAAGATGTCCACGGCGGGGTAGATGTAATTTTCCGCGATCTTCCGGTCCAGGACCAGCTCCATGTTGCCGGTGCCCTTGAACTCCATGAAGATCGCCTCATCGGCGCGGGAGTTCGTCTGGATCAGCGCGGTGGCGAGGATGGTGAGCGAGCCTCCGCCACGGGTGTTCCGCGCCGCGGCGAACAGGCGGCGGGGAACCTCCAGCGCGCCGATGGTGATGCCGCCGGAGCCGGTGCCGCGTCCGCGGTTGTTCATGTTGCCGTTGTAGGCGCGGGCCAGGCGGGTGATGGAGTCCATCAGCAGGAACACATCCTTCCCCGCCTCCACCAGGCGCTTCGCGCGCTCGATGGCAAGTTCCGCGATGCGGCAGTGGCTGCGCGCGTTCTCGTCGTTGGAGCTGGCGTAGATCTCCGCTCCGGGCAGGGCGCGGCGGAACTCCGTGACCTCCTCCGGGCGCTCGTCCACCAGCAGCACCATCAGGTGCATGGTTTCCTCATACTTCGTGCGGATGGCTTCCGCCATGTGCAGCAGCAGCGTGGTCTTTCCGGAACGGGGAGGGGAAACGATGAGTCCGCGCTGGCCGCGGCCCACCGGCGCCATGATGTCCACCACGCGCGTGGTGAAGCGTTCCGGCGTCGTCTCGAAGCTGATGCGCTTGCTCGGGTTGATGGCCTTCAGCTCGTCGAAGTGCGGGAGCTTCGACGCCTCCGCGACGGGCATGCCGTTCACCGCGGTGATCTCCACGAGCTGCGGGCCGCGCGGACCCTGCTGGTAGGTGCCGTGGATCCACTGGCCCAGGCGCAGGTGGTTCTTGCGGATGATCTCCGGCGTGACGAAGACATCATCACGCGCCTGTTCGAAATTCTTCTTCGGCACGCGGAGGAAGCCGAACCCCTTCGGCGCGAGTTCCAGCATGCCGTCCACTTCGATCTTCTCACCGGAAAGCTGGACCGGGCCGCGGTTCTCATACTCGCGGTCGTCGTTCTGCTGGCGGTCGCCGCGCGGGTTGTTGTGGCGGTCGTTGCCCCGCTGGTGGCGGTCGTTGCCGCGCTGGCGCTGTGGCTGCTGCTGCGGGTGTCCGCCACCACCGCCGCCGCCATCCTGGCCGCGTTCGTTGCGGATCTGCTCGCGGCGTTTCTTCCGCTTGTCACGGCGGCGTTTGCTGCGGCTCTCGCCCTGGCCACCCTGACCCTGTTGCTCCGCGCCGTCCTGCTGGTGTCCGCCTTGTCCCTGTGGGCGTGGCTGGTCCTGCGGCGGGACAGGGGAGGGGGAGGAAGCCGCCGCATCCTGTGGCACATCCGCGCGGGGCGTGGTCGGTCCACCACCCGGCACCCGGCCGAACCGCTTCGGCTCGTCCACGGCGGGTGCCGTGTGGGCAGGTGCGGCCTCCACCGGCGCCGGAGCTGCGGAGGCAGGTGCGGGAGCGGGAGCTTGTAAATTCGTTTCCGCGGGAGCTTCCGCGGTCACCTTCTTCGTGGCTTTTTTCGCGGTCTTCCTCGCCGCTTTTTTTGCGGGTGCGGGTGCGGCGTCGGCCACGGCTTCGGGGGCAGGCGCGGGGGCCGCCGTCTTGCGGGTGGTCTTCGGCGTCACCGGTGCCGCCGGCACGTCGATCAACAGAGGCGTCTCGGCGGCTGCGGGGGTTTTCTTCGCGGCTGTCTTTTTCGCCGCCGCCTTCTTGGCTGCCGTTTTCTTCGCGGCTTTCTTCGCCACCTTCTTTTCAGGGGCGGATTCGGCGAAGGTTTCCTCGTTCGTGTTGTTGCTCATCAGGAAATGGTTCGGGGAAAAAAGAGAAAGGGATCAGGCCGACAGTTGCTCGAGCGCCTCGTCGGTCACTTCGAAGTTGGTGAACACGTTCAGCGTGTCCGCGTAGTCATCCAGCACGTCGTAAAGTTTCAGGATCTGGCGGGCGGTATCCACGTCGGAGACCACGGACGGGTTCTGCGGCAGGGACACCATCTTCTCGGACACCAGGTTCAGGCCCGCGGCGCGCAGCGCGTTGGCCACGGTGCCCAGCTCGTTCGCCGCCGTGTGGATGATGTGTTCATCCGCGTCGCTGTGGACGTCATCCGCGCCGGCCTCGATGGCCGCCTCCATGATGCGGTCCGCATCGGTCCCGGACGCCGCCATGCGGATCTCCCCGCGGCGGTCGAACTGATAGGAAACACTGCCCGGTGTCGCCACCGAACCGCCGTTTTTTGAAAAAATCGTCCGCATGTCCGCCGCGGCGCGGTTCAGGTTGTCCGTGGCCATCTCCACCAGAAAGGCGATGCCCGCCGGTCCGTAGCCCTCATACGTCACCTCCTGGATGGCGTCTCCGCCCAGCTCACCGGTGCCTTTCTTGATGGCGCGCTCGATGTTCTCGCGGGGCATGGACACCGCCTTCGCGTTGTCCACCGCGGTGCGCAGCCGCGCGTTCATGCCCGGATCCCCGCCGCCGGCACGGGCCGCCAGCGCGATCTCATGGGCGCACTTGCTGAACACCTTGCCTTTGATCGCATCGACGCGGGCCTTGATGTGTTTGACCTTTGACCACTTGTTGTGACCGGCCATAAGGGATGGTGGATGGGAAATTCAGTAGAAATGGGAAAGGGCGGGACGGCGGCGGACCATGGGACAGTCCGGTGGCCGAGTGGACGGAGCGGGAAGTGCTTGTGCGCGGATCGCCATGATCGCGGGCAGATGAGCTTGACCCTGGGGGAGTCCGGGAAACGAGATCCAGAACAGCCCTCCGTCGTTCCAACAACGGGAATCTGTGGCAGGTGCCGTTCATTGGCAATCCTAAATTTCACCGCCCGCCCGCCCTCCGGACCCTCGGATTTTTTGTAAAAATGTCAGGAGATGCGTCCTCCGCTACGCCCCTCCATTTCTTCATCTGCGCCCATCTGCGTTCATCTGCGGTTGGATTCTTTCCACCCACACCTCCGCGTTTCACCTCCTCTTTTCATCGACGGGAAAGCCTCATCCACTAGACTCACCGCATCACCACCCGTGGATTGGGAATCTGACAAACGCATCGCCCGCTCGATGCTGCGGAACCGCGGCACGCGGCGGAAGATCATGGCGCGCATGCTCCTGCTCGCGCTCGGTCTCATGGCGGGCGGACTGTGGCTGGTCGATGACTGGCTGCGGACGCGCCCGTGGATGTTCCTCATCTGGTGGGGTGCCTGCGCGTTCCTCACCTGCCTCACCATGGTGATGGCGCTGTATGACATGCTCGCCGTCATCCGCGAAGAAAGGGAAAAGCACCATTGAAGATCCCGCGTGATGGGGGACAATGCAGGCGATGTCCGAGAAGAACACGCCCGCCGCCCCCCGCCCGGTGATCTATCAGCTTTTCGTCCGCCTCTTCGGCAACACCAACACCACGCGGAAAAGGAACGGCACCCTGGCGGAGAACGGCTGTGGGAAATTCGCCGACATCAATGAAGCCGCGCTCACCTCGCTGAAGGACATGAGCTTCACCCACATCTGGCTCACCGGTATCATCGAGCAGGCCAGCGGTACGGAATACCCGTGCCGTCCCGCCGATGACCGGGACATCCTCAAGGGCGAGGCGGGCAGCCCCTATGCCATCCGCGACTACTTCGACGTCTGCCCGGACTACGCGCTGGACGCGGAGAAACGCATCGATGAATTCCGCGATCTGGTCGCCCGCTGCCACGGCCTGGGGTTGAAGGTCATCATCGACTTCATCCCCAACCATGTCTCCCGCTGCTACGTCTCCGACATCCGTCCGGAGCACACCTTCGGCCACGGGGATGACCGCGACGTTTTCTTCCACCGGGACAACCACTACTACTATCTGCGCCGTGGTGATCCCGGCGACGGACCGCCGCTGAAGCTGCCCGGATCCGGTGACGGTTTCTTCGGCCCGGAGGCGGAGTATGGAAAGGTGACGGGCAACAACGTCATCTCATGGACTCCCTCCGTGGACGATTGGTATGAGACGGTGAAAATCAACTACGGCCATGACTTCACCACCGGCCGGGACACCTCCCACCTGCCCGGGCCGGATGCTCCGTGTGAGGAGGTGCCGAAGACCTGGCGCACCATGGATGAGATCCTCCGTTACTGGCAGGAGATGGGTGTGGACGGCTTCCGCGCGGACATGGCCCACATGGTGCCCATGGAGTTCTGGCGCTGGGCGGTGAAACGCGCGCGCGCGCGCCAGCCCGGCGTCTTCTTTTCCGCGGAAGCCTACAACAACGACCCCGCGAAGCTCACCGACGGCCACGTGCTGGACGCCCTGCTGGATGCCGGGTTCGACGGCGTCTATGACAAGCAGACCTACGACGTCGCGGAGGGCATCTATGATGCCGGAAAGTGGGCCAACGACTTCGACGGCGGGGAGTTCGCGGAAGAACGCTTCCACAAATCCCTGCGCTTCGTGGAGAACCATGACGAGGTGCGCATCGCCTGTGCGGAGGCATGGGGCGGCCATGGCATGCACGCCGGACGGCCCGCCTCCGCCGTCCTGCTGGGCATGGGGCGCGGCCCCATCATGATCTACAGCGGCCAGGAAGTGGGGGAGTGCGGCGGCGATGAGGCCGGCTTCAGCACCGACCACAAGCGCACCACCATCTTCGACTATTGGTGCATGAAGGAGTTCGTGAAATGGGTGAACGGCGGCCGCTATGACGGCGGCGGTCTCAGCCCGGAACAAAAGGATCTCCGCACCTGGTATGGCAAGCTGCTGTCCGTGCTGGCGCGGCCCGCCTTCACACGCGGGGAATTCTTCGGGCTGAACTGGTTCAACCGGGAGAACCCCGCCTTCGGCCGCCAGCCCGGTGAGAAAGTCTCCGGCCACTGGATCTACGCCTTTCTCCGCCATGACCCGGAGAGCAGGGAATCCTTCCTCGTCGTGGCGAACTTCCACCCGGACCTGGACATGACCGACCTGCGCATCCTCATCCCGGAGGGTGCGTGGGAATTCATGGGCCGTGAGCAGGACCGCGAATGGGCCTTCCACGACCGCCTGGAAGGAAGCTGGCGCGGCGCCACCGACCGCGACAGCCTGGACACCGACGGCATCAACATCGGCAACCTGGAAGCCCTGAACGCCACCGTGCTGGAGATCAGCAGGTGGTGAGGCCCCGGAGCATCCGCCCGGTCACAGCGGCAGGAACACCAGCTTGCCTGCCTTGGTTTCCGGGACGACGAGGACGCCCGCCTTTTCATCGACGAAGGCATCGGCTGCGGCGGTCAGACCCTCGCCCATCTTCACCTTGCCCGGGTATTTCCACACGTTGCCGGTCCGTACTTCGGTGACGTAGAAGTTGCCCTTGGAATCATGGACGATGGCGTCCGCGCTGCGGTGCCCTTCCGCCAGGATCTTGAACGCTCCGTTGCCCTCCCATTCGTAGATGTTGCCGGTGAAGAACTCGGCGATGCGGATCTTGCCCTCCGGGGTCACGTCCACGCCGTTCGGGCATTTCATGCGCTCGTCCGCCGGGACCACCTCGGTCACCTTTCCGTCGAGGGTGATCTGATAGATGCGGCCCTCCGCGGGCACGGCCTTCGCCTCCGCGCTGTCCAGCGGCCAGAATCCATCCGGCCCGGCGATCTTGTCCCGCGCGCCCATGTCCGTCACCAGCACGCTCTTTCCGTCCGCAGCGATGGCCACGTCATTCAGGAAAAGGATGGGCCGCGGGAAAGCCTCCGGCCCGGCCAGCAACTTCTTTTCCCCCTTGGAATCGATCCTCCACACCTGGGTGAAATCCGCGGTGATGAGGGAGTCCTCCAGGAACACGATGCCCTTCGGGTCATGCAGTCCGCTGACGAACGGCTTCACCACACCATCCTCGATGACGACGATGGAGCCGTCGCCATCGCCGGGATTCCGCGTCGGCCCCATGAGGGTGACGTAGTAATTTCCGCCGAAGCCCTTCGTCACGCTCTCCGGGTTCGGCCCGACGTCGATGGTTTTCAGTTCGGCGGAGGCGAGGGTGGAGCCAAAGGCGGCGGCACAGAGGAAGGCGATGGGTTTCATGGATTCCCGAAAGTCGAATGGATCACGGGAGACAAGTCAAGAGGGGGTAAGGAGGGAGGACACTCTTGTCCTCCGACGGCATTGGGGAATGAAGTGAAGGATGGATCTATCCCAAAACGCCTTTGCTTTGCGTTCCGGTTGCAGCCGGAGGACAGGAGTGTCCTCCCTCCTAACTGCCCCTTACTCCGGATCCTTTGCGGGGGCGCCGGTCTCGAAGCGCATCAGCTCCGCGATGAAGGTGAGTGGGATGTGGCCGGTTTCACCGTTACGGTTTTTGGCCAGCACCAGCTCGGCTTCGCCGGCCTTGGCTTCCTTGTCCTCGGCGTCCTCGGCGTAGTAGGCGGTCCGGTAGAGCAGGCCGACCATGTCGGCGTCCTGCTCGATGGAGCCGGACTCCCGGAGGTCGGACATCCGGGGGACACCCAGGCTCTTGCCGCTCCGGCTTTCCGGTCCCCGGTTGAGCTGGGCCAGGATGAGGATGGGCAGGCTGAGTTCCTTCGCCAGCGCCTTGATACCGGAGGAAATTTCCGCGATCTCCCGCTCACGGGAGCCTTCCGCCTGCTTCGTGCGGGACTTCATCAACTGGAGGTAGTCGATGGCGATGAACTGGATGTTTTCCTCCCGCTTCTTCCGCCGCGCCTTCGCCCGCAGCTCGTTGATGGAAATGCCTGCGGTGTCGTCGATGAAGAGCTTCGATCCCGCGATCTCGAGCGCGGCGCGCTGGATGCGCTGGAGGTCGCCCTTCGCCGGGGTGTAGCCGCGGGAGAGCTGGCTGAGCGCGAACTTCGCCCGTGCGAAAATGAGACGCTGCACGATCTGGAACGAGCTCATTTCGCAGGAGAACACCATCGAGGGCTTCTGCAGGTCCATGCAGATGTGCTCCACGATGTTCATCATGAAGGAGGTCTTTCCCATCGACGGACGGGCGGCGACGACGAACATTTCACCGGGCTTCAGGCCGCTGCTCATGCGGTCCAGCTCGCTGAAGCCGGTGCTGACGCCCTGCGCGCCCTTTTCCCCCGCCAGCAGGGACTGGAACTGCTCCAGCACCTCGTGGACGGAGTCCTTGATCGTCGGCGCACGGTTCGTTTCGGATCCTTCGCGGATGGCCAGGACGTTCTGCTCCACGGAGTCCAGCAGGCCGGCCACCTCGTCCGGCGCGTCATACGCCTGCGCGATGGCGGCGTTCGCGTTCTGGATGATGGAGCGGAGGACGAACTTGTCCTTCACGTGCTGCAGGTGGCTGCGGAAATGCCCCGGACTGGGGGCGTAGGTGTAGAGGTCCGTCAGGGTGGCGGGGCCGCCCACGCGGTCCAGCAGGCCGCGGTCGATGAGGCGCTGCACCAGCGAGACCAGCTCCACTTCCTGCCCGGCCTCGAACAGTTCCACCAGGAAGGCGAACAACGTGGAGTGGGACGGCAGGTAGAAGTGGTCCTTCGTCAGCTTTTCCTCGATGGCCACGCCGATGTATTCCTGCGGGTCCTGCAGCATGGAGGACAGCAGGCTCTTTTCCGGCCCCACGGCATGCGGCAGCGCGCGTGTCACGTCATCCACCGCGGCCGCCCCCTGCTGGAGGTAGGAATTCGGCGAGGATGTGGACGGTGGTTTGGTGTCGGCGGCCATGAAAAGAAGCGGGGCGGAGAGAGTGCCAAACGGCTCCCCGTTGGTCAATGACACCCTGCTGCGGACAGTGTCTCCGCGCCATGAATCGCCCGCCGATGATGGAGCGGCGTCTGTGAACAACGTGTGGACACCATGTGGACGATCGTGAACAATGGTCCGCGAAAATCGGTGTGAGCAACCTGTGGATGGCCGTGAACAACCGCTTTGTGAATATCCTGTGAATGGCGGTGAACAGACTCTGTTTGTCCCTTGCAGACAGTCATTGCCAAATGGAATCGAACGCTTGAAAAGAAGGCATGCGAGCCATCCTGCAACGCACGCTTGAAGCGTCCGTGACTGTGAATAACCAGACCACCGCGGAGATCGATCACGGGCTGGTGATCCTGCTGGGAGTGGAGGATGGGGACGGTACGGAGGATGTGGAGTGGCTGTCCGGAAAGGTGGCGCGGATGCGGATCTTCGCGGATGAGGAGGGGAAAATGAACCGCTCCGTGACGGAGGCGGGCGGCGGCATCATCGTGGTCAGCCAGTTCACGCTGCATGCCTCGACGAAAAAAGGGAACCGGCCGTCGTTCCTGCGCTCCGCCGCGCCCGCCGTTTCAGAGCCGTTGTATGAGGCGTTCTGCGCCGCACTGGAAAAGGAGACGGGAAGTGCGGTCGGCCGCGGCATCTTCGGCGCGGACATGAAGGTGACCCTGGTCAACGACGGCCCGGTGACGATCGTCATCGATTCCCGGAACCGCGAGTGAGTGATGGCAGGGACCGCATTCCATGCGGTCAGGCGGAGAAGAGTCACCAGGACCATCCGGGTCCAATCCTCAATGACGCACCAATCACGTGTGGAACTACCCCCTGATGATCCCGGAGCCGCAGGATATCCACCGCCGCCCCCCGCCTGACGCCATGGAATGGCGTCCCTGCCGTGACGTCAGAAGGCAGGGACCGCACTCCGTGCGGTCAGGCGGGGAGGAGTCACCATGATTGTCCTGTTCCAATCCAATAAGGGATGTCACCCCTCATCTCCCGGACATCTGCCGTAGTCCGAAAGCCGCAGGATATCTCCCGCCGCCCCTCCCCCCCGCCGGACGCCATGGAATGGCGTCCCTGCCTTGCTGCCCCGAAACGCAATCCATTCTGCTGCTTGCCAACCGGACAAGCGGCCCATTCAATCTGCCGTATGTTGCCGAACTCCAGGCCGGACCGATCCGCCCGAAGTCCGATT
The DNA here is from genome assembly GCA_019634595.1 of Akkermansiaceae bacterium. Classification (NCBI taxonomy): domain Bacteria; kingdom Pseudomonadati; phylum Verrucomicrobiota; class Verrucomicrobiia; order Verrucomicrobiales; family Akkermansiaceae; species Akkermansiaceae bacterium. The sequence continues at coordinate 40,955 of JAHCBC010000005.1, forward strand.
CATCTTCCCCCGGATTGGGTGGTTCAGGATGCCGTGTTTTTTATCACCATCAACTGCAGTGTCCGGGGGAAAGCCCAACTGACGGCAGAGGATCTGCCCGGGAAAATTTTCTCGGCAATCAGCCATTATCAGCAGAACCGGCGGTGGTGGCCGGAGATGGTCCTCTTGATGCCGGATCACCTGCATGCGCTCATTTCGTTCTCATGGGAGAAAGGCCAGGGCATGGGATCGGTCATCGGCCACTGGAAGCGATACACCGCCAGAACCTTTGGGATTGGCTGGCAGCGTGACTACTTCGACCATCGCATCCGGAGTGAGGGTGACCACCTGGCAACCTGGGCATATATCCGGGAGAACCCCGTGCGTGCGGGACTGGTCGGAGATTACGCGGATTGGCCGCATGTATGGTTCCCCGGGCGTATCGGCTGGGATTCCACCAAGCCATCGTAAGAGCGCAGGCGGGGACCGCAAGGCAGGGACCGCACTCCGTGCGGTCAGGCGGGGAGCACCGCCATGATCCGCCGATTCCAATCTGCGAAGAGACGCCACCGATCCCCTCCCGGACATCTGTCGTGGTGCGAAAGCCCGAGGATTTCCGCCGCCGCCCCCCGCCGGACGCCATGGAATGGCGTCCCTGCCATCACACCCCTGAAAAATCCCCTCTCCCCACCACGTATCCCACCCCTGAAGCGAAACCCATGCGCCGATTCCTCTTTCTCCTGTTGGTTTCCTGTCTCCGTTCCCAGGCCGCGCCTCCGGCGGGCATCCCGGAAATCCTGGAGAACCGTTGCACGGACTGCCATGACGCGGAGACGAAGAAAGGGAACCTGGACTTGACGGCGCTGCCCTTCGACCTGGAGGACCCGAAGACCTTCGCGAAGTGGGTGAAGGTCCATGACCGGGTGCTGGAGCATGAAATGCCGCCGAAGAACAAGGACCAACCGGACGCGGCGGAGCGGGAGAAGCTGCTGGGCGGGCTGTCCACCGCGCTGGCGGCGGCGGACGCGCTGAAGATCCGGACGGCGGGACGCTCCACCTGGCGGAGGATGAACCGCTACGAGTATGAGAACACGCTGCGCGACCTGCTGGGCGCGCCGTGGCTGCAGGTGAAGGACATGCTGCCGGAGGACGGCGAGTCCCAGCGCTTCAACAAGGTGGGCGACGCGCTGGATGTCTCCCACGTGCAGATCAGCCGCTACCTTTCCGCGGCGGAGTACGCCCTCAACGAAGTGCTGCAACGCTCCGCCTCCGGCGTGCCGTCGAAGGTGAAACGCTACTACGCGCGGGAGCAGACCAGCCTGTGGCGGCGCTCCCGTTTCAGCGAGTTCAACCGCTCCGTGGAGCGCGCCACCTTCCTCATCGTGGGGAATGAGGCGGACATCCCCGCGCTGACGGATGATGACGCCGTGACCGTCGGCCTGCGGACGAACGACCCGGTGCGCCGGGAACAGGAGTCCGTGGGCGTGGTGGCCAGCAGCTATGAGCCGCTGGACATTTCCTTCAACGGATTCTCCGCGCCCGCGTCCGGCCGCTACAAGCTGCGGGTGAAGGCGAAGTCGTTCTGGGCCGGGCCGCTGGATGACAAGAAATGGTGGAAGCCGGTGCAGGACAAGGTGTCCGCGGGCCGCACGGAGGAACCGGTGAGCCTTTATTCCGAAAAGCGCCCGCGCCTGCTGCGGAAGCTGGGCACCTTCAGCGTCACGCCGGAGGAGTCCGTCAGCGAGCTGGACACCTACCTGGTGAAGACGGAGACCATCCGCCCGGACGCCGTGCGCCTGTTCCGCTCCCGCCCGCCGGCTTTCAAAAATCCGCTGGCGGAAAAGGACGGCCAGCCTGGCGTGGCGTTCCACTGGCTGGAGGTGGAGGGTCCGCTGCCGGAACCCGGCCTGGACGCGGGCGTCAGGCTCATGTTCGGGAACCTGCCGGTGAAGAAGCAGGGCAGGAACAACTGGACCGTCACGCCACGGAACCCGGAGGCGGACGCGGCGGCGCTGCTGCACGGGTTCCTCACCCGCGCCTACCGGCGGCCGCCTTCCGATGACGACATGCTGCGTTTCATGAACCTCGCGCGGACGGCGCTGAGTTCCGGCGCGTCCTTCGGGGAGACCATGCTCACCGTTTACTCCGCCGTCCTCTGCTCCCCGGAGTTCGTCACGCTGGAGGAGAAGCCCGGCGCGCTGGATGCCCCGGCGGTGGCCGCGCGGCTTTCCTATTTCCTGCACAACTCGGAGCCGCCCGCGTTTCTCCGTGCCGCCGCCGCGGAGGGGGGGCTGGGCAAGCCGGAACAGGTGAGGGCCATGGCGGACCGCCTGCTGGATGACCGGGGGTCGGAACGCTTCACCGCCGCGTTCCTCGACTATTGGCTGGACCTGCGGAAGGTGAACGCCACCTCCCCGGACGCGCTCCTTTATCCGGACTACTACCTGGACGACTATCTGGTGGAGTCCTCTGCGGATGAGACGCGCGCGTTCTTCACCGAGCTGATCAAAAAGGACCTCCCCGCCGCGAATCTGGTTGATTCCCGCTTTGTCATGGTCAATGAGCGGCTGGCCCGCCACTACGGGCTGGAAAAGCCCTACCAGGACACCCGTGCGGCGGCGAAGGCCGGGACCAGCGACTTCCTGAAAGTCACCCTGCCCGCGGACAGTCCGCGCGGCGGGCTGATGACGCAGGCCAGTGTGCTGAAGGTCACCGCCAACGGCACCACCACCTCCCCGGTCCTGCGCGGCGTGTGGATCCTGGAGCGCCTAGTGGGCAAGCCGGTGCCACCGCCGCCCGCCAGCGTCCCCGCCGTGGAGCCGGACACTCGTGGCGCGACCACCATCCGCGAGCAGCTCGACAAGCACCGCAGCCAGGAAAGCTGCAACACCTGCCACGTGAAGATCGACCCCGCGGGATTCGCGCTGGAGAGCTTCGACGTGCTGGGCGGCTGGCGGGACAAGTACCGCGCGCTCGGTGAGGGCACCCGCACCGTCGGCATCGGCAAGAACGGCCAGGCCTTCGACTTCCATGACGGCCCGGCGGTGGACTGCTCCGGCGTGCTCCCGGACGGCAGGGCGTTCAAGGACATCCGGGAGCTGAAGAAGCTGATGCTTTCCGACGAGCGCCAGGTCGCGCGCAACCTGCTCCAGCAACTGCTCGTCTATTCCACCGGTTCTCCCGCGCGTTTCAGCGACCGGCCGGAGGTCGAGCGCATCCTCGACCGCTGCGAGGCGGGGCGCTTCGGCGTCCGCACCCTCATCCGGGAGCTTGTCTCCAGCCATTTGTTCCTCCATAAATAAGCGAAGCCCATGAAGTCCTTCCACGTATCCACCCAGGCGGCGCTCTCCCGCCGGTCCTTCCTGCGCGGGGCCGGGGTCGCCCTCGGCCTGCCGATGCTCGACGCCATGTTCCCCGCCTTCGCACGGGCCGCGGAGGCAAAGCCCGCCCAGCCGCGCCGCATGCTGGGCATCTGCAACAACCTGGGCCTGCTGCCGGACAAGTTCTTCCCCGCCATGGACCAAACGGGCCGCGGCTACAAGCTGTCCCCCTACCTGGAACACCTCTCCGCCCACCGCGACCAGTTCACCGTCTTCAGCGGCGTGTGGCACCCGGATGTGGACGGCGGCCACCCGGCGGACAACTGCTTCCTCACCGCCGCACCGCACCCGGGCAGCGGCGGCTTCCGCAACACCATCTCCCTGGACCAGTATATGGCGGAACGGATCGGCCACCTGACCCGCTTCCCCTCCCTCACACTTGGGGTGAATGTGGTGCAGGGCTCCCGCAGCCTTTCCTGGACCGGCGGCGGCGTCCTCATCCCGTGCGAGGAAAAGGCGTCGGAGGTTTTCAAGAAACTCTTCCTCCGTGGTTCCCCGGAGGAGGTGAAGGAACAGATGCGGCGGCTGGCGCTGGGCCAGAGCATCATGGACACCATCGCCGACCAGACGCGGAAGCTCCAGCACGGCGTGGGCGCCCACGACAAGGAACGCCTGGACCAGTACCTCACCGGCGTGCGCGACCTGGAGCAACGGCTGGAGATGTCCGCGGAGTGGGAGACGAAGCCGAAGCCCGTGGTGAAGGACCAGCCCCCCGTCGATCCCGGCGACCCGCGCGAATACATGGAGAAGGTGCGCCTGATGTATGACATGGCGCGCCTCGCCTTCGAGACGGACTCCACCCGCCTCATCACCCTCATGCTGGACAGCGTGAACTCACCCGCGCTCGACATCGACGGCGCGCACATTTCCGAAGGCTACCACAACCTCTCCCACCACGGGAAAAGCGAGTCGAAGCTGGGCCAGCTCGAAACGATCGACCGGGAGCACATGAAGCACCTGGACAAGCTGTTCACGGACCTGAAGTCCCGCAACGAGGTGGGCGGTGGCAACCTGCTGGACCACACCATGATCCTCTACGGCAGCAATCTGGGCAACGCGAACACCCACGTCACGACCAACCTGCCCATCCTCTTCGCCGGCGGCGGCTTCCGCCACGGCCAGCACCTGGCCTATGACAAGGAGCACAACTATCCGCTGCCGAACCTCTTCGTCAGCATGCTCCAGCGCATGGGCATCGGCGCGGACCGCTTCGCCACCAGCACCGGCACCATGCGCGGGCTGGAGATGGCGTGATGTAGCGAACCTCGTGAGAGGTTCGGCGGGGAAGGCGTCTGCTGGAAAAAGGACTGCGGCTTCTCCATGAGCTTCCTCCCAGCGGGAGGTCTCACGGCCTTCGCTGCCCTCCGGGTGGAAAGGAACGGTGGCGGCCACGCCGGGAACGGGCTATCTTCTCGGATGAAACGCGCACTGTCCGCAGCCTGCCTGCTTTTCCTGCACTTCGCGGCCGGTGCCAGCGCCGTCCCGCTGGAGGTGCTGGAGGCGCAGTTGCGGGACATCCGCTTCAGCTCGTTCCGGGTGGAGGAATCCACGCTTTCCGATGCACTGGACAAGCTGAAGAAGCGGGTGGAGGAATCCACGGCTGAAAGCCCGCTGCCGGGGGCGTCTCCGCTGGTCATCATCCTGGTGCCGCCCGCTCCGGTCGCCGGGGATCCCGGAAACCACCCACCCCTCACCGTTTCCTACGATGGCACGAAGGTGACGCTCGACACCATCCTGCGTGAGATCGCCAGAACCGCGAACCAGGATGTCTTCCTGACTTCCGCAGGTGTGGTGGTCACCCCGAAGGGCATGCCGCCCTTTCCCAATCCCGAAGGGGAGAAAGGCGAAATCTTCCGCAAGCTGACAGGTGACCGGGAGTGAGCGGATGTGGCGCATTCCGGGGGTAGCGAATTTCGTGAGAAATTCGGCGGGGTGAATGTCTGCGAACGAACCCGCTCCAGTCCCTCATGGACTTCCTCCCAGCCGGAAGTTTCACGATTTCCGCTACGGTTCCGGTTCGCGGTGGTGGGTTCTGTCGATGATGACCTCTCCGTCCGCGACTGTCCGATACGGGAGGTTCCGCACATGATAGTAGGCCGCGACCGTCTCCATCGCATCCGACTCGAAATGCCCGCAACGGAAATGGGGCACGAAGTAGTAGTCGATCAACCCCAGCCCGGTCCACAGGACTTCTCCGGCGTAGCCTTCGGCCCGGGCATCGGGATCATCCCCCAGGTGGATGCCTTCCAGCGACGGACAAAGGACGCACGCTCCGGCACTGTATCCGGCGTAGAGGAAATCCGGAGCGTCCTTTTTAGCATGGAGGAATTCGTCCAGACCGGACAGCGCCATCGCACGCCGCAGGAGAAAGGTGTTCCCTCCTGTCACCCAGAGCATCGTCGCACCCTCGAGTTCATTGGCAAGAAGCTGCGGGTGGCCGAAAAAGTCGCGCAGATCGAGAGGCTCCGCGGTGATACCGTACGTGCCGAGATCGTCGATCTCACGAGCGATGCCATTCCTCCGCCGCCCGACATCTCCGGAGAAGTCGAGGGCATTCCCAATCACGAAGGCTTTTCCCTCCCCTCCAAGCTCGCGGAGCAGATGGCCTTCCGCTCCGATCCGGTAGGATGAAAGATAGAGATGCATGTGTGTGAAGGGCCGGAGGGTCAGGCATCGGGGGCGGGTCCGGCCGCTAGCAGGCGTTTTTCAGTCCATTGTTGTTCCCGGCTGCGCCACCAGCGCAACCCGATGCCCAAGGCCCATGCGAAGATCGACCAGCCCGCCAGGAAGATCGGCGCGAACCAGTGATGCAGGAAGGTGTCGATCCGTGATTTGCCGGGAGAGTCCCTGAGGTAACGGACAGGGATGGCATCCCCGGCTGCGGATGGGCGGCCACCGCTGAGGGAGGTTTCGCCCGTATGGGAGGTGCCCGCGCTGTCCCGGTAAGTGTAGCGGGTGGTCCGGCTGACCTTTCCGTCATCGTCCTTCCGCTCGATGATCTCGTTGACCGTGGCGGTGGTCCTGATGCCGGCGGAGAGGAACCAGGTGGAATAGACCGTGGTGGCTGCGGCCGCCAGAAGGAAGCCGCCCGAGGCGACGAAGCAAAGGATCCACGGCAGCGGCGATGCCGGGCGGCCCGTGCGGAATCTCGCGCCCAGAACCAATCCCTTCGCGACTCCGGACATGAAACCGATCACCAGACCGGCGAGGAAGGTCGCTGCAAACGCGGTCAGGAGGAGCAAGGTGGTGTCCATCTGCGGCAGGTCGGTGTTCAGGGTGGGGTGATGAATTTATCCGCGAAGCGCGGCTGGCTTTATCCATAGCAATGCCGGGACGGCAGGGAAATCAATCTTATGGCAGGGCAGGTGTATTGAGCAGTGCCGGGTTTCCGCGGGATGGACGTCTGTTAGAGATGCGGTCCGGTTTCACGGGCGGAAGACAGGGGCAAGATGCCCCTGCAACGGCCTGGGCCAGGATGGCCCAGCCACAGTGGAAGAATTGCGGCGGGACGCCGCAATCACGGCCTGCGGCGGGACGCCGCAGCTACGGGGACGCGGCTACGGTTCCGTCCGCTTCACGAAATGGCGCCGCCGGAGACGGTGATGCGGGCCAGTTCTCCGAGGGCGGGTGTTTCCTCCAGCCAGCCGAGGTGGGTGGTGGTGATCCACTTCTGCGCTCCGGCGGGGAGGTGGCGCATGAGGGCGTTGCGGCGGCCGGGGTCCAGCTCGCCGAAGATGTCGTCCATGAGGTAGATGGGGAGCTTCCCGCCGCGCTGCTCGAGCAGGGCGCCCTGGGCGAGCTTGAGCGCGAGGGCGATGGTGCGCTGCTGGCCTTCGCTGGCGAACTCGGAGGCGGGCACGCCGTGGAGCCGCAGTTCGAGGTCGTCGCGGTGCGGACCGACGACGGACTGGCGGAGGCGGATTTCCCGCTCGCGGGCCTGGAGCATGGAGTCGCGCAGGGACGGTCCGCTGGCGGGGAGGTAGCGGAGGGTGAGCGGTTCTTCCTTTCCGCTGACGGAAAGCTGGGCGGCGGCGGCGAAGGGGGAAAGCTCCGCGACGAGCCGGGCGCGGATGGCCATGAGGTTCCCGCCGTGTTCGACGAGGATCTCCTCATACGATGCGATCTCCGCATCGCGCGGGCGGCCGTCCTTCAGCAGGGCGTTCTTCGCCCGCAGGGCGCGGCGGTAGCGCGCCCATGAGCGGCGGTAGGACGCATCGACCTGCGCACCGAGAAAGTCGAGGTAGCGCCGCCTGCCCTCACCCGGACCGCGGATGAGGTCGAGGTCCTCATTCCCCATCCAGACGACCAGGCCGCCGTCGGCGAGGTAGCCGGTCTGGCTGGTCTGCGGCTCGCCGTCGGTCTCCAGCAGCAGGCCGTCGCGGGAGTGGCGGACTTTCCTCTCCTGGCCCCATGGATCTCCGGCGATGCCGAAGCCGGGAGTGCCGATGCGGGCCATGGCGGCGATGCGGTGGGTGCGCGGGGAGTGGAGCCGCACGAGCATGCAGATGGACTCCAGGATGGAGGTTTTCCCCTGGGCGTTGTCCCCGGTGAGGACGACGCCGGAGGCGGGAGCGGCGAGGTCCAGCGACCGGAAGCAGCGGAAGTCCTGGAGACGGAGCGAGGAGATCACGGCTGCGCTTTCTCCAACGGGTCGATGCCGAGCTTGAACGCGGTGTCCCGGTCGATGACGAAGGGGTGCGGCTCCCCGCTGAGCCTGCCGTAGTAGTCGGCGGAGTCCGTCATGGGTGCCAGGGTGAGGGTGCGGCGCTTCCTTTCCCCGGTGTCATCCCCGAGTTCATCGACCTGGATCTCCGAGGTGGTGAGGGTGAAGACCGGGCTGGCCAGGGCGGCCTCCGCACCGGCGTCCGCCAGCGGCAGCCAGCGGGAGACATACACGGAGAGGATGGCGTTGAGCATGGCCTTCGCCTTCGCCGGCTCGATGCGGTCGGTGACATCGGTGTCCCCGATGCGGCCACGCCAGGTTTCCATGGCGTCGTTGTAGGTGAGGTCCAGCGGCGGATCATTCCGCACGGTGCGCTGGACGCTTTCCAGGTCCACCCCGGCGATGGACCAGAGCAGGGCGTGCCGCCACTCATGCGGCTGGATGGAGATGGAGGAAAGGATGGAGCGTTCCATCCTCATGACGGTGGGGGTGCCCTGACGGTTGACAAAGACGCCGCCCTGCTGGTCCATGCCGAAGTTCAGCCGCAGCGCCTGGTTGTTGCCGTCGATGACCTCGATGACGAGGAAGGGCTTGTCGAGCCCCCATTGCGCGAGGTCGGGCGCGGCGTCGCTCTCGATGCCGGTGGCCTTCGTGCCGAGCATTTTCAGCAGGGCGAAAAGGCGCTGCTCGTTGGCATTCTGGGTCACGCCGTTGATCTCGACCTGCCATGGCTTCGGCGGGTCGATGCTGAGGAGGATCCTGCTGCCGGTCAGCGGGGTGATGGAGATGGCGCGGACGTTCTTGATGTTGAGGTGGGTGAGGGCGCGGTCGCGCAGCTCGTTGACGGTGAGGGGCAGGTTGGCGAGGGAGCCGGACCCCGCCTTGCGCGGCAGATGGAAGACGGTGTCCGGACGGTCGCTGATGGTGGCGAGTGACTCGGCGGCGTCCGGAGTCTCCGGCGGATAGACCTCCAGCAGCGTTTCCTTTTCCTGGCCGTAGGCGGTCACGCCGATCTGGAAGGACTTTGACGAGGCGTCCAGGGCGGGCAGCGTCACGGAGCTGCGGTCCACCACGCTGGAGGCATGCAGTTGGACGATGCCCTCCAGCAGGGCGACCATCCGGTCGCGGTCCGTACGCAGATCCAGCGGCTTGACGATGCGCCACGGGGGATTCGGCGTCTCCCCCGTGGGCAGTTCCCGTCCCAGGGTGAGTTCCCCCTGGTCCGTGCGGAGGCGTATTTTCTGGAGGGCCAGCGGATTCACGTAGAAGGGCTGGTGGTCGCGCAGGAGCTTCATACCGTCCTTGAACAGCCCGGAGATGTCGCCGGTGCAGGCATAGACGTGGTCTTTTTTCCCGCGCTCGCGGGGCTGGATGTAGAAGTTGGCGGTGCTGTCACCGGTCTGCGGATTCTCCGTCAGCAAGGGGGTGCGGATGCCCAGCCGGTAGCGGGCGAGGGAGCCGCCGGAGGTGTCCTCCAGCTCGATCTGCACGCTGCCATCGCGCAGGCCGGCCTCCGTGCGGTCGATCTCATCCGTCGGGGCGTGGTCGGTGACGGTGAGGCCGAGGGTGTAGTTGATGATGTTGGCGGCCGCCCTGGGGTCCATGCGGTCATGGGGGGGCGCGGTGGACTTCCAGGTGCTGCCGTCCTTCACGAACTCCAGGTGGATGCCGCCGGACTCCACGGACATCTTCGCCACATCATCCGGGAGGAAGTCCGTGTAGAGACGCTCCCCGGGCTGGACGGGCGGGACGCCGAGTATGGCGTCGAGGTTCCCTTCCTTCAACTGCCAGCCGATGACGCCGCAGATGGCCGCGGCGAGCAGGGCGAGGAAGAGGGTGAAGGAAAAGGAGCGCATGGCGGAATCAGGCGCGGCGGGAGGACCAGACGAACGCCCCGACAATGAGGAGGGCGGCGGGCATGAAGAACAGGTTCGCCCGGTTGATGAACTGCACCTGGCTGTCCAGCAACGGCAGCATGTAGGTGCCGATGGAACGCGGGCCGGTGCCGGTGAGCGATTTCCGCCCGACCAGCCAGTTCACGGAGGAGGCCAGGAAATCGACGTTTTCCGTGCGCTGGCGCGTGGGATCGAGGAAGTCGGTGTTGGCGACGACGATCATGCGGGAGGTTTCGTTCGCGGTGGCGTCGCTGCTTTCATCCCCGCGGGTGACGCTGGCGGCCAGGTAGAGCGGCGGCTTGGAATCCTCCGCGGGATCGAAGACGGGATCGCCCTCGCCGAACTTCGTCTCACCCCAGAATCCCTCCGCCGCGCGGATGAGGCCGAAGGGGGTGATCTTCCGCGTCATGAGATCCTCCGCGCCCTCCCGCACCTCCAGGGAAGAGGTGGCGCCGTTGAACATGGCGGACTGCAGGGCCAGGTCCGAAAGGAAATCCACGCCGTAGGTGTAGGTGCCGCGCGCGTGGGTGACGATGCGGCCACCCTCCCGGGCGATGACGCGGTCACGCTGCGGGGTGACGCCGTTGGTGCGGAGGAAGGCGCGGAGCTTCGCGGGCGTCTCGTTCGCCTTCAGCAGCACCAGCAGGGCGGCGCGGGGACGCTGCCAGTAGCGCTCCAGCACGGCGATCTCCTCATCGGTGAAGTCATACCGTGGCGCGACGAGGGCGATGCCCTCAGCATCCTCCGGGATGTCCTTCATGCCGGCCAGTTCCATGGCGGTGAGCTGGATGTTCTGGAGGCGCAGGTTTTCCTCCAGCGACTTCCATGAGGACTCTTCCCCTTCCGCGTCGATGCGGCTCTTGTCGGAAAGGAAAAGCATCTTCCGCGGGCGGCCCTCGATGGCCTCGACCAAGCGCGCGGTGAGGAGATCCTCGCCCTTGAAGCCGGTGGGACGCCGCTGGCCCTGGTAGGTGGTGTGGACGAGCATCTCATCCGCGACGACGATCTTGACGTTGGGGTTCAGCGCGCGGGTGCCGCCCTGTTCCTGGGCGGTGACGGCGGACTCGTCCGTGCGGGCGTCGATGAGGAGGAGGTCGCGGACGAGGGAGATGTCATACGCGGCGGTGACCTGCTGGGTGCGGTCCGGGCTGCGGAGCGGGTCCAGGATCTCCAGCTCGATCTTTCCGCCGGAAAGGCGGGTATAGTCCTCCGCCAGCGCGCGCACCCGCTCGTAGAACGGGGAGGAGCGGCGGAAGGCCATGATCCATTTCACAGGCTTGTCCCGCTGCTGGATGGCTTCGGACTCCAGGTAGCGGCGGGTGGAGTTGGAGAGGGTGTAGTTTCCGTCCCTGCTGAGGTCCTTCCGCACGTAGTGGAAGGAACTGAGGTAGTTCAGTCCGCCCAGGACGAACAGCAGCAGGACGAGCTGGATGATGGAAAGCGTGCCCACGCCCCAGCGGTTGGGCTTGCGGGGCGCGCCACCGGATTTTTTCCCGGAGATTTCTGCGGAAGCTTCGGACATGAGGGTGGGGAGGTCAGCGCCGCCAGCGGCGGAAATCCACGACCTGGTAGGTCAGGAACAGGACGAAGATGGCAAGGGTGAGGTAGAGCACCGCCGGACGGCTGTCGAACAGGCCGCTGGCGAAGTAGTGGAGGTGCTGGCGGGAGGAGATGTAGTCGAAGAACGCGGCCCCGGCGAAGGAGTTCCCCCAGATGGTGGTGACGTAGCCGAGGAAGTGGAAGATGACCAGGATGCCGATGGTGAAGATGCCGGCGGTGATCTGGCTGGAGGTCAGCGAGGAGCAGAGGCAGCCGACGGCGGTGAACGCCGCGCCCATGAGCCAGATGATGGCCAGTGAACCGAGCAGGCCGCCCGCGGTCCACGCCGGAGGCATGCCTTTCGCCCACTCGAACACCGTCACCCAGTCGAACATTTTGAACTGCACGATGGCGGGCACCCACAGCAATGTGTAGAAAATCATGGCCGCGGTGTACTTCGACGCCACCACCTGCCAGCTCCGCACCGGCGCGGTCAGCAGGCTTTCCAGCGTGCCGCTGCGCTCCTCCTCCGCGAAAAGCCGCATGGTGATGAGCGGGAAAATGAACAGGAAATAGAACCAGAACAACGGCGTGTGGAAGGTGACATACACCAGGCTGTCCTTCACCGGGGTGTCACGGAACCCCTTCATGGCCGTGGAAAGGGAGATCCCCTGCATGATGACGACGAACGCCAGGATGACCCAGCCGAAGGGACTGAGGAAATAGCCCTTCAATTCCTTGAAGGTGAGGATGCGGAAAAGTCTCATGCGGCGTGGGCGCTCTAGGTAGGTGATCCACCGCCCGGAGGCAAAGGGAAAAGAACCGGAGGCAAAGCGGCGCCAGCGGGGGTTTCCGCCCATCGGGGTGCATTTTCCCGGCGAGGGGAGGGCCAGTTCCCGCCGATCCAACATCCCATCACTCCCCGGACATCTCCAGGTTGTCGATGTGGAAGGCGGTGTCCGCATTGGAGATGGCGCTCCACAGGACGAGGTTCGCCTTCGTCCACTCCTTCTTGCACGGGATGTCCGGGTGGTTCGTTCTGGTGCCGTCCTGGCGGGTGATCTCCACGTTCCAGGTGCCGCTGCCGGGGGTGGCGGTCATGCGGACGCGGAACCACTCGCCGGTGGGGATGTCCGCCAGCGGCACGCTGCGGCCGGTGGTCGCGGCCAGCTTTCCATCCTTCCATGAAAGATAGGGGCCCGCTCCGAACTCACCTCCACGCACCTCGAAAAACCACTCCGCTCCGGCGCGTGACATGGCATCGAAGGAAATGCGGATCGGTCCCGGTGCGAACTTCGGGTGCAGGTTCAGCACCGGCAGCCAGGATGGCGTGAGGCCGGGCGCGTCCTGGATCTTGATCGACTTTTTCGACGGGGCGGGGGAGGCGGATCCCGCGCCACCGTCCAACGGGATGGGTGAGGAAGCATCGCTGGTCACGCTGATGGAGTCGCCCTTCTTCTCCTTCGACAGATCCGCCGAGGCTCCGATGATAGGCAACGTGCCGTCCGCAGCGAACTCGAACGTCTTCATCGGGATCGACCACGGCGGTGACGGCCACGGCTTGGAGTCCTCCTCCCAGTTCGGGAAATCCGCCTTTTCCGCCAGCTCGCGCCATGCCTTTCCGCGCGGCCCGTCCGACCGCACGCCGGCCACGGACAGGTCCCATGGCTTGAAGCCCAGCTTCAGCGCCGGGCTGTCCGGCTTCAGGTGGAAATCACGCTTCGCCAGATCGACGAACTGCGGGTCCGCGATGATGGAGCCGCCGTCGCGTCCCTGCTTCCGCCACTCATCCCATGACCATCCCTCGGTCATCTCCGGCATCTTTCCCGTCACTGGCCAGTAGAGGTTCTTCCGCATCACGTAGGCGGTCTTCGGGTCGCCGTGGCCGCGGTTCTCCACGTCCGCCCAGTTGTATTTCGTGCCGTGCAGCAGCTTCGCCGTGTCCGGGTTCCAGACGATGATGTTGTTCTCGTAGATGAAGCTCAGCCGTTTCTCCGGCCTGCTGCGCTGGATCTGCGCGTTCTTGCCGAAGGCGAAAATGTTGTTACGGATGGTGTTGTAGTAGCCGTAGTGCTGGTGGAAGCCGCTCTCCCGCGTGTCATGCACCAGGTTGTTCTCGAACACCAGGCCCGTGCTGCCCTCGTCCGTGTAGAGGCCCCAGCCGCCGTAACGGTGGCTGCTGATGTCATGCACATGGTTCCCGCGCACCACCGTGCCCAGGGACGTGCCCAGATTGTAGAACCCGCCCATGTCACTGGTATATCCCCAGCCGATGTGGTGGATGTGGTTGTTCTCATACCGGTTCCGGTGCGCGACCGTCTCCCCATAGCCCCAGTGCCAGCCCGCGGAGATGCCGGTGTAGTAGAGATCCCCGATGTCATTGTGCATCACCCCGCAGTCGGAAGCATGGCCGACGAACACGCCGATGGCGTCCGGGAAGATCCTCCCCGCGTGCTGGATGATGTTGTTGTCCACCGTCACGAACGCCGTCGTCTTCGTGGAGCCGGGCTGCGTCGTCGGGCCGATGCGGACACCTCCGGCCCCCAGGTCGTGGAGATGGCTGTGTTTCACCGAGCTATGCGCCACGTCATGCCGGAACCACAGCGCGTAGCCGCCCGTGTGGCTGATCTCGCAGTTGTCGAAATGGATGTTCTCAGACCGGTCCACCTCCACCGCCGCGCCCATCATGTGCGCCGCCTGCGGGTCGCCGTAGCCGTCCGGCCCCATCACCCACTGCTGGTGGCGGAAGGAGATCCCCGTGAAGCGGATGTCCTTCGCCCCGTCGATGGTGACCAGCTTCTGCGAAACCGGCGCGGACACCTCCGCCTTTGAAAGATCCTCACCCGGCAGCGGGGAGTAGAGCAGCTCCCCGGAGCGGGAAAGGAACCACTCGCCCGGTGCATCCAGCGCCGCGCGGTAGTTCTCCATGTGAAAGCGTCCGTCCGGCTCGTTCGTCAGCAGCTCGCGCATGCGCGGCCCGTGCATCAGCACCGCGTTCGCCGCCGGGTTTAGCTGCTTCAGGTGGTAGTGGTGGACGTCCCACGTGTGCGGGATGATGATCTCCACATCCCCCGTCTCCTCCGGCTTGATCTGTTGGAAAATGGCGAACGTCGGCGCGCTGGTGGTGAATGCCTGGTACTTCAGCGCCGCCTCCCACTTCTCATCGCCCGGCTTCTCCCCGGGGAAGATCGCGGAGGTCGCGCGGTCCTCCATGTGCAGGAATCCCTTGTTCGGCGTGCGTGCCCGTGTCGCCCGGCGACCGTTGATCCACAGTTGCTGGAAATACCATTTCCCCTCACGGACCTCCGGCACCTCCGCCCGCCACAGGCCGTCCGCCTGCTTCGTCCAGCCGGTGATCCTCCTACCTCCGTCGATCACCACCGCGGCTCCCTCCGCATTCCGGAAGTGGATCCCGGAGTCCGCCGCGCCCAGCGCCACCGCCTCCGTGATGGGGTAGGTCCCCGCCTGCATCACCACCGTCACCGGCTTCGGCTCTTTCCGCGCCGCCTCCAGGATCGCGGAAAAAGGACGGTCCGGTGAAACGGAAATCTCACCCGCAAACGCGGGCACGGCAAGGCATGTGGAAACGAGCAGACAGCGAAGGATCATGTGCGCCATGCAATACGGCAGGATAACGCCGATTTGTCAGTAAGGAGGGACCACACTCTTGTCCTCCGGCTGCAACAGGAACGCAAAACAAAGGCGTCTTGGGAGTAGATCCGCCCATTCCTGCTTCGCCAATGCCGCCGGAGGACAGGAGTGTCCTCCCTCCCTACTCCGGCTTCTGCTCTTTCAGCCACCAAGGGATCTCCATCGCCTGTGCGCCTTCCTTCGCATCCAGGAACGTGTGCATCGAGTCATCCGTGAAGTATTTCCAGAACACCTTCTTCGCTTCCGCATCCATGATGTTGAAAGAACCTTTCGCTTCCTCCCCGCGGAGAAAGTCCCGGTAGGCATCCAGAGGTTCCGGTCCCGCCTGCTGGAAGATCACGCGGCCGCCATATTGCTTGTAGAGCGCGCGGTTCACTTTCCACGTGCGGACGAACTCGCGGGCCATCTTCGTTTCCTCCGCATCCCGCTTCTTCGGTTTGTCCGCCTCCTGTTCCATGGTTTTCAGGACATCCTCCGCCATTGCCAGTTCCTCCTGCTTCTTCTTGCGGTCCGCATCGCTGAGCGTGGCGGACTTCAGTTCCTCCTCCAGGCGCTTCCTGTCCTTGATGAAGCCCTCGCGGGTCGTCTTGTCCATTTCATCGCCCTTGGCGAGGAACGTCTCCACCTCTTCATCCGTCGCCGCGATCTTGTTGTCCTTCGCATACTTCTCCATCATCGCGGTGAAGATGAGGGAGGTGAGCGCCTCGCTCTGGTTCGCCTTGATCGGCTTGCCCAGCACCTCGGCGATCGTGACTGTCTGCTCTTCCGCGTCTTTCTTCGGGGCGGGGGCGACCTCCCCCGTCTCCGGCTTTTCGGGCTGGGCGGGCAGGAGCGGCCCGGTGGCACAGAGGATGATGAATGGGAAAGTTTTCATGGGAACACCACCCTAACCGTGCGTCGGATCCGGCACGGGTCAACCGAAAGGATGGCATCCCGCCCGTGGCGGATTTCATGGCGTGACGGATCCGGGAGGTAGCGGATCTCGTGAGAGATTCGGCGGGATGGATGTCACCTGACAGGAACGCTGCGGTTTTTCCGTGGACTTCCCCACCACCGGAAGTCTCACGACTTCCGCTACGCCTGGAGGCCGAAAGATCACCGCTCCCGGCGTTCCCGGCGGCCCTGTGACGGTTGGCCGTCACCGCCATCGCCTTGGGAAGGCGGACGCATGCGTTCCTGTTGCTGGCGTTGTTGTTCCTGTTGTTCACGCGCTCGTTCCTGTTGCTGACGCTGCATCTCCTCCTGCTGTTCGCGCATGCGTTCCTGCTGCTGGCGCTGCTGTTCCCGCGCCTCCTCGATCTGGCGTTGGCGTTCCTGCTGTTGGCGCTGCATTTCCTCCTGTTGCTGGCGTTGGCGTTCCTGCTGTTGGCGCTGCATTTCCTCCTGTTGCTGGCGTTGTCGCTCGCGGGCCTCCTCGATCTGTTTCTGCCGGGCCTCTTCCTGCTGCTGGCGCATTTGCTCCTGCTGCTGCTGACGGGCCTTTTCGGCCTCCTGCATGCGTTGTTGCTCCTCGCGGGCCTTGGCTTCCTCAGCCTGCTTCCTGGCCTCGTCCTGCTGCTGGCGCATCTGCTCCTGCTGCTGCTTGCGGGCCTTCTCAGCTTCCTGCATGCGTTGTTGCTCCTCACGGGCCTTGGCTTCCTCGGCCTGCTTCTGCTTCGCTGCCTCGTCCTGCTGCTGGCGCATCTGTTCCTGCTGTTGCTGGCGGGCCTTCTCAGCTTCCTGCATGCGGCCTTGCTGCTCTTCGTTGGCCTTTGCCTCCTCGACCTGCTGCTTGCGCGACTCTTCCTCCTGCTGGCGGTTCATTCCCTGGCGGCCTGGTCGCTCTCCGGCTGGCGGGCGGTTCTCGCCGTCCTGTCCGGGCGCATCGGCCCGTGGATTGCGGCGCGGATCCTGTCCGGGCGTGCCGCGGTTGTCAGGAGTCCTGCCACGGCCGTTCTCTTGATCTTCCCGCGTTTCACGATCAGACATGTTCGGGCGGGACGGCGGAGTGTTCGGATCCTGCGGTGGATTCTGCGGAGGAGTCACCGGCTCAGGTCCGGGAGTGGGGACGGCAGGTGGGGTGGGCGTGCCCGGGCGGGGTGCATCCGGTGCATCATCATCACGTCCGCGGTTTCCACGTTCCTCCCGCTGCTGGCCGCGGCCCTCGTTCATGTCCCGTTGGCGTTCTTCCGAAGCGTCACGGCGTCCGCGCGGAGTGCGGGAATCATCCGCTCCGGGGCGGCCCGGCCGGTCAGCGCCCGGAACATCTGGCCGATCAACACCGGGACGGCCCGGGCGGTCGGGGCGTTCGGCAGCGGGGCCACCGGGCATCGGGCGTCCGGGTGGATTTCCCGCGTTTTCGTCCGGGCGATCCGCCGGATCCGGGCGTGGTCCACGGTCGCGGGACGGCCCGCGGTCGGGACGGTTGACGTCCGGACGGGTACGGTCGTCGTCACGGCGTCCATCCGCATCACCCGGGGTGCCCGGTCTGCGTGGTGGATCTCCCGCATCCGGCCTGCGGGGCTGGTCACGCACCACGCGCTCCGCTTCCCTGCGGTTCGACTCCAGGCGCTCACCGCGCTGGCGGTTGAAATCATCCCTGCCTCCCAGGCTCTCCACCGCGCGGTCCGCCTCCCTGCGGCGCTCCTGGCGATTCTCGCGGAAGCGTTCGGAAATTTCCGGCCGCAGTTTTCCCTCACGCTCGATGGAGACGTTCTCCAGACGTTCCCGCACGCGGGACGGACGGAGGGCGCTGTTCCATGGTGCGTCGATGCGCGGTCCCGCGACGCGCAGTTCATCTCCGGAAACACGCGGGCGCATTTCCAAGGGGTCGCGTCCCGGACGGCGCATCTGGTCACGGCTCAGGCGATAGAAGGGAAGGGGGGCGGAAACCTGGTCACGCACGCGGCGGTATTCCGGACCACCGACGATGACATCCCGGTTCCGCCAGTGGATGTTGGTGATGTTGCGGGTGTTGCGGAACAGGTCGTTGTTCCGGGAAAACGGCAGGCAGTGGCTGCGGATGGGGGAGGAAAAGTTCTTCACCAGCACGAAGCTGAACCAGGAGGAGCTGATGCCGAACTCCACGTCGATGTTGTTCCCCCAGTTCCGCCCGCGCCAGGCGAGCGTCTCCGGCGGCAGCGGCGCCCAGCCGATGGTGTCGCCGCTTTCCCGCCAGGAAACCCAAGCGGGCGCCCACTCGTCACCGGGCACCCACACCCAGCCATGGCCGCGCACCAGCGCCCAGCGTCCGTAGTGGTAGCACGCCCAGCCGAACGGCTCGTCCGACATCCACGTCCAGCCCCGGTCCGTGCAGGCCCAGCGGCCGACGGTGTACGGCCGCCAGCCGGAGGACCGTACCGCGGCGGGCTGATAGACGTAGCCGTAGTCCACCGTCTCGATCCATGAACCGTAGGCGGAGAGGGGTTCGTAAAAAGTGGTGTAGTCCGCCACCGGCAGCGCATCCAGAGGCGCGTCCTCGATGTAGCCGGAGCCGATGGCCTCACGCCCGGCCAGGTCCAGCTCGCGGTCGTCCAGATCCTGCTCCCGGCCGGCCATGTCGCGGTGCTTCGCGTCCAGATCCGTCTCCATCTGTTCCACGCGTCCTTGGCGTGCGGCCAGGTCACGTTCCCGCTTCGCCAGCTCCGCCTCCGCCGCGGCCTTGTCCCCGGCCTGCCTGGCCAGTTCCTCCCTTTCCAGGTCGAGCGCGGCGCGCTCCCGCTCGATCTCATACCGTTCACGCGCCACGCGTTCGTTCTCCAGTTGCTGCTGGAGTTCGTCCGCCTTGCGCTGGAGGTCGTTGACTTTGGTGTCGGTGTCACCGGATTTCCGGTCACAGCCGGTGGTGACGAAAAGGGAGAGGACGGTGAAGGTCGCGGCGATCGGGGTTTTCATGGCAGGAACTTTGGTTACGGTGGATGGGACGGAACCACCGGAGGACAATATTCACCGGGAAATCCCTCCGGGGGGAAATATTTTGTCGGAGCCGCTGGATGGAAAAAATTCCTTCACCGCTGCCCCAGCACGGCGATCTCGAAATCCACCCGCGCCGGTCCCGCCTTTCCGCCCGGGATCTCGTTCCGCACCACCTTCGTTCCCAGCAGTTGCTCCATCATCCGCTGTTCCATGGTGATGGCGCGCGGATACTTCTCGAAAACGCGCTGGAGCGGATGGTGGTATTCCTCGATCCGGAAGCCCTTCGCCGGTTCATACTTGCAACGGCCGAAGCAGCCGCTCTTTTCCCGCAGGCCCGCCAGCAGCGTCGCCTTCTCCACCATGGACTTCGCCTTCGCCAGCTTCGGCAGCCACTGCTCCTGCTGGTGCTGGAAATACTGGAACAAAAGGCGCTCCGGCGCGCTCTCGCCGAAGATCGGCTTCAGGCTCTCCAGCACATCGAGGGTGAACGCCGCCCCCGCCTCCGGGAACAGCACATCCGCCTTTGCCGTCAGGCGGTAGAAGATTTCAGGCCGTCCCACCTCCGTCCTCGGGATGCGGGAGCGTTCCAGGTAGCCGAGTTCCTTCAGATCCTCGCAATACTGCTTCACCGCCATGTAGCTGGCGTCGATCCTGCGGGCCAGTTCGCTCACCGGCAGACCGCCGGAAATCTTCAGCTCCCCGATGGTGGCGACCCATTGGGGTTTCACGAGATCCCGGAAGCCTGCGCGAAACATGGAAGTTCCGTGAGTCTGGGCCGAACCGTCCCGGACGCAATCTGGAAAATCAGGAGCGCACCCGGACAGGGATCATCGCCGGCTTGAACCTTGGGTTCATGCGGGCGGCTTCCTGGCCGGCGCGTTTGAGCAGCGCGATGAGGGAAGCGGTGATGAAATATTCCTTGAGCAGCACTTCGCGGCTTTCCCCGTTGCGGGTCTTGCGGTTCACTTTCATGACATTCAGGTTTCTATCAGACCGGGCATCATTTCCCGGATGGTCAACTGATAGACCCGGTGGGGCACATCGCAAATGGAAGATGGCCTTTCATTTGTAATGCGGGAAAAAAGGGCGGGAAGCCGTGGGACTTCCGCAGCCCCGTTCACTTCTCTTTGTAGATCACCTGGATGTTGACGGGCTTTTTCGCCTCCATGGTGAGGTTCACGGTGATCTCCTTGTCCGCGGTGGAGACGGAGCGGCTGGCGGTCCGGTTGCCGCCCAAGGTGCTGCGGTTGCTGGAAGCCGCGCCGAAGCCCCCCTTGTCCAGTTCCGCGTTGAAGAACGCCTCCACGTCGTCGAATGGTTGGGTGGATGTCGCGTTGTACATGCCCGCCGCCTTTCCGGCGGTCACGGCGTGGAAGACAGCGGGGGTGCCGGAGATGGCGGGCGGGCGCGGCACCCAGGCAGGCACTTCGGTAAAGTCCGCGCCGCCACCCAGGCGGGTCGTGTTGCCCGCGGCGTCCTTGAAGGAAAATCTCCCCTCCGTGATCTCCTTGTAGTTCACGGTGTATTCCTCGCCGGACTTCGAGCGCACGGTGATCTCCCCCTTGCCACGGTCGGACGAGACTTTCTCCAGGTCCGGATGCGTGGCGATGACGATCTCCGCCACCGCCAGTTCCTTGTCCGCCTGGAATTCCTTGAACTTCTTCACCCCGAAAAAGCCCAGCACGCCGACCACCGCAATGATCACGACGACGATGGCCCCGCACCCGATCCCCACCCATGCCGGGCCGGACAAACCTTTCTTCGGGAGCGGCGGAACCTGTGGCGGGTAGGGATGCTGGCCATTCATCCCGCCCGTCTATCAGAGGAGCGGGGGAAATCCAAACAGAGAATCCGGAGCACGCGCGGAAGGCACCATGGTGCGCCAGCTCATGGGGGTGCGCGGGCATTGCGCCAGCTTGTGGAGTGCGGCGGCCCTCCGCCGCTTTGGCGGTGGATGGCACCTGCCAGACGATGTGGTTGAAACCACCACGTCCCAACTTGCGGATGGCATCTTCACTCCGGGGAAAGTCCCACCCGCGACTGATAGCGGCAGAGACTGCCGCACTCCATGACGCTGCCGCGTGATGGTGCGCGACCACGGGCGATGAAATGGGCGGGGTAGCGAAGGTCGTGAGACCTTCGGCCGGGGGGAAGTCCTTTGGGGACCGGGGCCGGTTTGTCTGATGGGGGCCACCCCGCCGAATCTCTCACGAGATTCGCTACAGAGAATCCAGACTGGCATTTTCACCGTCAGCGGTGCCGAATGTCCGCCCACCATCCCCATGTCCCTCCGCACAGGCATCCTCCTCCTCGTTTCCGGTCCGTCCGGATCCGGGAAAACCACCCTCTGCAAACGCCTCTCCCACTCCGGGGAGGCGCGGCATTCCATTTCCTGCACCACCCGCGCGCCCAGGGCGGGGGAGATCGACGGGGAGCACTACCACTTCGTCACGCTGGCGCAGTTCGAGGAAAAGCTGGCCGCCGGGGAGTTTCTGGAGCACGCCCTGGTCCACGGGAACCGCTACGGCACCCTGCGGTCGGAGGTGTTGGGCTATCTGGAGTCCGGGGCGGATGTCGTGATGGACATCGACGTCCAGGGAGCGGCCCAGGTCCGTGCGTCGGACGACGATGCCATCCAGCGCGCGCTGGTGGATCTCTTCGTCATGCCGGAGAGTGAGGACGAACTCCGCGCCCGGCTGGTGGGCCGGGGGACGGACAGCGAGGAAGTCATCGCCCTGCGCATGGAGAATGCGCTGGTAGAGATCGCCCACTGGCCGGAATACACCTACCGCCTGCTGTCCCGCACCCCGGAAGAGGACTACACCCGCTTTCTTTCCCTGCTGGTCGCCGAGCGTCTGCGCATTTCGCGGAGCGTTGTTCCATAGATCCGGAGATCACCCGGGTAAGGGTGAAATCTTCAACCACGGATGGACGCGGATGGACACGGATCCATTCCTTTGGATCAGAGGATGGAACGTCATCCGTGGAAGGCAGGGACGCCATTCCATGGCGTCAGGCGGGGGCAGTGCCTGACACCTTGCAGTGACCGGTTTTCCTCCGTAGCTCCCTTTGGAAGATTGGAAAAGGCCATCTGTGAAGCGGAATCATGGGATGACGGGACATCCACCCTGCCTGACGCCATGGAATGGCGTCCCTGCCAAAGAATGAACCGCTCCGGGGCCAACTTTTCAGGACGATGCTCCGGATGACCTTTGGTCATCTTTCTTCGATCTGTGTCCATCCGTGGTTCATCCTTTTTCATGCTTGGTGCAGCCGTTTTGCAGAACTTTTGCAGAACAATCATGTCCATTTGGCGCGGACTGCGGTGGGATGATCTTCACTCCGGGGTGTAACCCACACCACCTGCCATGAAGAAAAAACTCCGTCATCATCCGGCCCTCCTCATCCTCGGACTGTCCCTCGTCACCGCCACCGCGCAGGAGGCGAACCCGTTCGTGAAAAAACCCGGCGCGAAGGAATCCACGCCGCCACCACCCGCGGGAGCCGCCGTCCACCGGCTGCTGGAATACATCGCCGTGCCCACCGCCGTGCTCGACCAATGGCAGGAAACGGATGGCGATGCGGCGAAGTTACGGGCGTCGCTCCAGCCACTCATCGACGACGGGAAAGCCACGCCCATCCACACCATGTTCGCCAGCGGCACCCGGGAGCGCGCCATCCGGGTGGACACCATCGCCGAGCAACTCTACCCCACGGAGTTCATGCCATCCCCTCCCACCGGCTGGCCCTATCCTACCGCGTTCGAGACCCGGAACATGGGCATCTCCGCCAACAGCTTCTGCGGTGCATCCGCTGACCATGCCTTCCACCTGGAGTCGGAGTGGGTCATCCTTTCGGAGGTGCTTTTCTACCATGAACTGGCACGGCGGACCAGCCAGCCGGGGGATATGTTCCTGCCCTGCTTCCACGCCCACAGCTTCCAGTGGAAGCAGGAGAAAACCCACAATGATCCTTTCGGAAACACCAGCATCGGCACCCCGCGGAACACCCTCCTCTCCAGCCCCACCTTCACCGCGGGAAAGGTCCACCTCGTCAGCCGGACGCAGTTTCCCGGCAGGACCGACGGCATGTCCGTCGCGGTGTTCTTCCGTGGCGACATCCAGGCGGAGGCGCCTGCGGCAGCCCCGGCAAAGGGACCGGAGGAATACCGCATCAACGCCCGCCTGGTGAAAATCCCGCAGCGGAAGTTCTCCGCCTGGATCCAGTCCCAGCCTACCGGCGACATCGCCGCCACCGCGTGGGAAGCCCTCGGCCTTCCCGGCGGGGAGGGCATCACCCTGGTGACCGAGCTGGCCGGGACCAGCCGCAAGGGCGAGCGGACGGGCATCAACCAGTGGGAGGAATACATCTATCCCACAGAGTACGTGCCATACGGCTTCAAGAACCGGAACGAACCCATCGCCCCGCAGCCGGAGGATGCGAAGGCGGAGGTCCAGTCCACGGCCACCGCCTATGAGACGCGGAACCTGGGGATGACCGCGGAAGTGAAGCTGACCGATGACGCGCAGGGCCTGCTGCTGGACACGGAGTTCTACTACGTGTGGAAGCTGGGGGACACCGTCTGCCGCCGCTTCCGGGATGGGAATGAATGGCGGCCGGACATGACCATGCCGCTGTTCTCCTCCTACACCTATACCTCCAGCATCCGCCCGCAGCGCGGGAAATGGATGCTCGCCAGCACCGGGTCCACCTTCACCGCGCAGGGCCAGCCGGACCCGGAGAGCACCATCCTCACCTTCATCCGCATCGACTGACGTTCCGCATGAAACTCCCTTCCGCCACTTCCTCACCGGATGCCATCCTCTGGCTCACCTGCGTGCTGGCCGCGCTGGTGGTGGCGGGCGGCTTGTTCCTCGCCCGCAGCACGGAGAGCGTTCCTTGGTTCCCCCCGGGGGACCGGGCGGGAGACATCTTCCACTTCGCCATCCACCGCATCACGGAGATGGAGAAACGCTGGCAGGACGCCCTGGCGGAGGAGTCGCAGGAGTTGCTGGACCTCCATACCAGCGGTGACACCTCCTGGGAGTCCGCCACCGCCGGAGTCACCCGCGCGGTCATCCTGGGCCAGCGTTCACCCCCCGCCGTGCTGGGGCCGCGCGGTCTGCACCCCATCCTGGAGAAGGACAGGAAACCCGCCGCAAAGGACGCCACCGCGAACGATGAACCATGGATCATCGACATCCAGGAGGTGATGGGCGTCGGCTTCCGGGACATCGCGGGCAGGCCTCCCCTCTACATCCGTGGCAACGACCGCAAGGTGGTGGCCATGGTGCTGGACATTGAGGCCGCCGCCGCAGTGGTGATGCGCGATCTGGAGGACAACCCGGAGTTTTCCTTCCACGGGGAACCGGGGCGCCTCCAGTGGCGGACCTACACCGGCATCCGCCCCCTGGAGACGGAGACCGTGCGGCCGGACGAGACCCAGCAGCATGTCTCCCGCTTCGGCACCTTCGAGCTGCGGCAGTGGTTTCCCACCAGATCCTTCGTAAGTTACCACCTGCCCACCTTCGTCGGTGCGTCCGCCGTGGCGGTGTTGCTCGTCATCACCGGCATGGTCGCCGCGTCCGGCCAGCGCCGCGCCCTGCGGGTGGCGGAGGAGCGCGTCAGCTTCGTCAACCGCGTCTCCCATGAGCTGCGCTCCCCGCTCACCAACCTGCTGCTCAACACGGACCTCGCCATCGACGAGCTGCCGCCGTCCGGTGAAAAGGTAGGCCGCCGCCTGTCCCTCATCCGGGAGGAGACGGGCCGTCTTTCCCGCATCGTGGACAACGTGCTCGCCTTCGCCCGCCAGGAGCGCGGTGCGTCCCCCGCGGACTCCGCCCCGTGCCACCCTGCGGAACTGGTGGAAAGCATCCGGCGGAACTTCACCCCGCTGCTGGAGCGGAAGGACATCCGCTGCATCTGGCGCGTGGACCTGCCCGGCCCGCACCCCATCGACGGGGACGCCTTTTCCCAGATCCTCTCCAACCTGCTCTCCAACGTGGAGAAATACGCCGGCCCCGGGGCCACCTGCCACATCACCGGGGAAGCGGCGGGCGGACGCCTCACCCTCACTGTGGCGGATGACGGGCCGGGTGTGCCCGCCGCCGCGCGGGAAAAGATTTTCCACCCCTTCAGCCGTGCGCGGGAGGGCACCCGGGAAGGTGTCAGCGGCACCGGCCTGGGCCTGTCCATCAGCCGGGATCTGGCCGCGCGCATGGGCGGCACGCTGGAACTGCTGCCCGCCGCGAAGGGAGCCGCTTTCCGGCTCGTCATCCCCACCACGGGAAAGGAGACTGGCTCATGCTGATCCTGGTGGCGGAGGACGATGACGTGACGCGGGAGGCCATCCGGGATCTCCTGGCCGTGGAGGGCCACCAGGTGCTGGAGGCCGCGGACGGCACCGCCGCCATCGCCGCGTGGCGCACCGGCAGGCCGGAACTGGTCCTGCTGGACATCATGATGCCCGGTGCCAGCGGCTACGATGTCTGCCGTACCATCCGGCGGGAGGACACCGCCGTGCCGCTCGCCTTCCTTTCCGCGAAGTCGGAGGAGGTCGATATCGTCCTCGGTCTGGAACTCGGAGCGGACGACTTCATCCGCAAGCCCTTCGGGAAACATGAGCTGCTCGCCCGCGTGCGCGCCCTCGTCCGGCGGAAGGAACCCGCCGCCGCCGTCGCACAGGAATCATTTTCCATCGGCCCGTGGCGTGTCCTCCCGCGCCACCAGAGGGCGGAGCGGGACGGCCACCCATGCGTGGATCTCACCGCACGGGAAGTCTCCATCCTCCACCTCCTCGCCAGTCATCCGGGCGAAGTCATCACCCGGGATGAACTTCTCAACCGCTGCTGGGGCATGGAGTATTTCCCCGAGTCCCGCACGCTCGACCAGCACATCCTCAACCTGCGGAAAAAACTGGAGGAAGATCCGTCCGAACCCCGCTGGATCGCCACCGTCCGCGGCACCGGCTATAGATATCCGGGATAGGGAACATCGAACATCGAACATCGAACGTCCAACATCGAACGTTGAAGTGAAGAGGGGCGATGGAGGAAGGGTGCCTCCGTCCGCGATAGCGTCATGGAGTGCGGCAGTTTTCTGCCGCTATCAGTGGCGCACGAAACTTTCCCCGATATTGAACCGCCATCCGCACCCCACCGGCCCGCGCCATTTTCCGGCAACGCCCTCCTCTCCCATAGCGGCGGAGGGCCGCCGCACTCCATGACGCTGCCGCGACGGGGGCGATCCCACTCGCTTTCTCCACTTCAAATTTCGATGTTGGACGTTCGACGTTCGATGTTCACCTACCTCTCCAGCCATTCCCTGTACTGCCGCCAGTCCTCATCGATGACCGCCTTCGCATGCGCCGCATGCTCGCAATGTTCGTCATCCGTCGGCAGTCCGCAGGCCCCCACCTTCATCGTGAACCCTGGGTATTCCGCCCCGGCGATCACCCCGTGGTAGTCCAGCGTCGCCCGGTCGATCTCCGCTCGCAGCCTCCCCACATCCCCGGCGGCCAACTTCAGCGCCGCCAGCCGCACCCGATCCTCCCCGCACTGCCAGCTCTCCCGCCCATACACGGACAGGATCTCATGAACCTCCGCGTGCCTTTCCGATGGGAAATCCCTGCCCACCAGCCGGTCCACATCCCCGCTCGTCACCTCCGGTATCGGTTGCGTCAACATGGCGTTCTCTGGCTTTCGGGAAACAAATCGGCACCCTCCCCACCGTGAAACGGAGGGCATCTTCCATCCTACATCCTGCTCTGCGGGAGTTCCAATTTTTTGTGGCAAGCGGGTGGGACGCCAACGGAGCGAACATCACCAGCCTGCCAGCGAAGATGGCGGTCTGAAGACCGGCCCTCCTTACTTCCGCCGGATGAGGATTTTATGGTCGTCCGTCGTCCATGTCAGCCCCATCTCGTCCAGGACGTATGACAGGACCGTGGCGAGCGGCACCCGGCGGAGGGCCATGGTCCCGCTGGTGGCGGCGGGGTCCACTCCTTCACCGATGACGATTGGAAACACCGGCCCACCTTTCGCGGCTTTGGCCGCCTGTTCGTTGAAAGTGTCCACCATCTCCTGCAGCGGGGTCATCTCGAGCCGCGCCCGCTGGAGGATGAGCTTCGCCGCGAACTCCGCCGCCGCGCCTTTCTGTTCCGGAACCCGTCCGTATCCCTCCATGCCCGCCGGATGAACCACCACCGCATGGTCATCCACGCGGAAGACAGACCCCGTTTCCTGGCACATGGTCACCAACGCGTCACGGATGGTGATGTTCCGCTTCTCCATGGTGAACCTCGGTCCGGGATTGAAAAGTTCACCTTCTTTCCGCGGCGGCAGCACCCCTACGATGTTGATTCCCCGTTCCGCCGGCGGTGCCGTGACATCCAGCTCGTCGGATCTAAATCGAAGGAAATCCACCGCTTCGAGCAATGCCGTTTGCTCGAAGTCGATCCGCGGCACGACGATGGTATCCAGCTTCCGGTCGATGGCGATCTGGCCGGGAGTCGCGGGTTTGGCCGTCTTTTCCGCCTTTTTTCCATCCTCCGCGGTTGTCTCCGCTGCCGCCGGCTCCCGCGCCTCCGTTGCGCCGAACACCACCAGCAGCGTGAGGATGGCCGCACCGGCCACGCACTGCCCCATGCCCGCCTTCCGGTAGGCGGCGATCTCCCGGACGCGCGACTTCATCCCCGCCGCGTGCTCGAAAATGCCGACGAAGCCGAGGCTGAAGCCCTGCAACGGAAAGCCCCCCTGGAGCTTCAGCAACGCAGTGCCATAGGCCGTACGGCTGTCCCCGGCGCTGATCGAAAGCACCCTGGCATCGCACGCCTCCTCCCGGTCCGCGCGCATCCTGGCGAAGGCGAACCACAGCAGCGGATTGAACCAATGCAGCGCCTGCAGCACGCAGGCCACCGCGTTCACCACCAGATCATGGCGTTTCAGGTGGCAGAACTCATGCAGCAGGATGAGCCGCGTTTCCTCCCCGCTGAAACCCTCCGGAAAGCGTGCCGGAAGCAGCAGCGTGGCACGGAAAATCCCCGTGACTGCTGGGCTGTCCACCATCGGAGAAACCAGCACCCGTGGCACCCGGCACAGGCCCGCCTCATCCGCCGTCGCGTGGATCTGCCGGAGCAGAGGTTCCTTAACCGCCACCGCCGCGCCGGAAATGCGCCGCAGGTGCCGCACGTATCCCGCCAATCCCATCGCCAGCACCGTACCGGCACCCGTCAGCCATACGATGGCAAAGGGATTCACCGGTCGCCGCGCATCACCCGATGCACTTTCCGGGGCGGTAGGGGGGAGGGGAGCAGCCGCCATTTCCACCACCGCCGGGTGTGCCGGTGCAGGCCGATCCGCCGGGGGCGTCTCTCGTTTCTCCGCCACCGGCAGCGACCAGCCGAACGGAACGGACGGCAGTGCGGGCAGCACCATCACCAGCAGCATGGGGAACCACAGCGCGTAACGCCACCGCGCGGGCAGCCAGCGGCGCGCCACCAGGTGGAGAGCGAGGACGGCCAGGGCGATGGCGGACGCCCGCATTGTGGCGGCCAGCATCCAGTCGAAAAGCGGATCGATGGGGTTCATGTTCGGGTCAGGGTTTCGGTTTTTTGTTCTTCTTGATGGAACCATCCAGCAGCTTCTTCAGCTCCTTCACCTCCTCCGAGGTCAGCTTTGCGTTGCTGGCGAAGTGCATCAGCAGCGGCTTCGCCGCACCTTGGAAGACACGCTCCAGGAAAGATGCGCTCTCCGCCTTCACGCAGGATTCACGCTTCACCGCAGGCCGGTAGCGCCGCGGTGGTCCTCCTTCCTCCTCCGTCTCCAGCGCGCCCTTCTCCACCAGCCTGCCCAATAGTGTCCGCACCGTGTTCTCCGCCCAGCCCTTTGTTCCCGCCAGTTCCTTCGCCACCTCTGAAGCTGTCCGTGGGGAGGATTCCCACAGCACTTCCATGATGGCCCATTCGGATTCCGGAAAACTCGGAAGTGTCATATCCGATGGGGATACTACAAGTGTGGTGGCTTTGTCCACTACATTTGTAATATATCTTCCCGCCGGAACTCCCTTGCATCCGCAAGCCGACATTGTTCCTAACAGTTCCCCGCCCGGCGCTTCCGTTTCACCGGCAGTCCGAGGATCTTGTATACCCGGCGCTCGTCACTCCTCAGCCCGGCGGTGCCATCCGTCCTGCGGAGGCGGGGAGGACGGAGGTGCATGATCTTGTAAAGGTCGCCTGTCCGGTAGGCGGCCAGCAAGGCGGGGTGGATGTAGTATTTCCGGCAGGTGGCCGGAGTGTGGTGCAGGCGCAGCGCGGTGTCCTTGATGGCTTGGCGGATGACCCTTTCCCGCGCGGTGCGGGTGTCCGGTGGCAGTTCGCGGGAAAGTTCCCGCGCGCACAGCACGGTGGCCTTCCAGGTGCGGAACTGCTTGGCGGTGTATTCCCCTCCGGTGATCTCCTTCAGCCAGTCGTTCACGTCCGCGGTGCCGATGTCGTGGAAGCCGCCGTGCGGATCCTCATAGCGGAAAAGGTGCTGTCCGGGGAGTTCCTGCAGCTCCGACACAAGCCGGACGAGCCGCGGGTTGGCGATCTCCGCGAGGTGTTCCTGCCCGGCTTTTCCACGGAACTTCAGCGTGAGCTGGCCGTCCACTTCGCGCAGATGGCGGTTGAGCAGGTTGGACAGTCCGAAGGTGCGGTTCTCCTTTTCATACCTGGAGTTGCCGATGCGGTAGCCGGTGCTGTCCAGCAGCGCGACGATGCCGGCGATGACCCGGTCCCGCGTGAGCATGGGCCGGGAAAGGGCCTTCACCACCTGCTGGCGGATGCGCGGCAGCGCGGCGGCGAAAGAAGACAGCAGCCCGTATTTCCGGTCAGCCGACCCGGCGTGCCAGTGGGGATGGTAGCGGTATTGCTTCCGTCCGCGGGCGTCGATGCCGGTCGCCTGGAGGTGGCCGTCCGGCCGCATGCAGATCCATACGCTTTCATAGGCGGGAGGCACGGCCAGCGACAGGATGCGGCGGCGCTCCGCCCGGTCCGCCAGCGCCTTTCCATCCGGCAGCAGGAAGCTGAAGCCGGTGCCGCGCCGGTGCCGCCGGTAGCCCGGCATGGTGTCCGTGGTATAGACCAGGCGGACGATGCCTTCCCCGCTCCGCACGGCGATGACGCGTGGCTTTTTCATGGCTCGATGTAGCCCGCCACCCGGGCGGCGAGGGCGGTGGGTTGCTCTGTGCCCGCGAACACGGCGCGGGCTTCACGGCTGCCGCCGCGCGGGATGAAGTCGATGGTCAGCGTGCTTTCCTTTTCGCCGGAGGCGAAGCCTGCGGTCACCACCACCATCACTTCCGCGGCGGTGGTGGAGCCCGTGTTGGTGATGTGGACGGGCACCACAGTGGTGCCGGAAACCTGCATGGCATCGCCCGTTTTCACATGAAAGGCGGCGGGTCCGTCCTCCAGCGCGAAGGCATCCCACCCGAGAAAGGCGACCATCCCGGCGACGAGCAGCACGCTGATGCCGAAGACCGCCCACTCCAGCGGGTTCTTCGTGTTCCGTCCGTCGTTGGATTTCGTGCTCATGATGGATCGTCCTTTCCGCCCTTTTCATCGCGGGTGCTGGTCTGCAGCAGGAAGCGCCCGGCGGAGGCACCCAGCGCGGCGGGCAGGGAGAGCACCACCGTCATGGCGATGACCAGCGGTGCGGGCCGCCCGTCCAGCTTGCCGAAAAACCACAGCGCGGAGACGGACGCCACCAGCGCCACCGCGTAGCTGGTGATGACGCCGCGGGCCTTCAGGCACACATTTTCCGTCAAGGTATGGGCCTCCGCCCCCCGGAAGTCCGTGAAATGCAGGATGAGCGAAGAAAGACCCAGCCCGCAGGCCACCATCAGCAGCAGCTTCCACGACGGGCTTTCCATCGCAATGACGCCGATCTCATCCGTCGGTGCGATGTTGGCCGCGAACAGCACCGCACCGCACAGGGCGATGGCGGTCTGCGGCAGGTAGGATTTCCGCCGGTCCTCGTCTCCATCACCGGCCAGACCTTCATCCCCATCGTCCGGCGCGCCGAGCTGGGCGGTGCCCACCGACACGCCGATGGCCACCGTCATCGCCTCCATGATGATCTTCCCGCCAATCTCCGTGGCCGTCATCTCCAGGTTCAGCCGGTCCGTGATCCACAGCACCCCCGCCGCCACCAGGATGCCGAGGCCCATTTCCTCCACCGAGTCGATCACCACTTCCAGAAACGAGGCATCCTTCCGCAGGCCGACGAAGCGGTTGTAGATCAACAGCAGGCAGAACGTCGCCAGCACGTAGAGCAGGATCCGCAGCGGGTGCAGGATGAAGCCCGCCCACCATACCTCCATCGTGAAAAGCAGCGGCATGGCGAACATCAGCCCACCCGCCAGACCACGACCGTACTCCTGCATGGACTGCGCGGGGGTCCGGGCATGGCTGAAGTCGATCATGGCTCGGCTCCATTTTCGCAAACTACGTGCCATGAGCCATTTTCCGTGGCTTCATGGAGTTGAGGAGGAGCTGAAAGAGAAAGGGTTGCAGGAAGGTGAGGAACGGAGGGCGAAATGCATTATTAGAGGCAGGGATCGACCTCCGGGCGGTCCGGTGGTGAGAAATCACCAAGTTCTTCCGATTCCGCATCTAACAGATGGCATCAACATGTAGTCGTCGTCGTAAGATATTGGTGGCTATAACCCACCGGACCGCCCGGAGGTCGGTCCCTGCCTTTCGGACTGCGAATGGCGGAGCCATTCGGCGGCATTTTCTGAGGGCACAACGGAGTGTGCCCTCCATGATGCTTCTTCTCACGCATCATCATATCGTGATGCGAAGATTTGTTTCTTGAGCAGCGGGTTTTCCGGCATAGGCTGCGGCATGCCGCAAGCCGATCCCACCGATGACCTGAAGAAGTCCCTTTCCGAACGGATTCTCGTTCTGGACGGAGCGATGGGCACCACCATCCGGACCTACGGACTGGGGGAGAAAGATGCGCGGGGCGAGCGCTTCGCGGACACGGACAAGGACTTGCTGAACAACGGCGACATCCTCTCCATCACCCGTCCGGACGTCATCGGTGACATCCACAAGCGGTTCTACGAGGCGGGTTCCCACATCTGCGAGACGAACACCTTTTCCGCCACCAGCATCGCCCAGAGCGAGTTCTTCGTGGAGGATCCGCGGGAGCATGGCGGGCGGAAGGATCCGGAGTTCTTCCAGAAGATCCTGGAGAACCCGTTCCTGAAAGACCTGGCCTGGGAGCTGAACTACGAATCCTCCCGGCTGTGCCGGAAATGGGCGGACAACATCGGCAGCGACACCGGCATCCGCCGCTATGTGGCCGGTGCCATCGGGCCGCTCACCGTTTCCCTCACCAACGGCCCGGATGCGAATGATCCCGCCTTCCGCGTGGTCACGTTCGACCAGGTGCTGGAGGACTACAAACACCAGGTCCGCGCGCTCATCGAGGGCGGCTGCGACATCCTCATGGTGGAGACCATTTTCGATTCCCTCAACGCGAAGGCCGCCGTCGTGGCGATCCAAGAAGTGTATGGGGAAATGAAGCACCGCCTGCCGGTCATCGTCTCCGCCGCCGTCGGCCGTGGCGGGGAAACCATGATCTCCGCGCAGAAGGTGGAGGCGTTGTGGAACGCCTTCGCCCACATCGACCCGCTGGCCATCGGTCTGAACTGCTCCCTCGGTCCGGACCTGATGAAGCCTTTCCTGGAGGAACTCTCCGCCTGCGCCGCCACCCACGTCTCCTGCTATCCCAACGCCGGCCTGCCGAACCCGCTGGCCCCGACCGGCTTCGACCTCGAGCCGCCGCACATGCACGACTACATGGCCGAATTCGCCGGAGCCGGGCTGCTCAACCTTGCAGGTGGCTGCTGCGGAAACACCCCGGAGCACGTCGCCGCCATCGCACAGGCCGTCGCCAAATACGCGCCGCGGCAGGTGCCGGTGATTGGTTGAACATCGAACATCGAACGCCCAACATCGAACATCGAAATGAAGAGATTCCCAGTTCTGCTCTGTCCGTTTTCCCGGATGCTTTCGCTCCCACCGGCCACTCCATCCCTTTCTTCCATTCAGCGTTCGATGTTGGATGTTCAATGTTCGATGTTCCCATGAAAACCATTCCCCACGCCCTCCGCCTTTCCGGCACGGACGCCTACAACCACACCGCGGACAAGCGTTTCCTGATGATCGGGGAGCGCACGAACGTCGCGGGTTCCCCGCAGTTCGCGAAGCTGGTCCGCGCGGGCGACCTGGAGGCGGCGGTGGAGGTGGCCCGCCAGCAGGTGGAGAACGGTGCGAACGTGATCGACATCTGTTTCGATGACGGCCTGATCGACGGCAAGGCGATGATGAGCCAGTTCCTGCGTCTGGTGCAGGGGGAGCCGGATGTGGCGAAGGTGCCGATCATGGTGGACTCCTCGAAGTGGGAGATCCTGGAGGAGGGGTTGAAATACCTGCAGGGGAAGGGGATCGTGAACTCCATCTCGCTGAAGGAAGGGGAGGACGTCTTCCGGGACCACGCGCGCCACATCATGAAATACGGCGCGGCGGTGGTGGTCATGGCCTTTGATGAAAAAGGCCAGGCCGCGACCTACGAGGAAAAGATCCGCATCTGTGAGCGCGCCTATCGCATCCTGTTGGATGAGGTCGGTTTCAACCAGGACGACATCATCTTCGATCCGAACATCCTCACCGTCGCCACCGGCATCGAGGAGCATAACAACTACGCGCTGGACTTCATCAACGCCACGCGGTGGATCAAGGAGAACCTCCCCGGCGCGAAGGTGTCCGGCGGTGTGTCGAACATCTCCTTCTCCTTCCGCGGCAACAATGTGGTGCGGGAGGCCATGCACTCCGCCTTCCTCTACCACGCGGGCAAGGCGGGCATGGACATGGGCATCGTCAACGCCGGCATGCTGGAGGTCTATGACGAGATCCCGAAGAACCTGCTGGAGGCCGTGGAGGACGTCCTGCTCAACCGCCGCGACGATGCGACGGAGCGCCTGCTCGACCTGGCGGAAAGCTTCAAGGGCAAGGGCGGCAAGAAGCTGGAGGAGGATCTTTCCTGGCGGAACGAGTCCGTGGAGAAGCGGCTGGAATACGCGCTGCTGAAGGGCATCGACAAATTCATCGACGAGGATACGGAGGAGGCTCGTGTGAAGTATGAGCGCCCGTTGAAGGTCATCGAAGGTCCGCTGATGGACGGCATGGGCGTGGTCGGCGACCTCTTCGGCGCGGGGAAAATGTTCCTGCCGCAGGTGGTGAAGTCCGCCCGTGTGATGAAAAAGTCCGTTGCCTGGCTGACGCCGTTCATGGAGGAGGACAAGGCCGCGAACCTCGCGGGCGACATCGAGGCGCTGCAGAAGGAAGATCCTTCTCTGACCTATGAGGAGGCCCTGGCAAAGGCGGAGCGCGGCAACTCCGCCGGGCGATTCCTCATCGCTACCGTAAAGGGGGACGTGCACGACATCGGCAAGAACATCGTCGGTGTGGTGCTGTCCTGCAACGGCTTCGAGGTCACGGACATGGGCGTGATGGTTTCCTGTGACAAGATCCTCGCGAAGGCGAAGGAGATCGGTGCGGATGTCATCGGGCTTTCCGGCCTCATCACCCCGTCGCTGGATGAAATGGTGCACGTGGCGAAGGAAATGGAGAAGTCGGGCATGAAGCTGCCGCTGCTCATTGGTGGTGCCACCACCTCCGCCGCGCACACTTCCATCAAGATCGCGCCGCACTACTCCGGACCGGTGGTGCATGTGCTGGACGCCTCCCGCTCCGTGCCGGTGACGACCGCCCTGCTTTCGGACGAACAACGCTCCGGCTTCGTCGCCGAGAACCTGGCGAAGCAGGAGAAGCAGCGCGCCGCCTTTCTCGGCGGGCCGAAGAAGGAAACCCTCAGCCTGGCGGACGCCCGCAAGGCGGGGCCGAAGCTGGACTGGGAGACCTATACCCCGCCGGTTCCATCCTTTACTGGCGTGCGCGTGGTGGAGGATCAATCATTTGCCGAACTGGCGGACTACATCGACTGGACGCCTTTCTTCCACGCATGGGAACTGCGCGGCGTGTGGGACCGCGAGAAGAAGGTCCTGAAGACCCGCAACGAGGAAGGCGCGGCGGAGGCGGCGAAGCTCTATCAGGACGCCATGGCGTGGGTGGAGCGGATCATCGCGGAGCGGCGGTTCACCGCGCGTGGCATGTACGGCTTCTTCCCCGCGAACTCGCAGGGGGATGATGTCATCGTCTGGGCGGATGAAACGCGGAGCGCGGAGAAGACCCGCTTCCACACCCTGCGCCAACAACTCAAGAAAGACTCCGGCAAGCCGAACGCCGCGCTCGCGGACTGGGTGGCTCCGGTGAAGCAAAGTGGCGGCGATCACCGGTCGCCGTCGGGAGACTCCGCCTTTTCCCCCACGTTCCTCAATCCGGATGACTCCATCGCGAAAAGCCGGAGCACCAGCCTGCCACACTGGTATCAGGATGGTGCGACCTATGCGGTGACCTTCCGCCTCGCGGACTCTCTGCCTGCCTCGGTCATCGGTGCGTATCACAAAGAGAAGGCCGATCTGGAGGCGATCCTCCTCAAGGCGGAGCAGTCAGGCGAAGCAACCACCGCGCGTGATGCCCGCAAGCGGCTTGCCGAACTCTTTTCCGGAAGGATCGAGGAGATGATGACCCAGCAGCACGGTTCATGCGCGATGAAGGATCCGGCGGTTGCGGAGATCGTGAAACGCTGCCTGCTCCACTTCGAGGGCGAGCGCTATCACATCGGCGCATGGTGCGTGATGCCGAACCACGTGCACTGCCTCATCCAACCGGTGGAGGGTCATTCGCTTTCGGCGATCCTGCAGGGCATCAAGTCCGCGTCCGCGAAGGAGGCGAACCAATACCTGGGACGGAGCGGGGAGTTCTGGCAGAAGGATTCCTACGATCACATGGTACGGGATGGTGAGGACTACCTGAACCAAAGGGGGTATATCCTGGAGAATCCCGTGGTGGCTGGCCTGGCGGACTGGAAGTTCGTGGGTGAGGGTGGCCCGGCAGGACGGCGACCGGTGATCGCCGCCACGTACAATGACCACATCGGCGGGTTCGTCGTCGGCATCCATGGTGCGGATGAATTCGCGGCGGAGCTGGAGAAGGCACACGATCCGTATGGCTCCATCATGGTGAAGGCCATCGCGGACCGCTTCGCGGAGGCCTTCGCGGAGTTGCTCCACCACCGTGCGCGGAT
Organism: Akkermansiaceae bacterium; assembly: GCA_019634595.1. NCBI lineage: Bacteria > Pseudomonadati > Verrucomicrobiota > Verrucomicrobiia > Verrucomicrobiales > Akkermansiaceae > Akkermansiaceae bacterium. The sequence continues at coordinate 77,211 of JAHCBC010000005.1, forward strand.
CGAGTGGGGCTATGAGACGGAGATGGAACTGACGAAGGACCAGCTCATCCATGAGAACTACCAGGGTATCCGTCCCGCGCCGGGCTACCCCGCCCAGCCGGACCACACGGAAAAACCCATCCTTTTCGACCTGCTGGGCGCGACCGATGCGACCGGTGTGGAACTCACGGAAAGCTGCGCCATGCACCCCGGGGCGGCCGTTTGTGGCCTCTACTTCTCCCATCCGGAAAGCCACTACTTCGCCATCTCCGAGATCCAGAAAGACCAGATCGAGGACTATGCGGCGCGCAAGGGCATGACCGTGGAAGAGGCCGAGAAATGGCTCGGACCCTGGTTGGGATACTGAGGGAACATCGAACATTGAAGTGGTTCCGGAGGCGGAGTCTTCCGGGCGGTTAGGGCGTTTTTTAATCTGCGCCTGGAAGAAACGCCATCCACCCATAGATGGTCCTTTGTTCTCCCCGCGCCAAACACCCCTTCTTCCCTTCAAAGTTCGATGTTGGGCGTTCGATGTTCGATGTTCAGCGCCGCGAAATAATCCACTAGACGCCCGCCGGAAGCCAACGCACGTTCGTTCAACATGAAACTCATGACCCATACCCGGGCGGCGCTGCTGTCCCTTCTTTGCACGGGCATCTCGTTCGCCGCGGGCGAGGGCTGGAGCACCGATTACGAAGCGGCGAAAAAGGAAGCCGCCGGAGCGAAGAAATCCCTGCTGATCGACTTCACCGGATCCGACTGGTGCGGCTGGTGCATCAAGCTCAATGATGAGGTCTTCAAGCATGACACGTTCAAGAACGGCGTGAAGGACAAGTTCGTCCTGCTGGAGCTGGACTATCCGCAGGACAAGTCCGGCCAGTCGGAGGCGCTGCAGAAGCAGAACGAGGAACTGGCGAAGAAATACGTCGTTGAGGGCTTCCCGACCATCCTGCTGGCCGATGAGGAAGGCCGCCCGTTCGCCGCGACCGGCTATGAACCGGGTGGCCCGGCGGAGTATGTGAAGCACCTCGACACGCTGCTGGAGAAGCGCAAGGCGCGTGACGAAGGATTCGCCGCCGCAGAGAAGCTCGAGGGAGCGGCCAAGGCGAAGGCCCTGGTGGGTGTGCTGGAGGGGATGGAACTCAGCGACGCGATGGTTTCCGGCTTCTACGTCTCCACCGTGGACGCGATCAAGAAGGCGGATCCGGAGGACTCCACCGGCTTCGTGAAGAAGCAGGAGGCGAAAGGACGTATCACCAAGTTCGAGGCGGATCTCAATGCCCTCGCGGAGAAGCAGGACTTCGACGGTGCCCTGGCACTCATCGACAAGACCCTCAAGGAAGGCGGCATGGAGCCGGAGGATACCCAGCGCGTCACCCTCATGCGTGGTCTGGTCTATGCGGAGCAGGGGAAATTCGACGAAGCGATCAAGGCCGTGGACGAAGCGAAGAAAGTCGCTCCGGAAAGCGAAGCCGCCGTCCAGATGGATGGCCTGAAGAAGCAGCTTGAGGCGATGAAAGCCCACGGCAAACCGGCGGAATAAGCACCGCGCTCCCCACGATTCAACGGACGCCGGAAGGGATGCCTTCCGGCGTTTTTTTGTGCATTGAGCGGAGCGTGGTTTCCGACCACGGTCCGGCCATGCGTTTGGTCTTCCTGTTCCTCGGCCTGGCCATGGTGGTCCTGGCCACCTGGTTGGTCTGGGGCGGCTCATGGGATGAGCGGCTCACCCTCGATGGTACCGCCGCATGGATCGGCGCGGGAGGGAGCTGGGCATGGGCGGCGGGCATCGGCCTGCTGGCGGCGGATCTGGTGCTGCCCATACCGGCCACCGTGGTCATGGCGGCGCTGGGTTACATCTATGGCCCGTGGCTCGGTGCGGTGCTCGCTTTCACCGGCACCATGCTGGCGGCCGCCACCGGCTACGGACTGGGCAGGATCATGGGGGAGGGATTCGTCCGCCGCTGGCTGGGGGATGCGGACTATGAAAGGGGGCGGAAATTTTTCGCGAACGGCGGTGGCTGGATGGTCACGCTGTCACGCGCCATCCCCATCCTGCCGGAGACGGTGTCCTGCATGGCGGGCATCTCGCGCATGCCTTTCGGCCGGTTCCTGCTCGCCTCCGCCTGCGGAAATCTGCCCATGGCAGCCGTTTTCGCCGCCATCGGAGCCAGCGGGAAAGACGCTCCCGGTTGGGCCGTGGCGACCAGCATCCTGGTGCCGGGCGTGCTGTGGTTCATCGCGCGGAGAAAGCTGAGGGCGGGAACGCCGTGACAGACGCTGGGAGCGCCGGTCTTCAGACCGGCATCTTCTGCTCTGGAATGGCTGCCATCCCAAGTCCTCCTGTCCCAGATGACATGACCTGTCTCCATCCATCATGTCCTCCGCGTCATGATGCCATCCGCTGGGCAGAGGGAGAATTTTCCCACAAAGACGCCGGTTTGGAGACCAGCGCTCCCAGCGGGGAAGCCCACTACCCGGCACTTGCCCGCGGCCCCGTCCCGGCGCAGGCTGTGGCCGTGAGAATCGAGATCCTGAATACCGGAACGGAGCTGCTGCTGGGCAACACGCTGAACACGCATGGCGCGTGGTTCGGGCGGGAACTTTTCAAGCTGGGCCTGAGGATCACCCGCCAGACGACGGTGCCCGACGGTGAGGCGATCCGGGACGCTCTGGCGGAAGCCGTGAGCCGTGCGGACGCGGTCATCGTCACCGGCGGCCTCGGGCCGACGAGCGATGACCTTACGCGTGAGATCACCGCGGAGGTGCTGGGCGCGGATCTCATCACGGACGAGGCGGCGGTGCGCTCGCTGGAGGCGTTTTTCGCCATGCGCGGAAAGGCGATGGCGGAGTCCAACCTGAAGCAGGCGCTGGTCATCGTCGGCGCGGATGTCCTTCCGAACCCGAACGGCACCGCGCCCGGCATCTACGTGCCGCCGCGCCTCAATGAGCGCGGGAACTGCGCCATCTTCCTGCTGCCGGGGCCGCCTCGCGAACTCTACCCCATGTTCCACAATGAGGTGGTGCCCCGGCTCCGCGCCCTTTCCGGCATCGAGACGTTCAACGACGTGCTGGAAATGAAGTTTACCGGCATCGGTGAGAGTGACTTCCACCAGGGCATCGACGCGCGGCTCGCCGCCGTGCCGGGGCTGGAGTATGGCTACTGCGCCCACGTGGGTGAGGTGGACCTGCGTCTGATCGGAAATGCGGACGCGCTGCAGGCGGGGCGGGGGATCGCGCTGGGTGCTTTTGAAAACAATCTCATCAGTGAGGACGGCAGCTCGCTGGAGCGCACGGTGGTGCGCCTGCTCACGGGAAAGATGTGGAAGCTGGCCACGGCGGAAAGCTGCACCGGCGGGCTGATCGCCAACCGGATCACCAACGTGCCGGGGTCCAGCATCGTCTTCACCCACGGCTTCGTCACCTATGCGAACGAGGCGAAGACCGGCCTGCTGGGCGTGTCCCCGGAGAGCATCACGGAATACGGTGCGGTGAGCGAGCCGGTGGCGCGCCAGATGGCGGAGGGCGCGCTGCGCGTGGGCGGGGCGGATGTCGCGCTGTCCATCACCGGCATCGCCGGGCCGGGCGGTGGATCGGATGAAAAGCCGATCGGGACCGCGTGGATCGGCCTCGCCATCAAGGGCCGTGAGACGCTGGCGCTGAAGGTCTATCACCCGCGCAAGCGGAAGGACTTCAAGCAGGCCGCCAGCCAGTCCGCGCTGGATTTCCTGCGGCGGACGGTCAGGGGATAAGGGGACAGCCACAGTTCTTCAACACGCCGCTACGGACGGGAGGTCATTTCCTCTTCGATGAAATCCTTCTGCCGGGCGATGGGCACGATCTTGATGCCGCCCGCCAGATAGTGGATGATGCCATGCGAGATGATGAGTCCCATGACGGACACCCACAGCGGACAGAGCTTCATCGCGGTCACCACGAGGTAGAGCGCGAGGAAGATGGTATGCAGGAAAACGAGCACGACCGGGTGCTTCAGCGCCGGGCCAACGAGCTGGCCGCATGCGGGGCAGTTCCAGGAGGTGAACTTCGGCTCGGGGATCACGGAAATGGCTTCCACCCCATCCGGTTGTTGGCAGGACGGGCAGTGATAGGCATAGGTGCGTCCGGATTTCTCCGGGGGTGTGGGATCTGCGGAAGGGCTGTTGGAGTTCCGCCAGCAGGTGATGAGCCGCAGGGAAGCCTGCGCCAGCAGTGCCAGGGCCAACCACCGGACGTAGGCCGGTGGAACGGCCGTGAAGATCCCCCGTTCCAGCCAGTTGGCATCCAAGGCGATGAGGAAGGTCCCGAGCATGGAGATGGTGAAAACGATGGCGAACGAGGAGAACAGGGAGGAGGCACGCTGTTCCGGCGGTGGCCTCACCATCAACATCGCCAGATTGGCGACGGCCACCGGCAGGATCCAAAGGTCCGTCACCACCCAGCACAGCGCGAGCGAGGCGACCATGAGAAGGTGCCATGCGATCAGTTTGCTGAGGGTGATGGAGGCCATGGGTGGGTCAGGTTGCGGGCTGCCGGTTGGAGCGCATATTCATCCTTTCCGCCTCCGCTTGGTCGAAGAGAGGCGTGAAATACGCGACGGCGATGATCTTGCCGATGGCGATGCACGACACCCCGTGGATGGCGTCCGCGATGCTGGAGAGCACGTACGGGGGCAGGAGAGTAACGGCGGCGATACCGGCGACGTTGGACAGGACGTAGCACCGGCGGCCCCATTTCCGGAGCATGAACATGCCCACGTAGGAGGCGGCGCACACCAGGAAAGCGAGGGCAAGCAGCCCGAAGGCGATGATCGCTTGTGTCCCTTCCGGCATGTTATTGTTACCGGCTCCATACCCGCGCAACGCCGGAGGGAGCGTGTGCTCCGTCATCAGGTCGGCGGAGAGCTGCAACACGACCAGCACCAGGGAAAGTCCCAGCAGCAGGCGGAAAAGCCCGGGTGTGACGTAGGTGCGGGTGGTTTCCGCCTCCGGTGGGGATTCCGGGGTGAGATACGGATCCGTGGCAGGCAGCGGCTGGTCCTCTCCGTTCATTCCGGCCATTCTGTGCCGGGCGGAAGGAGGAGGTGAAGTCCAAACATCACTTCATCTCCTGCTCCGGCCCGGGCGCTGGCGGCGTGTTTTCCCGCCCATCATGCACGTGGGGCTTCGCCGGTGGACCGGGATTTTCTTCTGCTGTGGGGGTGACGGTGCAAGCCACCACGGTGTAGGCCATGAGCGCGCAGGCCGAGAGGAGATGCAGGAAAAGGGATGGACGCGCGGAGTTCATGGCGGCGGAGGTGGTTCTAACGGTGCATGGTCAGGATATGGGATGAGACGGGCTGGTCCTGATTTTTATTTGAAGAAATCTCCGGGAAATTCCCCGGGAGGCCGTGGATGGACGGTGGGCCGGACCGGGACCGCGGAATTCATTCCGCCCCGAAAAATCCAGCCAACGAAGCCAAGCGGAATGAATTCCGCGGTCCCAGTCCGGGGACGGGCTTTTCCGAAGCTGGCCGGTGGAGTGCCGCTGCCGTGGTGCGGTTCAGGGGTTCCTGCGGCGGCGGGTGAGCCACCCGGCGGCGCCGAGGAGGGCCAGCGACACGAAGGACGGCTCCGGGATGACGGGGACAATCTCCCCGTTGTTGAGGATGCTGGCGCTGAAGCTGCCCGTATAGCCCTGCCCATCGACCGTGGGGTTGACGAAGCTGATCTTGGAAAGCTGGGAAGAGGTCAGCCCGTTCGCATCACTGCCGAAGTAGATCTGGTCATCCCCGCCACCCATGCTGAAGCCTCCCCAGTTGAGGATGGCCAAGGTGCTGCTCCAGACCTGTGTGGAGGAGTCTGCGATGTGGAGGATGTTGCTGCCACCGAGCTGCAGCTGGTTGTTCCCGGCGATGACCAGGGGACCGAAGGTTTCGACAGTGCCATTGGTGACCATGATGGCGTCCTGCAGCGTCACCAGCGCGTTGTCGTTCACCAAGCTGTTCGCGGTGGCCTGCGGGCCGAACTCGAGGGTGGAGTTCCTTACCTGAATGCTGGTGGAGGAGTTGATGCCGCCGGAGCCGATGATGAGGCGCCCGGCATCCACGCGGGTCGCGCCCTGGTAGGTGTTGGTGCCGGTGAGGGAGAGGGTGCCCGCGCCGGTCTTGATGAGGCCGGCGGAGAGATCTCCGCTCAACGCGCCGCTGAGGGTGGCGTCGATGGCGGCGGAACCGTTGGCAACCTCCACCACCCGGGTCTTTCCGTTCAGGTTGATGCCGTTCTGGATCTCGATGTTGGAGTCGGAGAGGACGGAGGACAGCTTGAAGGTGTAGTCGCCATCCGTGGTGTCACCGAAGGTGAGGAAATTCGCCGCACCCCAGGTGATGCCCGCACTGGCGCCGCCGAAGTTCACCACACGGTTCGCGCCATGGGCGCTGAGGCCGGAATCTCCGGTGAACTGGATGTTCCCCGCCGTGGTGCCGATGGCCTTGGTCAGGTCCCCGGCGGTGCCGCCGTTGAGGTCCGCGCCGATCTCGAACACGCCGCCGGAGTTGATCCGCAGGGTGGCGGTGGGGTTCTGCGCGGTGGACACGCGGAACAGGCCGCCGTCGAGGATGAAGGTGCCCGCCAGGCCGGTGCCGCTGTAGAGAGTGGTGCCGGTGCCGCCGACGATCATGAAGTTGGAGGCGCCGAAGGAGGCGGAGATGTTGAGAGCCTTTCCATCCGCGACGTAGTTGTGGAACCAGAGCGCGGAGCCGCCGAAGGAGGTGGAACTGCCGGTGATGGAGATGTCGTTGGAGCCGCTGAAGAGCATCCCCTTGCCGCTGCCGGCGGCGGTGATGGCGTTCGCCCCCAGGTCGAGTGTCACCGCCCCGGCGGTGGAGTCCACCGTCAGCGTGTTGAAGACGAGGGGGGTGGTGGCCTGCTGGGTGTAGGTGCCGGCGGCGTTGAGGACATAGTTGGCCGCCGCGGTCGCCATGTTGACGGTGCTGTTCGCGGTGAGGACGGTCTGGTTCGCTGCGGCGACTTTCTGGATCGTGCCGGAGGTGGCTCCGGACAGCGCGGCGAAGCCATAGCTGCCGTCCGTGTCCCGCAGGACGATGTTCGCTCTGCCGCCGTTCACGTTCATCAGGACTCCGTTGACCATTGCCAGGGGGGCGGCGACGGCGGGAGGGCCGACGACAGCGGGAGCGAGGGTTCCGACGGTGATGGAGTTCCCCGCATTTCCGGAAAGGTCGATGAGGTCGTGCCGCTGCGAGTTCCCACCGGTGCCGGTGAGGGTGGTGATGGTGAGCTGGACGCCGGAGCCGCCGTTGCCGTTGAGGATCACCCGGCCGAGGCCGTTGTTGCCATCCCCGATCATGAGGCTGGAAATGGTATCCGTCGTGACGCCGGTGGACCTGCCCTTGAACTCGATGGCGCCCTGGTTGATGAGAATGGTCGCGCCCGCCGCGAGCGGGTCGGACGTGCCGTAGTCGAGTGTCAGGACGCCGCCGTTCGGGCGGATGGCACCGGTGAAGGTGTTCGCCCCGGAAAGGGTCCAGTTGCCGGAGCCGTATTTGGTGAGGCTGGTGATGTTGGTGCTGGTACCGCTGTTGACGATGACGCCGGCGATGGTGTTTGCGTCCTTGTTGTAGCCGGTCAGGGTGAGGGTGCGGGCATTCGCGGTTCCGGAACCTGTGGCGTTGGTGCCGGTGTTGGAAAAGACGAGGGCGCCCGTGCCGGAGGAGTCGATGGTGCTGGAGGCCGCCAGTTGGAAGAGACGGTTGGTGTTGTCCCCGGTGCCGGTGTAGCGCAGGCGGCCGCCCGCCAGGTTGAGGTTTGCGGCCGCGTTGTTGGAGGAACCCAGCGCGCCGGCCTCCCCGCCGTTGCGGATGTTGTCCACGCTCAGGATGCCCCCGGAGACGTTGACGCCGCCGATGTGGGTGTTGTTCCCGGTGAGGAACAGCGTGTTGGTCCCGGACTTCTGGAACCGCAGACCACCTGTCATGGTGCTGCCGTAGATGTAGTCCCCGGTCGTCGTGTTGATGCCGAAGACGCCGCCTGCGGAATACGTGGCGGCCGTCCGCAGGGAGTCGATCTGCGTGGTCGTCAGGTTGGACCCGCCGGAGAGGGCCATCAGGATGCCGTTGGCGGTGACATTGATGGCGTTGCCGTTGTAGGCGGAGATGTTCGCGATGGCGAGCGCGCCTTCGGAAATGGTGGTGGTGCCGGTGTAGGTGTTCGTCCCTCCCAGGGTGAGGGTGTTGCCGCCCAGCTTGTTCAGGTTGTGGGTGCCGGTGATGTTGCTGTTGTAGGTGAAGTCACCGTTGGCGGTGTCCAGGCCCAGGGTGGAGCCGGAGTTGAACGTGACCTTGTTGACGACATCATTCAGGTAGGTATCGACATTCGCGGTGGTGAAACCGCTGCCCGCCACCCGCAGGGAAAGGGTGGCGCCGGAGGCGACGGTGGTGGCGGCGGGATTGAGCGTCGTCGCATTGAGGAGCCGCAGGAGGCCGGCATTCACCTGGGTCGTGCCGACGGTGTTCGCCGCGTTGCCCAGTGTCCAGATGCCGCCGTCCGCCTTGATGAGGTTGATGGTGCCCGACGCGTTGGAAATCGCGCCATTGATGATGGCGTTCTGGTTGATGCCTCCCAAGGTGAGGGTGACCGTGCCGCCGCCGGCTGCACCGTTGCTGACGGTGTTGTTGACGATCATCGCTGCCTGGCCGGTGCCGGCTGCGCTGCTGGTCCATTTCTGGTTGGCCGTGAGGGAAAGGTTCACTTCCTGACCGGCCGTCGCGGAGCCGATGGTCAGGCCACCGCCGCTGCTGTGGTTGATGCCGCCGCCGCCGACGGCCAGCGTGGAACTGGCGTTCCCGCCGAGAAGGGTGGCGAGTGATCCCAGGTTCGCGGTCGCAAGCCCGTCAACAGCACGGTTTCCGTTGAGGTTGATGTTGAAAGGGCCGGTGAGGCCGGAAGCGGTGAGGTTGGCGATGTCCAGTGCGCCGGGCACGACCGTGGGGTTCGCATTCGCGGTGGAGCTGTCGGACCAGTTGGAGGCATTGCCCCAGTCATTGTCGGCGGCGGTTCCGTCCCACCAGTAGGGGACGGCGGATGCGGGGATGGCGCTGAGAGTGATGACGGCGGCAGTACATGCCGTCACGCCGCGGACCAACGCAGAAAAGCGGAGGGGTTTCATAAACGGGGTTTTGGTGGACTGCCGTGGGTTTTTTCGGGAGCCAGAGCCAGCCAATCAAAAGCGGGGTGGGATTTCAATGCGAAACTTCGCGCCGCAAGGGAACAAGAAGGGGGTATTGAGGCAGAGCCGCCATGTCCGCTTCGCTCCCATTCCTGTCCACCGGCGGCATTGGCGGATGAAGAGAGAAAGCGGATTTGTTCCCCGGGGTTCCATTGCCATGGGTTCCTGTTGCAGCCGGAGGACAGGAGTGTCCTCCCTCCTTACTTCCTCCGGCGGCGGATGAGCAGGCAGGCGGCTCCGGAAAGGAAGGTCAGCGTGGTGGAAGGCTCGGGGATCAGGGCGTCGGGGACGAGCTGGTTGCCCAGGAACTTCGCGCTGTAGATGCCTTCGTCGAAACCCTGCGGGTTGACGAAGGTGATGGCGGAAAGCTGGGAGCCGGTGAGGCCCGCCGCGTCGAAGGAAATCTCATCGTCCCCGGCTGCCAGGCCGGACCAGCCGGTGATGGCGAGGAGGCCTCCGGTCCAGTCCGCGGAGGCGGAGTTGCCGAAGGTCAGCGCGTTGTTGCCTCCCGACAGTTTCAACTGGGAGTTTCCGGTCACGGCCAGAACCCCGGCGGCATCGGTGAAGCCGGTGACCTGGAGGATGGCACCGCTGCCGAGGGTGACGGTGGCATCATCCTTGATGACGTTGTCGGCCGCGATGTGGAAGGTGCCGTCCGTCACGGAAACGGAGGTGGAATGGCTGAGGGAGGTGGAGGCGTTCAACACTCCGCCGGTGACGGTGGTGGTGCCTTCATAGGCTTTGGCGGCTCCGGAGAGGGTCCAGGTGCCGGTGCCGGATTTCACGAGATTGGTTTTGCCGGTGCCGTCCGTATCGGCGAAGGCTCCGGTCAGTTCGCCCGTGCCGGCGGTGGAGCCGGTGAGGGTGAGGGTCTTGTCGCTGGTGGTGGAGGCGCCGTTGACCTGGCCGGTGATGACAAGCGCCCCGGAGCCGGCCTGTTCAATGGTGCCGTTGCCGGTGGTGGTGGAGCGGAGTCGCAGCCCGCGGCTCGTGGTTTCATCCGCGGCGCCGGTGTAGCGGAGGGTGCCGGAGGCGGCCCCTTCACCCAGGTTGATGAGGTTGCTGTTGGCGTCCGGCGTGCCGAGGTTGTGGGTGATGGAATCCACGCTGAGCACGCCGTCGTCCACGCGGGTGAGGGCGGTGTAGGTGTTCGTGCCGGAAAGCACCCAGGTGCTGGCACCGTTCTTGATGAGGTTCTGGTTGACGCCGGTGCCTTTGATCACTCCGGAGATGGTTCCGGTGCCTTCATTCCCGGTGAGGACGAGGCCGAAGCCACCGTTGGAGGTCGCGCCGCTGGTGTCGTTGATGGAGACTTCCCCCCGGATGTCCAGTGTCCCGCCGGTCATGTTGATGCGGGTATTCTGGATCGCGGCCGCGCCGACTTTCAGATCCAGGTCGATGTTTCCGGCCCACACGTTGTTGCCGCTGAAGTTCAGCAGGCCGGCGGAGACGCCGGAGTTGGAGGTGCCGGAGATCCTGAGTGACTCACTGGTGACGGTGACGTTGTTCTCCAGCCGGACCTGGCCCCCTGCGGCCACTTCCGTTCCCTGCGCGGCGCCGCCCAGCGCGTTGTTGGAAAGCACGCGGACGATGCCGGTGTTGACCTTCGTCAGGCCGGTATAGGTGTTGTTTCCGGTCAGCGCGAGCGATCCGGAGCCGGTTTTCACCAGGGTCTCGCCAGCCACATTGAGGTCGATCTGGGTGTTGCCTCCGGTGATGTTGAAGGTGCGCTCGCCCGTTCCCATGGCCAGCTCGGCGAGGCGGCTGTTCGAGCCGTTCAATTTGATGAGGTTTTCCCCGCTGCCGGTGAAGGTGCCATTCAGGGCGATCCTCGTGCCCTGGTGGCTGCTGTTGGTGGTGCCGTTGACCTGGATCGTCCGGTTTTGCATCGTGAGGCCCCCCGCGCCGATTTCCAACCCCGAGACCGCGCCGGCGTGGGAACCCCCGATCAGGATGTTGCCGGCGGCGTTGTTGGTCTCGACGGTTCCCGTGAGGGAGATGGAATTGGCGGTGATTTTGCCGCCGCTGTTGACGGTGATGCGCGAGGTGTCCGCGAGGGTGACGGTCCCCAGGTTCACGACGCTGGTGACGCTGCTGGTCGAGTTGCCGGTGTTGGCGTCGGCGCTTCCGGTGAGGGAGAGTCCGGCGACGGTTTCGTTCTTCGCCTGGAACCGGATCGTGCTGCTGCCGGAGGCCGTGATCACGGACGTGTCGGCGATCTGGTCGGCCTCACCGAGGCTGAGGGTGCCGCTGGTCACGTTGACGTTTCCGGCGATGGCGGTGGCCCCGCCGGTCTTGCTGAGCAGGAGCGTGCCGCCGGCGACTCTGGTGGTGCCGGTGTAGGTGTTGCTGCCGCTGCCACCGAAGGTGAGGGTGTTGACGCCCGCTTTGACGAAGCTATGCTCGCCGGCCATGGCCACGTCGTAGTTGATGGAGGCTGTCTGGGTGCTGATGCCGAAGAAGGCGGTGTTGTCCTCATAATGGACGGCGGCGCGCAGGTCTTCCAGTTCCGTGGGGGTGAATCCACTGGCAAGGGCAAAGATGCCGGCTCCGGCCTTCGCGTGGATTTTGTTGATGTCGGCGATGGCCTGGGGGCTTGTGTAGGCGAGCAGGCCGCCGGCGATGACGGTGTCGCCGGTGTAGCTGTTGTTTCCGCTGAGGGTGAGGGTCTGGTTGCCCGTCTTCATCAGTCCGTGGTTTCCGGAAATATCGCTCGCGTAGGTGAACGTCGAGGCGGAGTCCAGGCCGAGGAAGGCGGCGGAGGATTCATAGCTGATGAGCCCCCGCAGGGTATCCGTCTCTTCCGCGGTCAGGCCGGTGCCGCCGATCCTGATGGAAAAAGTCGCGCCGTCCGCCACGGTGATGGTGGTGCCGGGAGAGACGGAGGCCGCGGTCGTGGCGCGGAGGATGCCCGCGTTGACCTGCGTGGCTCCGGTATAAGTGTTGGCCCCCCGCAGTTCCCAGATGCCGGAGCCTTCCTTGATGATGGAAACGGTCCCGCCACCATTGGAAATGGCACCAGCGATGTATGAGCCGGTGTTGCTGCCGTCGAGGGTGAGGGTCCGGCTTCCCGCCGCGGCGGAAACATCATTGTGAAGCGCGATGGCAGAGGAGCCGGAACCCGCGGTGGAGCTGTTCCAGGTTTGCGAGGCCGCCAGCACGACGTTCACCTTGTCCGCGTCCGCCGCGTTGCCGATGGTGAGGCCTCCCCGGAGGTGGTCGATGCCTCCGGCACCGAGTGTGAGGGTGACAGGTACACCCGCCCCTCCGCGCAGGGTCACCGTGCCCGTCAGGTTTTCCGTGACGATGCCCTGCACGGCTTGGTCCGTCATCAGGTTGACCGTGCGGCTGGTGGCCTGGCCGGTGATGGAGAAATGGGCAACGTCACCCGCACCGGGGACCGCCGCCGGGTCCGGGGTGCCCGCGCCCGGGTCCGTGGACCAGTTCGCCACATCATTCCAGGAACCTGCGGTCGCTCCGTCCCAGTAGAGTGGTGCCGCCATCAGGCCTGCGGAAAAGGAAACGGAAAGCGTGGCCAGCGCCAGTGCGCGGACAGGGAGAAGGGAAAGGCGGCGGGGTTTCATTGGATTTTGTGAAAACGGGGGTGGGGACGCATACCAAATAGGGATGTCCCCTCCGGTTCAACGCCAAAGTTGGAGGGAGGGCGCAGTCCGCTGCGCCCCTTCTATTTCACCCGCTCACCAGCTTTGCCAGCTTCAGCACCACAGGGTTCACAAAAATACCAAGGCCAGTATCGCGCCATCGACGCATTTCTGAACATCACGGCGGATCACATCCACCGTTGTCTTTTTCAACAACCCGACTGGTAGAGCCGCGATCGCGGAAATCTCTGCGATCACGACCACCAGAAACAACCAACGGAAGTGATAGGCATCCATCCACAGCCCGGGAACTGATACTGCCCCGCCGAGCAGAATCCCAACCCCGGCGATGACCAAATACATCGCATGTGCTTTTGACCTTATATTCATGAGCGGTTTGATTTCGTCGACTTCTTCTTGCTTCAAAAAAGGGAGAAAGCCCCATAATCGAAGTACGAAGGTGGCGAAAATCAGTGCGTTCAAATGAATCTCCATTGGTTGAGCCTTTTGTTTGATCCGCCGGACGATGGCATCAGCGTTGTTGTGCTGGTGTTTCCAGTTATTGTTCGCCGGGCCAAGCCTTTTACGGATATGGAATAAACTTGGAAAGACAAGTGATCCGGGTGAGAGATGGAGTCGTTCCTCCTATTTTCCAAACGGCATGGACAACAAGCTGCGTTTCATCCGTCACACGGATTACGATGATCTTCCCCGGGTTCTTTTCACGGGTGAGGAGCACAAGGACGATGCCATGGTGAAGGAGTTCGACCATGCGTTCGACCTCGTGGCATCCGCGCTCCGGGAACTCCATGAGGTGGATGCGGATGGAGGCGACCATGATGCGCCCATTTACATGACCCGCTACGTGGACATCTGCCGGCAGCACACCATCGTCGTCGCTCGCGCTGCGTGGCACCCTGGGATCGTGACGGTCCTCTACCGGGAGCTACAGAAGATGCCGGAGGGCTGGACATTGCAGATCGATGCCACCGATTTCCCTCCGGGGCAGGCTTATGTCGTGGTCACGGCGGACGGGACCGTCCACGGCTGGGCGGAGTTCCGGGCGCGGAGAACTCTCACCGCTTTCGGCTTCCCTGGCATCGGCGGATTGGTCCCGGGCTTGCTGTTCGCCGTGAGATCCGCTTTCGGCCGCCTCAGGAAAACGGCCTTCCGCAGGCCGTGCTGAACAGCGTGACCTGCTTCCATTCCAGCAGGGTCCGGAAACCCAGTAAGTGGATCAGCCAGTTCAGCAGGATCGGGACGAGCAGCAACGATTCATTCACGAGGATGTGCGCCACGTAGGGTTTCCCGTGGGGCCGGTAGTCCACCAGGGCCTTGGTCAGGATGAGAAGTTGGGGAGGGAGGCAGATGATTGCCGCCGACCAAGGGAATGGCACGGTCGGGACAAAGACGACGAACAACAGGCCGATTATCCAGGGGAGGTGGAAATCCATGTGTTCAAGATACCATTTCATCGTGATGCTTCTGCTTTGCTGTCTGGGGGAGATCAGCATGCTGGGGGCGGGGGAGGATTACTGCCAGTTGATTTGTCTGTCGCTGGAGAGGAGTTTGATTTGTTCCCGGCTGGACCGGGTGTTACTGGAATCCCTAGTAGGGAGTTCCAGACGTCCCCCCCGCCCGCCGTTCGCCCGTTTTCCTGTCCGGCTGTACAGTGCATTGCCCGATATAAATGTTGCGTTCGTTGGGAATTGGCTGCATTTTCTCGCCGAAACCTCACAAAAAGAGGTAAGGAACTAAGGATTATGCTGCCTGAGCACGCACCGTTTACCCCAGACCAACGCAAGGCGTTGGTCTCCATCATTGTCAGTCTCGATCCCACGCAGAAGAGCTGGCTGAGCGGTTATCTTGCCGCCACCGGTGCTTCCGTGTCCTCCGCGGCTGCCACACCCGCACCCGCGCCCTCCGCGAAGCTGACCGTGCTCTATGGCACGGAGTCCGGCAACTCCGAGACGCTGGCCGACCGCACGGTGAAGGAAGCGAAGAAGCGCGGCTTCCAGGCGGTGATGAAGAATATGTCCGACATCAAGCCCGCGGACCTTTCCAAGATCGAGAACCTGCTGGTCATCGTCTCCACCTGGGGCGACGGCGAGCCGCCGGAAACGGCCTCCGCTTTCCACAAGGAGTTCATGGCCGGTGACCTGAAACTCGGCTCCGTGCGCTACTCCGTGTGCGCGCTGGGGGACACGTCCTATGAGAAGTTCTGCCAGACGGGCAAGGACTTCGACACCCGCCTGGAGGCGCTCGGCGCGTCCCGCGTGAACCCGCGCACCGACTGCGACGTGGACTATGAGGAAGGCTACGCCGCGTGGCTGGACGCCGCGCTCAAGGCGCTGGCCCCGACGTTCACCCCGCACCCGGTCGCGTTCAGCGCACCGGCACCCGTGGCCGCCGTGGAGTATGGGAAGAAGAATCCTTTCCCGTCCGAGATCATCGACAACGTGCTGCTCAACGGCGAGGGCACCTCGAAGGAAACCGTCCACGTGGAGTTCTCCCTGTCCGGCTCCGGCCTGACCTATGAGCCGGGCGACGCACTGGCCGTCGTGCCTTTCAACGCTCCGGATGTCGTCGCGGATGTCCTGCAGGCCGCGAAGCTGAAGGGCACCGAGGAGATCGAGGTGAAAAACGTCGGCAAGAAGCTGCTGGCGGACGCCCTGCGCGAGGACTTCGACATCACCGCGCTGTCCCGTGCCGTGCTGACGAAGCTGGCCGAGGCCGCCGATTCCGCATCTCTCAAGGAACTGCTCGCGGAGGACGCGAAGGACAAGCTGAAGGAATACACCTGGGGCCGCGAGATCGTCGATGCGATCGAGGATTTCGCGCCGAAGGGTCTTTCCGCCGGGGCCCTGGCGGGCATCTTCCGCAAGCTGCCGCCGCGCCTTTATTCCATCGCCTCCAGCCCGCTGGCCCATCCGGACGAGGTGCACCTCACCGTCGCCGCCGTCCGTTACGAAACCAACGGCCGGAAGCGCAAGGGCGTGGCCTCCACCTACCTCGCGGATGCCGCTAAGCCAGGGTCGAACGTCTCCATCTTCGTCCAGCCGAACAAGAACTTCCGCCTGCCCGCCGACGGCCACACCCCGGTCATCATGGTCGGCCCCGGTACCGGTGTCGCCCCGTTCCGCTCGTTCATCGAGCACCGCGGCGCGCTAGGCAGCACCGGCAAGAACTGGCTGTTCTTCGGCGACCAGCACTACCTCTACGACTTCCTCTACCAGCTCGAGTGGCAGGACCACCTCAAGAGCGGTGCGCTCAGCAAGCTGGACGTCGCGTTCTCCCGTGACCAGCCGGAGAAGGTGTATGTGCAGGACCGCATCATCGCGAATGCGAAGGAAGTCTACGCGTGGCTGGAGGAAGGCGCGCACTTCTACGTCTGTGGCGATGCCAGCCGCATGGCGCACGATGTCCACGAGGCGCTGATCTCCGTGGTCGAGTTCGAGGGCGGCGTCTCCCGCGAGGCAGCCGAGGCCTATGTCGAGAACCTCAAGAAAACGAAACGCTACCAGCGCGACGTGTATTGAAACAGTGCCGAGTGATCGGTGAGCAGTGATCAGTGAAAGATCCTGCCGCCGGTCATCTGAAGGCCCGAAACCAACTCTTCCACTGATCACTTCCTACTTCTTCCCATGTCCGACAAGAAACTCTCCGCCAACGAAGGCATCAAGACCCGCAGCAACTACCTGCGCGGCACCATCGCGGAAGGTCTGCAGGACCTTTCGACCGGCTCGCTTTCGGAGGATGACCAGCAGTTGCTGAAATTCCACGGCACCTACCAGCAGGATGACCGCGACACCCGCGCCACCCGCCGCAAGCACAAGCTGGACAAGGCGTACTCCTTCATGATCCGCATCCGGGTTCCCGGCGGCGTGGCCACCGCGGAGCAATGGCTGGCGACCGACCACCTGGCCACCACCTTCGCCAACGGCACCATCAAGCTGACCACCCGCCAGGCGTTCCAGTTCCACGGCATCATCAAGTCCAACCTGAAGCGGACCATTGCCGACATCAACAAGGCGGCCATGGATACCATCGCCGCGTGCGGTGACGTGAACCGGAACGTGATGTGCAACCCGAACCCGTATCTCTCCACCGCCCACGCGGACGTGCTGAAGGCGGCGGTCGATATTTCCGCGCACCTCACCCCGCACACCCGCGCCTACCATGAGATCTGGCTGGACGGTGAGAAGGTGCAGACCTCCGAGGAGGAGCAGGAGCCGATCTACGGCAAGACCTACCTGCCGCGGAAGTTCAAGATCACCATCGCCGTGCCACCGAGCAATGACGTGGACATTTTCGCCAACTGCCTTTCCTTCATCGCCATCGTCGAGGGCGGGAAGGTCGTCGGCTACAACGTCGCCGTCGGCGGCGGCATGGGCTCCACCCACGGGAACGAGGCCACCTACCCGCGTCTTGCGGACGTCATCGGCTACTGCACCGCGGAGCAGGTCGTGGATGTTTCCGAGAAGGTGGTGATGGTCCAGCGTGACTTCGGCGACCGCACGGACCGGAAGCACTCCCGCTTCAAGTACACCGTGGACGACCACGGCCCGGAGTGGATCCTGGCGAAGCTCAACGAATACCTCGGCTACGACCTGGAGCCGGCGCGTCCATATGAGTTCGTGGACAACGGCGACCGTTTCGGCTGGCAGGAAGACCCGAACGGGAACTTCCACTACACCATGTTCGTGGAAGGTGGCCGCGTGCTCGACACGCCGTCCTACCCCATGCGCACCGGCCTGCGCGAGATCGCGAAGGTGCATGACGGCGACTTCCGCCTGACCGCGAACCAGAACCTCATGATCGCCAACATTTCTCCGGCGAAGCGCGTCCAGATCGAGGCGCTGATGGAGCAGTACGGCATCAAGGACAGCCATGAGAAAAGCGCGCTGCGCCTCAGTTCCATCGCCTGCGTCGCCCTGCCGACGTGCGGCCTGGCCCTGGCGGAAGCGGAACGCTACCTGCCACAGGTCGTCACGGATTTGGAGGAGACGGTGGAAGAAGTCGGCCTGCGCCACGACGCCATCACCATCCGCATGACCGGCTGTCCCAACGGCTGCGGCCGTCCGTTCATCGCGGAGATCGGCTTCGTCGGTCGTGGTCCGGACCGCTACAACGTCTACCTGGGTGGCGGTCACGCCGGCCAGCGCCTGAATAAGCTCTACCGCCAGGACCTCCCGGCGGCGGAGATCAAGCCACTGCTCACACCCATCCTCAGCCACTACGCCAAGGAACGGAACGAAGGCGAACGCTTCGGCGACTTCGTCATCCGCACCGGCTACGTCGCCGCCACGGTGCAGGGCAAGGACTTCCACGCCAACATCCGGACGGAGGCCACCGCCGCCGTCTGATATTATTGTCCGCCACCTGATCCAGAAGAAATCAAACCGCAGATGAACACAGATTCACGCAGATGAAGAGAATGGATGGGGAATGATGAGTTGGAGATCCCGGGTCTCCGGCATCCGTCATCCCATTCCTTCCATCTGCGTCCATCCCGTCCATCTGTGGTTGAAGAATCCACTTATCCGGGAATCACCGGTTGAAATGCCGCGATCCCCGTTGATCCAACAAAAAACAATTCATCGTCATGGAAGCGCTCAAATTTGAAATCCCCGCGATCGCCGATGTCGATCCGGCAGCCCTTTCCGCGGAACTCGCGCCGCTGCGCGTGGGGGAGCGTCTGGCGTTGCTGCATGAACGGCTGGGTGACCGCCTCGTCGCCTCCACCAGCTTCGGCATCCAGGCCGCGGTGATGCTCAAGCTCATCAACGACCATGCGCCGAAGATCCCCGTCGTCTTCATCGACACCGGCTTTCTGTTCCCGGAAACCTACCGGTATGCGGAGGAGCTGATGTCGAAGCTGAGCATCGACCTCCGCGTCTATCACCCGCAGTACTCCGCCGCCCGCATCCAGGCGCTGTGGGGGAACCTCTGGGACCAGGGGAAGGAAGGCGCGGACAAATACGGCCTCATCACCAAGGTGGAGCCGATGAACCGCGCGCTGCGTGAGACCGGCGCCGACGTCTGGATCAGCGGCCTGCGCCGCTCCCAGTCCAGCACCCGCGCGGAGCGTCCGTTCGTGGAACAGCAGAAGCGCACCATCAAGACCTACCCCATCCTCGACTGGGCGGACGCCCAGGTGGACCTCTACTACCACCAGAACGGCCTGCCGCGCCACCCGCTGGCGGAGAAGGGCTACGTCACCATGGGTGACTGGCACAGCACCCGCCCTGTCGATGAAAACGGCGACGCGGAGTCCACCCGCTACGGCGGCCAGAAGTACGAGTGCGGTCTTCACCTTGACTCCGGCACCTCGGATTTCCAAATCTAACGAAGGTCAACGGCCATCAGTCAGCGGTCACCTCTTTCCCGATGGCCAATGACCGGTGACCGCTGGCGGGCCCCATTTTTCCTAACCCCGAATAAATCGACACCATGGCATTGGCAGAAAACATGGTTGCCACCGTTGGCAACACCCCGCTCATCCGCCTCAATCATCTCACACAGGGACTCGACGCAGAGATCTATGTGAAGGCTGAGTTCTTCAACCCTCTCTTCAGTGTGAAAGATCGTATTGGCAAGGCCATGATCGAGGCTGCCGAGAAGGACGGATCCCTGAAACCCGGCGGTCTCATCATCGAGCCGACCTCCGGCAACACCGGCATCGCGCTGGCCTTCGTGGCCCGTGCGAAAGGCTACCGCATCATCCTGACCATGCCGGAGAGCATGTCGCTGGAGCGCCGCGTGCTCCTGCGCCTGCTGGGCGCGGAGATCGTCCTCACTCCGCGTGCGCGCGGCATGGGCGGTGCCATCGCGAAGGCGAAGCAGCTCATCGAGGAGAATCCCGGCTCCTTCGGCCCCGGCCAGTTCGACAACCCGGCCAACCCGCAGGTCCACCGTGAGACCACCGCCGAGGAGATCTGGAAGGATCTCGATGGCAACATCGACGCCTTCGTCGCCGGTGTAGGCACCGGCGGCACCATCACCGGCGTGGGTGAGGTCATCAAGTCGCGCAAGCCGGACTTCAAGGTCTTCGCCGTCGAGCCGACCGCCAGCCCCGTCATTTCCGGCGGCGCACCCGGTCCGCACATGATCCAGGGCATCGGCGCCGGATTCATTCCCGGCAACCTGAACACCTCCATCATCGACGAGGTCATCCAGGTTTCCAATGACGACGCCTTCGCCACCGCGCAGGCGCTCGCCCAGCTCGAAGGCCTCCCGGCCGGCATCTCCACCGGTGCCAACGTCTGGTCCGCCATCCAGCTCGCCAAGCGTCCGGAGTACAAAGGCAAGAAGATCGTCACCGTCGGCTGCTCCTCCACGGAGCGCTACCTCTCCACCCCGCTGGCTGAAAAGGTCCGCGAGGAGGTGTCGAACCTGCCCGTCGCGGAGATCTGATTGATTTCCCCGTATCTCTCCGAAGCCGCGTCTCCCCACGGAGGCGCGGCTTTTTTCTTTATCCTTTCGGATACCATTTTCCCGTTGCCGGCAAATGGCCGGTAAGGAGGGTGGACATTGCGGCAGAGCCGCCATGTCCGCTACGCTCCCATTCCTGTCCACCGGCTGCAATGGGAACCCATTGCAAAGGCATTCAGAAACACATCCACCGTTTCCTGCTCCGCCAATGCCGCTGGTGGACAAGATGGGATGTAAGCGGACAGAGCGGCTCTGCCGCAATGTCCACCCTGCCTACTCAAAGATTGCCCGCCGCCCTCTGAAATCGTTTCTTCCCTGCATGAGTGATTCGATTGCCGCGCTGACCGGGCGCATCCAGGGCTTCGTGGATGCGCGGGAGTGGCGGAAATACCACAATGCGAAGGACCTTTCCGTGGCCATCGCCGCGGAGGCTGGCGAACTGATGCAGCACTTCGTCTGGCAGCAGGATGACCAGATCGCGGCGCGGGTGGAGGCACGGCGGGATGAGATCGCCTCGGAGATCGCGGACGTCGGCATCCTGCTTTTCGAACTGGCGGACAATCTGGGACTGAAGCTGGGCGAGGTGATGGAGGCGAAGATCGCCAACAACGAGCTGCGCTACCCGGTGGAGAAGGCGCGCGGGAACAACCTGAAGTATTCGGAGCTTTGAGCGAGGAACCGTCACCACGCCCGCCACGCCGGAAGCGCTACAGCGGAAAGAACCCGCGGCGTTTCGAGGACAAGTACAAGGAACACGATCCGGAGAAATACGCGGACACCGTGGCGAAGGTGATCGCCTCCGGGAAGACTCCGGCGGGAGCGCATGTCCCGATCATGGTGGAGGAATGCCTTTCAGCGCTGGCGCTGGAGCCGGGCATGCGCGGTGTGGATGGCACGCTGGGCTATGGCGGCCATGCCTCGCGGATCCTGGAAATGATTTCCCCCGGCGGGCATCTCACCGGGTTGGACCTCGATCCCATCGAGATGCCGAAGACAGAGGCCAGGCTGCGGCAGAAGGGCTTCGGGGAAAAAATGTTCCGCGCGGTGAAGTCGAACTACGCGGGCATCGCGAAGGTGCTGGCGGGGGAACAGGTGGACTTCGTGTTCGCGGACTTCGGTTGTTCCTCCATGCAGTTCGACGATCCGTCGCGTGGTTTCAGTTTCAAGACGGCGGGACCGCTGGACATGCGGATGAACCCGCAGCGGGGTGTTTCCGCAGCGGATTGGCTGGCGAAGACCGGCGCGGAGAAGTTGGAGAAGGCCCTGTGGGACAACTCCGACGAGCCGCGTGCGGAATCCCTCTCCCAAGCGCTGGCCGGGAAGCATTTCAAAACCACCACCGAACTCGCGGAGGCCATCCGTGGGGCGGTGCGGGCGGACGAGGAGGAACTGGACAAGACGGTGCGCCGGGTTTTCCAGGCCATCCGCATCGCCGTGAACGAAGAGTTCACCGCCATCGATGCCTTCCTGCGTGCCGTGCTCGGTTGCCTGAAACCCGGTGGCCGCGTCGCGGTGCTGACCTTTCACTCCGGAGAGGACCGGCGGGTGAAGCTCGCGTTCAAGGCAGGCCTGCGGGACGGCATCTATGCAGGGATCAGCGACGGCCCTGTCGTCGCCGGCGCGGAGGAACGTCGGATGAACCCGCGCAGCTCCCCGGCGAAGCTGAGGTGGGCGGTAAAGGCGTGACGGAGCGCGGACTTCAGTCCGCTTGGCATCGCAAAGATGGAGGGATCACTCCGCTGCACCCATGCGGGCGGGCTTGCCCCACTTTCGGGGGGCTTGCGGGGGAGTGGAAGATCCTGCTAGAAGCGAGGATGGTTAAAAGATGGATCGGTGTGCTGGTGACGGTGATGCTCGGCAACGTGTGTGCCGCGGAGAAGCCGGATGTTTTCAAGAACCTCGCCGCGGGGAAGAAAGAGACGGTGGTGGTCTATGGCACCAGCCTGAGCCATGGCGGGGAGTGGGCGAAGGAAATGCAGCGTTGGTTCGACGCGAAGTATCCCGGACAGGTCAATTTCGTGAACAACTCCGGGCCGGGCCAGCATTCGGGCTGGGGATTGCAGCATGTGGAGGAAAAGGTGGTGAAGCTCCAGCCGGGCCTGGTGCTGGTGGAGTTCGCCTTCAATGACGCGCGGGACAAGTATGACGTCTCCGTGCGGCAGGCGGCGGGGAACCTGGAGAAGATCGTCGCGGCCATCCGCAAGGGCAGTCCGGAAACGGAAATCGTCCTCCAGGTCATGAACGTGGGTTGGGATGTGCCGGACGGCAACCAGAGCCATTCCTGGAGGCCGAAGCTCCAGGACTACAACGACAACTACCGCAAGATGGCGAAGGCCCGTGGGTTCGACCTCATCGACCACTACGCCGCATGGGAGAAGCTGAAGAAGGACGACTTCGAAACGTATAAGAAATACATCCCGGACGGCACCCACCCGGATGCGGCGGGCAGCCTGGCGGTGACCTGGCCTGGCGTGAAGGCATGGCTGGAGAAACGCTCCGGAAAATGAGCCGGTGGTCGGAAAATCGTTCCCGTTGATCCGATGAAAACATCCCCACTCATGAACACGCGGCGCGCATCTCTGGCTGCACTTTTCCTTTCGCTGGCACCGCTGCAGGCGGAGCCGGTGGATGTCAGCCGCTGGGTCCTGCCGGACTACCCGCCGGAGTTTTTCGCGGGCAAGCAGGCGGCCGGGCAGGATGCGCTGGAGTTCTGGATGCAGAGCCTGCATTTCCGCGAGAACATCGGCCGGGAAAAGTTCCGGCGGACCACCTTCGAGAACCTCGCCAGTGGGGATGCCGCGCTGGTCGCGGCGGCGAATGCGGAGATCGCGGCCGGTTGCCGGAAGGCACTGGCGGACATCCCCGCCTTCCGGGAAAAGGGCGCGCGGACCATGCACCAGTGGATCATCTGTGCGCTGCGCGTGCCGGAGGCCCTGACGGATGAGACGCGGGAACTGCTGCTGCGCACGCTGCGGGAGGCGGACCTGACGCACCCGGACAATGACTATGACAACTGGCTGGAGATCGCCGGTGGCAACGGGTCGAACGTGCACGGCCACCTCACCCCGCTGATCCTCGGTGGAGCGCTGCTGGGCGACACGAAGGCGGAGAAGATGGCGTACTGGGGCTTCCGCCGGGAACTGGACCACCAGAACACCACCGGGGATGTGGGGGAGTACAACCTGCTGGAGAACCATTTCAACGGCATCACCGACTGGGAGATGATCAAGGAACACACGCCGGATCCCCATTTACGGCGGATGGCGTACATGATCGCGGAGCGGTGCTGGATCAACCGCGTGCTCACCTGGTCCGCCGCCACGGGCAGGAACACCGGGCCGGGCAGCCGCATGGCGCCCAGCCAATGGTTCGGCTCCGACAGCGAGCGTTTCCTTTTCGCCACCGCCTCCCGGCGGCCGGTGTGGTTGAATCTTTTCCAGAAATGGGACGGGGAGGATCCGAAGGCATTCCGCTCCTCCTGGCCGCTCAACCAGACGCAGGCCCGCCTGCCGGACCTGCCGGACTACCTGGACCCGGTGGCATGGGAAAAGCAGATGCCCCATGAACTGCAGGCCGCGCTGACCCACATCCCGCACGACCGTCATCCCGTGCTGGAGGGGGAAAAGGACGCCGATCCGCTGGCCCCGAAGAAGTATGTGAACTACCAGACGGCGGACTACACGCTGGGATCCTCCACCGGCTCCGGGGTCATCGCGCCGTGCTACGTGGGGGCGGTCGCGTTCTGGAACAACAGCCGGAACCCGGAAGCGCCCATCGGCAGCCCCGAGCGGTTCTGCGCGCTCTACCCGCACTACGTTTTCAACGGCATGAGCTTCCTGGACGATGGCGACCTGTATTTCCAGAAGAAGCCTGACGAACCCCTGTCCGACCACCGTGGCGGTCCGTCCGGGCCATGGCTGCGGGAGTTCATCGAGTTCGGCCGGCTGGGCACCCTCCAGCACCGGAACACGCTCATCGCCTCCTACACCAGCGACACCGCGACGAACCGAGACCGGCTGGTGAAGTCGAAGGTCAACCGCGCTTCCGCAGGCATGTTCCTCATGCGCTGGACGGACGGGGTGGAGGGCCTGTCCATCAACCGGGAGCCGGTGAAATCCCTGCCCGCTGAACTGTCGCCGGGCGACTGGTGGTTCATCGAGGACGGTGACGTCTATGCCGCGGTCAGGCCGCTGGAGGCCACCCGCCTGCGCGGGAAATGCCGGACGGTGCTGGAAAAGCGCACGCGCCACATCGTGCTCTATCAGGACAACCTCGCGGGCGCGGATGCCGAGGGTATCCCGGACCGGGAGTGGGTGGAGGCGCGGTCCGGGTTCGTCGTCGAGATGGGGAACAAGGCGGAGTACGGATCATTCGGTGCCTTCCGCGACCTCATCCTGGCGGGGAAGGTGACAAAGGACTCCTCGGAGGGACTGGAAAGGGAGATCGCCTGGGAGCGGCAGGGGCGGAAGCTGGAGATGAAGTGGAACTGCTACACGGAGGCCTTTTCCCGCAGGCTCATCGACGGGAAGGAAGATCCATGGCCGGATTTCCTCACCGCACCGGAGTTTTCCGTCGGGAAGGGGACCATGTCGGTGAAGGATGCCACACTGGAACTGCCGGAGAGCAAGACGGGCTGGCTGCTGTCCGCCGCGCCGATGAAGACGTGGGTCGCCTACCAACCGGAGGCGGAGGAAAGCATGCGGCTGGGCTTCCGGACACCTGTCGCGGAGGTCACGGCGGATTCATTTCCGTTCGGAAAGATCATCGTGAAGGAAGATGGCGGAAAGATCGTCTGCCACATCGACGCCAGCTACCGTCCTTTCTTCCATTACCCACCGCGTGGGAGCATCTACCAGGCGCGCGGCACCCTGCCGTCGGAGATCGTCATCCGGACCAAGGCGGTGGTGGTGGAGGCGGCCATCAACGGACGGCCCTGTCCGGTGGTCCGGGACGCGGATGGGGTGTTCCGGCTGAATCCCTACCACGATCCCGACGCGATGCGGATCGACGCCGGTTTCCGCGGCATCAGCAAGAAGCGCAAGACCGCGGATGCGGTGGAGGAATAGCATCTCCGCCAGCAAATCCAACATTGCGGAGCGGGCGAAACGTGACATCGTTTGCCGCGATCCCGCTGTTTCAATGACGAAACTCATCCCATTGCTTTTCGCCTGTCTGCTGGCCGCCGGTTGCGGTGGTGGCACGACTTTCTACATGCTCAGCGCGGACGGTCCCATGCCATCGGGTGGTGGCAGGAGCATCGGGGTGGGGCCCGTGGTGCTGGCGGAATACATCAACCGCCCGAACCTCGTTCTCCAGGAGTCGGAGCACTCCCTGGCCGTGGCCAGCGACCACCGCTGGGCCGGTGAACTGGCCAACGGGATTTCCCGCGTGATGGCCGCCAACCTCGGCCGTCGTCTGGGCACCGGGAACGTGCAGGTCTATCCATGGCAGCGGGACAGCGAGATCACCCGGCAGGTGGTCATCGACATCCGCCAGCTCCACGGCGGGGCGGACGGCCATGCGATCATCGAGGCATCCTACCGCGTGTATGACCTCCCGGCAAGGACCCTGCGGGTTTCGAAGACTTTCAACGCCAAGGAACCCTTGGAAAAGGACGGCTATGAGCCGCTGGTCGCCGCCGAATCCCGTCTGCTCTCCAGGCTGGCCGACGCTATCGCCTCGTCGATGCGCTGAGGCAGGGACGGAGCGCGGACTTCAGTCCGCTTGGCTTCGATAAGGACCCTATTCTTCGGGGCGGACTGAAGTCCGCGCTCCATCAGGAATCACGCTTCTCCGTATCCCCATCGTCTTCGTCGTCATCGGACTCATCGGAAGGCGTCGCCTCTTCCACCTCAGCGGAAACGGATTCCACCGGGTTCTCACTTTCAGGAGTCTCCGCCGCCGCCTCCGCCGGGTGCTCGGGTTCCGGTACGCGGCCGTTGTTCTCCAGCAGCACGACGACTTCCTCCTGCACTTTCTCGATCTCGGCGAGGGGGATGTCCGGATCCCGGACGATCATGACCTCGCCGGTCTTCTTGTGCTCGTACACGCGGATGATGCCGTTGGGCGTGCGCTGGCTGTCCGTCTCGCGGAGCAGCTTCTGGCGCTCCAGCATGACGGCCAGGATGTAGCGGGTGTTCTCCGTGTGGTCCTCGTCTTCCTCGATGAGGCGGCGCAGGATTTCCTCCGCGCTGAGTTTTTCCGCAGCGGGCTTTTCCGCCGTGGCGGTGGAGGTGAAGGTGGTCTTCCAGAAAGAGAACGGTTTCCGGGCGTCATCGGCGCGGTCGTTCCAGCCATCGAGGGAGAAATCCTTGCGCAGGTAGCCGCTGGACTCCGGGTCGGGGAAGATGGCGGTGATGATCTGCTGGCCGTTGGTGAATGGGGTTTCAGTCGCCGCGCATTCGCGGGCGCGGGAGCGGAGGTGCCAGTTGTCGCCGAAGGCCATGGTTGGGAATGAAAGGATTGGGAAAGCGGGGATCAGGCGTTGTCGTCCGGGAACAGGGCCTTGATCCGCTGGTAGATGGGCCGGCCGGCCAGACGACGCTGGAAGAGATAGAAGCCAACCACGCCGAAGAGGATGTTCGGCAGCCAGGCGCCCATCATGGGGGAGAGGATGCGGGATTCCCCCAGCACCAGGGAGATGCTGGAGATCAGGAGCATGAGCGCGGAGAGAACCACGGCCAGGAAGATGCCGCCGCCCGCACCACGGCGGGAGAAGTGGATGGCCAGCGGCGCGGCCAGCAGCACCGTCACCAGGCAGGTGAAGGGCAGCGCCCAGCGGTAGTGCCACTGGGTGAGGTAGGGTGCGGGGTTCAGGCTCACCTCGTTGCCCGCATTCGCGCGCAGCCAGCCGTTGAGGTCCGGGACGCCGAGGAAATTCGCGGAAAGCCCCGGCTTGATGATCTGCCAGGGGGTTTCTTTCCAGTCCGTATGGATCACGGGGGTGGTTGACTGGATGAACTCAGGCGGCATGCCCGGGCGGAACAGCCCGATGGTGGGGTTCTCGAACGTCCATGTCTGCTTGGTGCGGTCCCAGAGCGCGCGGCTGGCGGTCAGGCGGCTTTCCAGAGAGTGGTCCGCGCGGGTGGTGGTCACCTCCACATCCAGCAACGGCGCGCCCTTTTCATAGTTCGGCGGAAATATCCCGACCATCCAGAGCCTGCGGGCCTCCGCGTTGCGGTAGAGCACGTTCTTCGCCTGGGTGATGTCCTTGCCGCGGGCGGCGTCCAGGATCTCGTCCTTGCGGCCCTCCGCGGTGGGCGCCCAGTGGTAGTTCAGTCCGGTGCAGAGCAGCGTGCAGAACAGTCCCGCGGCGATGAGCGGGGCGGTGATGCGCGGCACGCTGCGGCCCGTCTGGACGACCGCGACGATTTCCCGGGAGGAGGAGAATTTCCCCAGCGAGTAGAGCAGGGAAAGCAGCAGCGCGTAGGGCAGCAGGAACAGGATGATGGCGGAGGAGCGCGCGGAATAGAAATTCAGCATCGTCAGCGGTGCGTTTCCGCTTTCGAGGAACTCGCTGATGTTGTCCTGCACGTCCATTAGCAGCCAGATGGCGAAGAGGGCGGCCAGGCAGATGGCGAAGATGCCGAGGAACTGCCGGGCGATGTAGCGGTCCAGCGTGCCGCTCAGGGAGTAGGCCACGGCGGCCAGTGCCGGCAGGAAACAGATCCCCGCCAGGATGGTGGGGCGGAAAAGATGGGCGGAAACGTCGGAATCCGGAAATCCGGTGAGCTGGGACTGCACCGCGGCGGTCTCCCCCGGCAGCAGCAGCAGGCAGACGGCGGCGCCCAGAACGGTCAGCACGAGGGGCAGCAGGATCCGGAGGAATATCGGGCGGGAAAGGTTCATGGGCGAACGCGCGGCAAGAATGGCCGGGCGCGGGCGGGGGTGTCGAGCGTGTTCGTGGACGGGAAAATCCACAGCTGAGCCACCTTGAACCTGTTGGAGGGGGATTGGACAGAAAGAGGATTTGGACGAGTTTCTTCAAGCTGCGCCAATCTGCGCCAATCTGCGTTCATCTGCGGTTGATTCCATGACTCCACGAGAGACGCCATCCATTCGGAAGACGTGCTTTGCGAAGCTAAACGCCGGTCTGGAGACCAGCGGTCCCAGCGGCCTAGCTGGCGGCACGGGCGAGTTCTTCCCGGCGGAAGTTCGTCGGGGAATTCCCGGTGAAGCGGGCGAAGCTGCGGTTGAACTGCGACAGGCTCTGGTAGCCGATCTGGAAGGCGATCTCGGATACACGCACCTCCGGTTTCAGCAGTTCCCGCTTCGCCCACTCGATCCGGCGGCGGTTGATGTAGTCCGTGAGGGTGAGGTGGGTGGCTTCTTTGAACAGACGGCAGAAGTGGGACTCGCTGACCCCGGCCTCCTTGGCGACGAGGGCGAGTGGCAGCGGCTCGGAAAGGTTCTTTTCGATGTATTTCTTCGCCCGCACCACGGAGGATGGCTCGTTGTTCGCGTCGATGATGGCCAGTTTCTCCGCGTGCTTGCCCAGTTGGTCGGCGAAGGTGGAGAGCAGGGTGATCATGCTCTGGTAGCGTTCCGGCTCCACGGTCCGGGTTTGGAGGTAGGCGGTGCGCATTTCCTCCGTCTGGTTTTCGGTGAGGCCCTGGCGGGAGAGCGTCTTTGCCACCGCGCGGAAGGTTTCCTCATCCGGCACGTTGTGGAAGACCTGGCCCGTCTTGAGAAAGCCGATGAGGCGGCTTCCAGCCAGGATCGGCACCGCGGAGGCGGACATCCCGGCGAAGCAATGGCAGGTCGTGGGGCCGTTGACCTTCGCCTCCTCCATGAGGCGGCGGTTCACGGTGATGCACGCGTGGCAGGCGGAGCTGCAGAGGTTCAGTTTCTCACAGAATGGGCTGCGGTTCACGGAGGCCTCATCCAGACACCAGGTTCCCGTATCATTGTCCACCAGCCGGAGCGGCAGGCCCGTCGCGCTCCGGAAGGCATTCTGGTAGGTCACGAATAGCTCGGAACTCCGGAGTTTCTCGAAAAGGGAGCGTTCAAACGGATACTCGTCTTGGGTCATGTCCTGCGGGATAGGTACGTTCTGGCGGGATCGTACACAGGACTTCCTGACAAGGCAACTTCAAGGAAAGTTTTCGATGGGGGGCTCGGGGACCCGCCGCCTTGTTGATCTTCGTGAAAAATGGAGTGACGCCCGGAGGCAGGTAATGATTTCCCCAAAGCGACGGCATGCCGGAACCTGTCCTCACCATGCCATCCTCCATGGGAGCGGGTATGTCACTTCATTTCAAAAGCATCAATATTCTTCTTCAGGTGCCGGTGTGCTGTTGCGGTCCTTGTCATCCGTGGAAATCAGGGCAAGCAGTTCCAGGGCTTTCTCCGGTTCCCCCCGCTCCTTGAAAAGACGGGCGAGCGTCGTGATCTCATTGTCGAGAATTTCGAGGCGGTGGGAGGGATTCGCGGAGCGGAGGGCGGCGGTGGCGCGCAGGGCCTCGGCGGATTCATTGAGATTTCCGGTTCTGCGTTCGAGGCTTGCAAGCCGGAGGAGGGGTAGCAGATGTTCCGGATGATCCTCTCCCAAGATCCGGCCCGAGTCTTCGCATGCCGAACGGATCAATGGTTCGGCTTCCTCCAAGCGGGCTTGTTGCAGCAGGAGGGAACCCAGATTGCCGCGGATGCGCAGGGTTTCCGCGTGCCTCTCTCCATAAAGCCGGGAGAGAATATCGTGCGCCTTGAGGTAGTGCTTTTCAGCGTCCTTCAGTCGATCGGGATTGTCTTTTTGTTGGAGAATGTTCTGTCCGATCGCCGAATGGCTGGCGGCGACCGACCGACAGTTTTCTCCCAGTATCCTGATTTGGAATTCCATCCACCGCCTGACTGCTTTTTCGGCTTCGTAGGGCTTCTTTGAATTTTTCAGGATTAAGGCGATACTTGGAACCGTATCGGCCAGTGGCCGGAGTTGTCGCGGGGGGATCGAGGGATCATCCGCCAGGGCGAGCATCCGTTCAAATCCTTCTCTCGCCGGGATGGCGGCTTCTTCCTGATCGCGGGACATGATGGCGTAGCCCAACCAGTTGAGATCGATGGCCAGACGTATCTTCCCTTCCGGTAAAGTCCGGTAGATGTCGATGGCGCGGCGAAGATTCTTCTCCGCTTCCTTTTGCTTCCCGATCCGATGATAGGCCCAGCCGACTGATTCTTTCAGATAGGCTTCCAGGTCCGGCTGGCCGGAAATTTCCCTGTCGATCCGGCTGGCTGCGTTGTCCAGGATGCTTTTCAGCAGGGTTGTGTCCGCTCCGT
Organism: Akkermansiaceae bacterium; assembly: GCA_019634595.1. Classification (NCBI taxonomy): domain Bacteria; kingdom Pseudomonadati; phylum Verrucomicrobiota; class Verrucomicrobiia; order Verrucomicrobiales; family Akkermansiaceae; species Akkermansiaceae bacterium. Next base: position 107,714 of record JAHCBC010000005.1, read on the forward strand.
CAGCGATCGATGGTGTCACTCCTTGCAGAATGCTGGAAAGGAACATCGCCGCTTGGTAACTCTTCGCAGCTTCGACGAGAGCCTTTTGTTCATGTCTCCGGGCTTCCCGCTCGGATCGTTTCGCCTGGATGGCGGAGATGGTGCTGAACACGGAAGCTCCGATCACGACGAGGAGAAAACCGGCGGAGACGGCGACCCCCGTCCGGTGGCGCCGGATGAATTTCCCGAACAAATATGCCCTTCCGGGTTTGCGGGCGGTGATGGGGAGATTCCGCAGCCAGGCATCGATGTCCTGTGCGAGGGCCGTGGCGGATTCATAACGGAGGTCCCGGTCCGTTTCGAGAGCCTTCAGGGTGATGGCATCCAGATCCCCCCGGACGAGGGCGGCCCGGCGGGTGTCGCGGGTGGCGATGCGGACGGATGGTGCCACGACGGCCTGTTCCAGGAGGACGCGGCGCATCTCCTCGATGCCGCCAGGGCCGGATTTGCCGGGAAGATGTGGCAGGCTGCCGGTGAGGAGCTCGTAGAGGAGAATGCCCAGGGAATAGACGTCGCTCCGCGTATCCACATCGTCGGATCCGAGGCCGATCTGTTCGGGACTCATGTAGCCGGGCGTACCCACGAAGCCGGTGAGAGCCGTGTAGAGGGTGGCTTCGGAGAACCCATCCGTTCCGACCGCTTTGGAGATCCCGAAGTCGATGACCCTTGCGGCGGGTTCTCCGTTTTCCTCCGTCACTAGGATGTTGGTTGGCTTGATATCGCGGTGGATCAGGCCCTTCTGATGTGCGTGCCGGATGGCGTCGCAGATCTTGAGGAAGATCCCCAACCGCTCCCGGACGCCGAATCCCTTGCCCTCGCAATACTCGGTGACGGGAGTCCCCCGCACATATTCCATCGTGAAAAACGGGCGTCCTTCCTCCGTCATGCCGGAATCGACGATGGGAACGATCCCTTCGTGATTCATCCTGCCGAGAGCCTGCCGTTCGGCTTCGAAGCGCCGCAGGATCAGGCGGCTGTCCATACCCGGCTTGAGAACCTTCAGGGCGACTTCATTCCAGCCCGCGTGCAGCCGTTCCGCCAGATAGACGTCCCCGCACCCTCCTTCACCGATGCGTTCGAGCAGTGCGTAGCCTGTGATCCGTGGGAAATCCCCGGGCTGGAGGCTGGCCGTATCCCAAGTCCCGTCCATGTCCGGGAGGGCGAGTTCCAGGAGCCTCCTGGCTTGGGACAAGTCCCCCTCACCGCCGGAGATCTCCGGAGAAACCTTTGTTGGATGGGGCTGAGGGGACGGGTCCATCATAACACTGAAAACGGAATGGCTGCCGCCGGTTACAGGATCGGCCTGTCACGGGTGGTCCTGAGGGCGTCGATGAGATGGCGGAGTTCGGTTTCGATTTCCTCAGGACTCTCCACGGTTCTGGAGATTTCCCCGCGCAGCAGATGACCGAGCTTGCGGCGGAGCCTGTGAACGGTCACTTTCACACTGCCCTCGGTCATTCCCAGTTCGGCGGCGGCTTCCCCGACTGGCATCCCGTCTTCGAGCAGATACGGTCGCAGGTGTTTGAACAGGCGTGCTTTGTCCGCCTTTTCATATTCCCGCCTGAGGTGATCCACCGCGGTATCGATGAGTGCCAGCGCCCAGTGACGGTCGAAGAGCTGGTCCGGGGATAGGGTATCAGCCGGCTCCTTGTCCTGAAATCCGTCCTCGCTGAGTCCTTCCAGCGACAGGGGGATGATTCCGCCCCCCCGCTTCCAGGAGGTGCGCCGCCGCCAGTCGTTTTTCAGGAAGTTCGAGCAGGCTGTCAGCAAGAAGCTCCGGAAGCGTCCTTTGCTCCGGTCGATCCTGAGGAAGGTTCCATTTTCCAGCAGATGGGCGAAGAATGCCTGGGTGAGATCCTCCCCATCCTCCGGTCCGCGCCCGCTGCGCCGTATATAGGCATACACCGGCTTCCAGTAGGTTTGGCACAGTTGTTCCAGTATTTTCCGGGAGCGGTCGGGATCCTCCGCCACGCATTGCGTGAACATCGCCCAATCCGTCGTAGGAAATCGTCTGTCACCTTCATTCTTGATCACTTGGGGGATGGATAACAGGGTTATCCATGGTGTTTCGAGGACTTTCTGCTCTTCGGAGATATGGGGATACTCGCGTTACCTGGTCTCTCATCCCTGTGTCGGCATGCGTGCCGCTTGTGGCAACGGGGAGACATGAAGGGGAGCCGCATCGCTGGCTTTCTCCCCTCCGGGTGACGCGGGCTGCCGCAGGCCGAAGGTGACGATGGCTAGGGAAACGGCGGAGCTGAGAGGCATGATGATGGCGGCTACCAGCGGGTTCATGTGGCCCAGCGCGGACACGGAGATGGCGCCCAGGTTGTAGATAAGCGCGAAGGCGAAGGCGATGTGGACCACCCGCCGCCGCCGCCGTGCCAGGGACAGCAGGCGTGGCAGGAAGCGCAGCCCGTGGCCCATGAAGAAGAAGTCGGCCTTTGCCTCCAGCAGGCTGCGGTCCACCACCGGAGTGCCCGTGGCCCATGCCGCGTTGAACGCCAGGGAGTCATTCGCACCATCGCCCAGGTAGAGCGTGTCCCGGTGGTCCAGTTGGCGGACGATCTCCTCCTTGTCGATGGGGGAAAGGGAGGCATACGCGTCCTCCGGGGGGATGCCCAGCAGCTCCGCGGCGGCAGCCACTTTTTCAAAGCGGTCGCCTGAAAGGATGATGAGGCGGTGGTCCTTTTTCAGCGCGTTGAGGGCGGCGGTCGCGTCCGGGCGCAGGGATTCGTGGAAGCGGAAGCACGCCATGATCTCATCGTTCCTGCGCAGTTCCGCATCATGGGAAATGCCGGTGCGGCGAGGGGGTGAAGGGATGTTTTCCTGGCTCAACCAGCCGGGCCTGCCGAGGAACCACACCGTGTCGTCCGTGAAGAAATGTCTGCCGACGCCGGGAGTGTCGTGGATCTTCGCGTGGCCGTGGGTGCGGAGCAGCGTCTGCCCCTCATGCCCCAGGTTTTCCAGCAGGGAGCGTGATACGGGATGGAGCGAACCGGCGGTCAGGCGGGCCAGTGCCAGCCGTGACTCCGCAGGAAGCGCCTTGATGACACCGGGATCCGCCAGCAGCGGACGTTCCAGAGTGAGGGTGCCCGTCTTGTCGAAGATGATGGTGCGCACCGTCTTCAGCCGGGACCACAGCAGGGACTCCCGGATGAACACGCCGGAGCGTTCCATGATGGAGCCGCACAGTTCATCAGCGAAGGGCAGCGCCAGCCCCAGCGCGCACGGACAGGACACCACGAAGATGGAGATCATGACCTGCAGCGCTTCCGCTGCGGGGACATGCCGCAGCCACCAGAAGAACGCGGCCATGCCGATGGCCAACACACACAGCAGATAGACACGCAGCAGCCGCTCCAGTGCGGGCACCCGCACCGTCTCCCGCCGCGTGTCCGCCAGCCGGGAAAGCAGGGAGTCCGCCCACGTTTCCTCCGCCGTCAGCGTCACCGGCTTTTGCCCCAGGTGGATGGCCCCGGCGGGAAGCCTCCGTCCGGGCTGGAACGTGACCGGCTCCGCCTCGCCGTTGATCCACTCCAGCGAGAAATCCGCCGCCATGCCGTCCAGAGTTGCGGCCACCGGCACGGACTGCCCCGGTGACAGGGCGAAGCGCAGGCCGGGCGTGATCTCTTCCAGCGGAACCTCGCCGTCCCTGTCCGGGGAGGTCACATGCGCCGGCACGGGCCGCTGCCGCTGGAGCCGGTTGCGGTTCCGTTCGACCGCGGAAAGCTGGAGGAATCTCCCTCCCAGCATCAGGAAGATGAACATCGACACGAAGTCGAAGTAGAGCAGCCCTTTCACCCCCGCCGCCCAGCCGGTGATGGAGCCGCCATAGGCCAGCAGGATGCCCAGCGCGATCGGCAGGTCGATGTGCAGGATGCCGTGGCGCACCGACTTCCACGCCCGGCTGATGAAATACGTGCCGCCCGTGAGCATGGACAGCGTCGCGGAAAGAAAGGCCACCAACTGGAAGATCCCGGCGAAGGCGAAGTCCTCCGGCATGCCGACGTAGGTGGGCAGGGTGAAGACCATCGCGTTCATGGCGAAGGCCCCGCACAGCCCCAGCTTCACGCCCAGCCGCCGCGTCTCGCCGCCGCTCCTTTTCCGGAACGGTCCCAGCGTGTAGCCGAAGGATGCCAGCTCGCGGGCGAAGGCGGGCAGGTCCGTCTCTCCTTGTGTCCAGCGCAGGTGGAGCGTGCCGGTGGCGGGTTGCGCCGCGGCTTCCAGCGCGCCGGGCTGGCGGAGGAAGATCTTTTCCACCAACCAGACGCAACCGACACACGAGAGGCCTTCGAGCGAGAAATCCGCTTCCGCGGACTCTCCGGGTTTTTGGTTGCCCTCGTCCCCCCGTGTGCCGGTTGGGAGCCATGAGAAATCGTGGGATTCAAAGGGGACGCTACGCGCGGGCTTGGCCGCGGATCCGCCCCGCAGTTCGTAGAAACGATCCAGCCCTTCATGGTGGATCAGGCCGTGGACGTATTCGCAGCCACGGCAGCAGAAGGATTCCTCCGGGGTGGCGGGGGAGAAGTGGGTTCCGCAATGGAGGCAGGAGGACATCAGTGGCAGCAGGATGGGAGTTCCTTTCCGGCGGCGGAGTCCGGGGCGTGGAAGGGGAGGGTGCCATGGAGGCGGAACGCCAGCACCAGCGCGGCGGCCAGCGCCAGGCCGCGTTTCACCCGGTTCATGCCTACGGGGCCAAGCCGCTGCTCGAGATAGCGGACATGGTGCTGCGCCAGCCACAGCAACGGCACCGTGCCCAGGCCGAAGGCCAGCGCGAACTCCGCCCCGCGGATCGCGGAGCCGCTCAGCAAGGTCGCGCCGAACAACAGGTAGAGCGGCCCGCACGGCAGCAGCGGCGTGAGCAGCCCCATGGCCGCACCACCGCGCACCGCGGAAAGACGGCCGAGCCGGAACCGCATGCGCGTGGTGAAACGCAGCAGCGCGGGCGGGCGGGGCAGCTTCTTTTCAAGTCCGAGGCCGAAGAGGATGAGCAGCGCCACCAGCACCCACGGCAGCAGCGCCGCGGGCGAAGCAAAGAACCACTCCAGCGGCTGCCGGCCCAGCGCCCCGCACAACGCCCCCACCAGCGCGTAGCTGGTGAGCCGCGCCACATGGTAGGCGATGATGCCCGCCTGCCGCTGCGCCTCCGTGGCGGGGAGGGAGGACAACCCGCACGCGATGGGGCCGCACATACCCACGCAGTGGACGCTGGTCACCAGACCTGCGGCCAATGCTCCGATGGTGGTGTGGATGGCGTCCATTGCGTGCGGGCGCGGGGGGAAATCCTTTCAGCGGGAAAGTTCCACCGTCTGCGGGCTGAAGCGGCTCGCCACCACCAGCAGGCTGGTCCAGGCGACGATGAGCAGGAGGAACGCTCCGATGACGAACAACCAGGGATGTTTCATGATGGACAGTTGGGTTCAGGATCTGGGGTTGGGGCCTAGAAAGCGGACGCTCTGGCGGACCGTGGCATTCCCCGGCTCCGCGTGGATGATGAAGGTGATCTCCCGCGGACCCTTGTAGTGCGCGCGCTCCTGCAGCACGACGATGGGGCGGGCCAGTTCGCCCAGCGCATCCAGGGTGATGGTTTCCCCCGCGCCGCTGGTGGTGAATCCCTGCGGATTCCCTTCCAGTGAAATGGTGAAGCGCACCGGTTGGTTCCGCTTGTTCACCAGGCGCACCTTGTAGTGGTTCCGCACCGTGGCGGCGTCATTGTAGAACGACGGTCCCAGCGCGCGCGTGACCTCCGCGAAGACCGGCTTCGCCTTGTGGAAGGCCACCGCGCCCAGCACCGCCATCCCCACCACACCGAGAAAGGAATAGGCCAGGATGCGCGGGCGGAGGATGCGGGTTTTTCTTCCCGCCAGCCCCTTGGTCGAGTCATAGCGCACCAGCCCCGTCGGCCGCTTCAGTTTGCGCATGATGTCATCGCACGCGTCGATGCACGCCGCACAGCCGATGCACTCCATCTGCAAGCCGTTGCGGATGTCGATGCCCGTCGGGCAGACCTGCACGCAGCGGGTGCAGTCCACGCACGCGCCCGCGTCGGGATTCGTCGCCTTGCCCCTCGGCTCGCCCCGCCGCGCGTCGTAGCCGATCACCACCGTCTCATCGTCCGTCAGCGCGGACTGGATGCGGCCATACGGGCAGAGGATGATGCAGAACTGTTCCCGGAAGTAACCGAAGCAGAAGAAGAACGCGGCGGTGAAGAACGCCACCGTGCCGAACGCGGTGAGGTGTCCCATCGGTCCTTCCTTCACCGCCGTGTAGAGGCCGCGCAGGGAGACGAAGTAGGAAAGGAACACGTGCGCCAGCACTGCGGAGGCCAGCAGATAGAGGCCGTTCTTGATCGCCCGTTTCGTGATCTTCCGTGCCGTCGCCGGGGCGGCGTCCAGCCTCCTGCGGGCGGACGCGTCGCCGTCCACCAGCCGCTCGATCCGGCGGAACACATGCTCCAGGAAAACCGTGTAGGGGCAGGCCCAGCCGCACCACAGGCGGCCCAGCAGCGCCGTGAGGAAGAACAGCAGGAAGCCCAGCCCGCTGATCCCGAAGAACAGCACCCACAGGTCTTGCGCCAGCAGCGTGAGGCCCAGGAAATGGAAACGCCGCTCCGCCACATCCAGGAACACCGCCGGAGCGCCGTTCACCGGGATCCATGGCAGGGCGACGTAGATGCCGATGAGCATCACGGCGAACCACCGCCGTGCCCGCGTGAATTGTCCCTTCACATCCGCCGGATGCAGGACGTGGTGGGAGCCATCCGCGTTGATCGTGGTCACGGAGACCAGATTCGGACGCTTTTGGGATGGCAGCAGGGCGGGCACGACCGGGAAGATCGCAGATCACCCCGTGGATGGCTCCGCAGGGATTGGCGGAAACTGTGCGGATGTTGCTGGGGGGGGGAGGTGAGTGGCAGCGGTTCTGGTTGGAGCGCGGACTTCAGTCCGCCCCGGAGAATACAGCCACCGAAGCCAAGCGGACTTCAGTCCGCGCTCCGACCGCATGGGCGCAACGGCGTGCGCCCCTCCATTGACCGAAGCTTTCCACCCGCCGCACCGCTTTCGTCATTGAAACACCCTGCGGATCTGGATTGGAATGAAATAACAGGAAACCGCTGATGAAGGGGGTTCTCCACCCATGAAACCCATTTGACCGGACCGATGAAACCCACCGCCATCCTTGCCATCGTTGCCTGCACCGCTGTCGCCGCATTCCTCGCTGGCCGGATGGGGAAGGAAAAGGATGACGGCCGGGAGGGGGCGCGGGACGGGGCGGCTGCCGCCTCCCCATCCGCGGGCCGGAGCCTGGTGGAGACCAGGGCGGATCGCCCCGGAAAGCGGCTATCTGCCCCGGAATCCGGGGCCGCCTCCGGTGTGGTGACGCTCGAACAGGCACGGAGGATGACGCGCGAGGAGAGGCTGGCGATGATCGAGAAGGGGGCGAAGCTTGCCGGAGGAACCGCCCAGAAAGATCTCATCCTGGGCGTCATCGGCGCGTTGCAGGCGGGTGAGATACGGGATGCCGTGGATCTCATCGGCAAGGCGCAGCGGAATGGCAACTTCCAGGCTCCGGAGGTGTGGGCGGCGATGTGGACGCAGTGGGGCAAGGTCGCCCCGGAGGATTGTTTCGCCAGGTTCCGCGAGCGGCCGGAAGGCAAGGGGAGGGATGATGTGCGCAACACCATGCGGGGCTGGCTGGAAACGGACCCGGCGGGCGCGCTTGCCTGGGCGAAGCAGCCGGACCGCACTCCGCTGGAAGCTTCTGCCGCCGCCCTCGCCATCTCCCATGGGGCGCAGGGGGATGCGGCGAAGCTGCAGGCCACCATCCTGGACATGCCCGAAGGAGTGCTGCGGAAGGAAACGTTGAAGGATCTCTACGACATCGAAGGCATGAAGGACGGTGGCAGGAGTCCGGAGGTGATTTATGCGGAAATGCCGGACAGCCTGAAGGCGGACGCGTGGTCGGTCACCGCGCAGCGGCTTGCCTTCAGCGACCAGGAGGCGGCGAAGCAATGGATCACGGAACATGCGGGCGAGCCGGGGACCGACTACGGGGCCACCCGGAGGATGGTCATGGATCTGGCGAACGGGGATGCCGCCGCAGCGACGAAGTGGGCGGTGGATCTTCCCGGCCTGCCCCAGGCACCGGGGGAGTATCCCGCATCCGGCGTCCATCCGGTGGCCATCACGGGTTCTCGCTGGCTCCAGGTGGATCCGGAGGGTTTCAAGACCTGGCTGGCCACGCAGCCGCAGGATCAGGTGTGGGTGAAGCAATTCCAGTCCGTCATCGCCAGGTCGGCTCCCGGCGGCGGTGGACCTCAGGTCGCGCCGCAGTGATGTGGCGGGAGAGGAGCACGCCGCAACGCCTTCTTCGCATCTGGCGCGTTGTCCGCCCCTTCATTTCTCAGCGCGCCAAATCCCCGAGAGTCTTCAGGATCGTCACCCGTATGCGGTCGGCGACGGTGCGGTCGATCTCCGTGGTGGCCAGCCACTTCGGCTCGGCGAGGGCACCGTTTTTCCACAGCACTTCCTGCGGGGCGTCCGCCAGCAGCTTTTCCGCAGCCGCGACCTTTTCTCCATCCACTCCCTTTTCGCGCGCGGCTTTGATCGCATCCCGCAGCATGACCAGGTATTGGAAATCATAGATGCCCTCGCGGATGGCCTCCAGCGCCTTGCCGGGGACGGCTTCCTTCACATCCAGGAACAGCGGGCAGTAGTGCAGGGCGTTGAGTCCATTGTTCCATGAGCCGAAGCTGGGATTCCGCCCGGTGTCCGCCACACACCAGAAGCCGATGGCGTCCGCATCCATGGTCCACGCCATCCAGGCCTGGAGACGCCAGTAGCTGTAGGGATCGAATCCGCCGATGATGGGATAGCATTCGTAGAGACTGAGCTGCTGTTTGGGGGAACGCTGCCGGTAGTAGTCCACGTAGCGCGGGCCGTGCGTGACCAGGTGGGAATACTTCAGGCACAACTCGTCCATGGCGTCGATGGACGGCTGGTAGGCGCTCCATGGCTCGTGATAGACGGGGTCCATCCACATGCGGAACTTCACGCCGGATTTCTTCACCGCCTCCACCCACGCGCGGATGGCTTCGTCCTCTTTGTAGGGGGAGGCTTCGTCCAGCCCCGGCTCGTCGATGATGAGGAGGGAGAACTTCGCCGGGTCCAGGCCCAGGTGGATGACGTGCTTTTCCCAGAAGCGCAGCCAGGTGGCGACGCGCTTGTCGAATGCCTGCGGGTCCTTGTCATGGTGGACGCCCTGGATGTGGGCGCGGTTGTCTTTGTTACGGCCGGAGATGTTGAGTTTGTAGCCGTGCGCCGTGGGCATGATCTCCTTCACCCAGGTGTCGAACATGGCGGTGTCCGGCTCATCGGCAGCGGTCGCGTAGGTTTGCTCCGCGCTGAAATTTCCCTTCGGCCACAGGGTGATCGGCCCCCATGGCAGGTCCAGCTTGTAGTCCAGGATCAGCTCGCGGAAGGGACGCATGACATTGGACGCCACCCCGTAGCGGGAGATATCCCACTTGTTGAGATAGTCCCAACCGGAAAAATGGAGCGACTGCTTTTCCGGGAAGTCTAAGGGATGGAGGTGGATGTCGAAGGGGATCTCCCGCGCGGGGATGGAGGGGTCCGCGGCGGTGAGCCTGACGGTGCCTGCGGTGTCGCCGTCTTTCCCGGTGCCATGCACGGACAGGGAAACCTGCCGCGTCATCCCGGCGGGGATGGTGATGCGGTGCCCGCCTTCCGTTTTCTCTGCATCCGGCAGCGCGTGGACGATGGCCGTCCGGGCCACCGTCTCCGTCCACTCCACGGAGCGCACGCGGATGTGGGAGGCATCGTCATGACCGGCGATGGAAAGTGTGAGAACCTGCTCCCGGGGTGACGCGTTCGTGATGTTGAGGGTGGCGGTGCGGTCCTCCCCACGGATGAGGTGGACGGAAAGGCGCGGGTCGCTTTCCGCCGGTGGCGTCTCCAGCCATTGCGGGTCGCGTCCTGCGGCGGTCTGCCAGACGGTGAGCGGTGGCACGCCTTTTTCCCGCCACACTGCCGCCTGCTCCGCGAGGATCTCCCGGCCGATCTCCCCCTGCGGCAGGATTGCACGCTTTTCCGCCGGGGTGTCATTGTTCGCCTGTGATTTTTCCCGCAGAACGGTGAGCCGTTTGCGGATGGGTGCGGCCTTTTCCTCCGGCAGATCCTTGAGCTGCGAGAGGATGGTGGCGATGTCCATGCGGTGCCGCCGCTTTGAAACGAACAGCGTGGCGTCAGTGCGGATGATCTCTTTCTCGATCTTGTCCCCGGTCACGCCGGGCTTCGACGGCTTCCAGGAGAGCAGCGCGTCATCCCCGCGATGGATCTCGATCTCGTCGAGGAACACCTCCTTGCGAGTCCCCAGTACGATGCGGACGTAGCGTCCCGCCGTGCGCAGCCGGTTGGTGGAGATGTTCCGGTAGGCGTATTCGTTGCCCAGCGGCGGCAGGATCTCGTTGTCCAGGTCGTTGAGCGAGGTGAGTTCCGCCACGCGGTGCCATTCCTTGCTGTCGTCGCTCACGTAGAGATCGATGGTGCCGGGCCAGATATGGACGTGCTTCGAGCTGAGAGCGATGCCCGCGCCGCAGCCGAGCGAGATGCCGGAGATGGGCTGCCGCTTGCCCAGATCCACCACGATCTGCACCGGCCACTGCGCGTCCACCCAGCCCACGGTGTGTTCCGGATCCTCCCACAGGACTTTTCCCGAGCGCAGTCCGTCGGTGAGCTTCTTCGCTTCCTTGCCGTTGTTGGTGGACTTGTGACCGCCAAGCCGCGGGTAGGCCACGTAGGACCGGCCGAGCGCGATGTTTTCCGCCGTGGCGGAGGAAATGATGGAGAGGAAGGCGAGGGCGGGCAGTATCGGGAAACGCATGATGGAACTGGGAAAAGGATACGTCCCCCGGGCGGCGGGATATCCCGCTTTTCCATCGCGTTCTGTTGTTTTTGTGGATGCGGGTGGGGACGTCCTGCTCATTGCGGTTGAAATATGAAGATCAGGGGGATTCGGGATGAAATAAGCTCTCGCTGCATCGCCCGGGCGACGGTATGGATGGGGGAATCGCATTCCGCCATGATCGAACTGCTGCGCCAAAGGGACCTGACGAAGATCAACTACTACCAGTCCCTGCTGGAGGCGGCGGGCATCCCCACCTTCATCCGGAATGAGAATCTCTCCACCACGGAGGGCGTCTCCATCCCGGATTTCTTCCCCGCGCTGTGCATCCTGAATGATGCGGATGAAGCGGCGGCGGTGGAGCTCATGCGCCGCGACATGGATCAGGCGGAACAGGTGGCGGACGGGGAGATCACCTGCGCGAAGTGCAGCGAGGTTTCTCCGGCGAACTTCGGCAGTTGCTGGAACTGCGGCACCGCCCTGGAGGGGATGATGGCGTGAGCCATGCGCCGCACGGGGCGTGTTTTTTCAGGGATGGATGGGATTCTCCAACAACTGCCACGCGAAGAATCCCGCGATCCCCAGTCCGCCGATGGCGGTCCACGCGCGGTCGCGGTTCTTCTTCCATGAAAGCACCGCCACCGCCGCCGCGAAAGGGACGGAGACGTAGACCACCGCGCTGCCCGCCTGCACCCCGATGCGGGCCAGCGGAGGGATCAGCGCGGAAAGAAAGACCACGCAGACCCCGCAGACCGGCAGGGTAATGGTGGCGTGGCCCAGCTTTCCGGGACCAGTGGCATCCACAGCCGTGGGCTCATCCGCCGCGCGGCGGCGTTCCTCCTCCATGAACCTGCGGATGGCATTGAACGGCGCGCGGGAGTCCAGCAATGCCGCCAGTTCCCGCAGCCTGGCCTCTCCCTCGTTCCCGCACCAGCGGCGGTCGTCTCCGGAGGGATACAGCAGGTCGGAGTCCGCACAGAAATCCCGTACCAACTGGTGGTTCAGGTCCTTCTTGCGGACGGAGATGAATTCATCCCAGTCGTGTGAGCCACCTTTCCCGTCCAGAAAGGACCGGATCGTCTCCGCAGCGGCTTTTCGTTCACCGGAGGTCATCGGGATGGGATCATTTCATCGGGCCGCCTCGGCCTTCTTCTCCAATTCACTGATCGCATCGGCCGCCTTGTTGGTGATACAGCAACGCATGGAAACGCCTTCGTGGTAGAAGATCACTTCGTGACAGCCCATGCAAACCACCGCCTGCCAGTTCAAGTCCTTCTCCTCCCATGACAACAGATAGTCCGCATGGAAGCCTCCGCACATGGTATTCCCGAGTCTCTCGGTGAGTGCACCCGGTTTCCGGAGGACTCCGGCGATGGATTCGCCCAGAGAATCGTCGGCAGGCATCAAGTGGAAGACATGCCCGTGGGAGATCTTCCGGGGCAGGAAAAGGATCTCCGCCCACAGCTTCTTCTTCTCGAAGTAGGGATGGGAGAACCCTGTGTGAATCGTCTGCGGGGGAGACGTGGGAGGAATGACTTTTTCCAGCAGGGTGAAATCGTCCGGGACATCCAGATTGAGACGGTTCACCGCCACGACGCCCGGCCACACCCGCCAGACGATGATGGCGAGGATGACGGTGATCCACAGCAGGCGTTTCCGATTTTTCGTCATTCCGGTCTTTTGAAACTCAAGGTCCGCTCCTGGAGGGTGTCGAAATGCTTCACCTCGACCGAGGAATTGCTCCAAAGGAACAGTGGCTCCTGGAGAGCGCTTTCTTTCCCGATCCTCACCTCCTGCGTCGCCAGCTCCTTGCCGGTCGCGTGTTCCTTCAGGGTGAAGGTGGCGACCACGGCGGGGTCCATCACATCATTCGCCGGGAGGGCGACGCGGCGGGTGACGGTGATCTGGTATTTCTCATCGGACGAGATGCTGCGGTACAACTGCACCGGCTTGTGGCGGCCATTCATCACCGCATCCACGGATGGTACGGTGAACGCCCCGGCGATGATGAGGACGACCACTCCCAGAAGGATTGCTTTGAAATGCGTGCGCAGGAAACCGGTTTTGGCGGACATCGTGCGCGGAGTGTGGGCGGGGCCAGGGCGCAAGTCGATGTCTTGATGTGGGAATGGAGCGCTGGCTTCAGCCGGCTCCGCAGAATCCTGCCAGCGAAACCAAGCCGGCTGAAGCCGGCGCTCCATCCGGACATTCGTGGCCTCCTGTGGCTGGATTCTCTTGGCGGAGGCGGGGCCGGGCATCACCATCCCCCCGTGCTGAAACCCCGGTGGGAAAAGGATGCGGTCCAAGAGCGCGCGGCGTTCCGGGATGCGCTGGCGGCTTGGTTCTCGGTGAATGGAAAGGACTACCCATGGCGGCGCACCAGTGATCCGTATGCGGTGCTTGTTTCGGAGGTCATGTTGCAGCAGACGCAGATCGCCACGGTGCTGGGGCGGGGGTTCTACACGCGCTTTCTGGAGACATTTCCGGATGTGCGGGTGCTGGCCGCCGCCGAGGACGGGCCGTTGCTGAAGGCGTGGGAGGGACTGGGCTACTACCGCCGGGCACGCATGCTGAGGGACACCGCCCGGGCGGTGGGGGAGAATCATGGCGGAAAGTTCCCGGATGCCATGGAAGATCTGCTGGGCCTGCCCGGGGTGGGCCGCTACACGGCGGGGGCGGTGCGCGCGTTCGCGTTCGACCTGCCTGCGGCGGTGGTGGATGGGAATGTGGCGCGGGTGCTCTCGCGGTTGATGGATTTCCACGGAGCGGTCGATGATACGGCGGGCCTGAAAGGGATCTGGGAATGGGCGGAGACGCTGGCGGACCCGGCACGGCCGCGCATTTTCAACTCCGCGTTGATGGAGTTGGGCCAGACCATCTGCCGCCCCGGGGTGCCGGATTGCCTGGCCTGCCCGGTCGCTGCTTTTTGCAAAACCCGGGAGCCGGAAGCATTGCCGGTGAAGCGGAAGAAGGTGGAGGTCACGGTGGTGGCGGAGCATGCGCTGTGGCTGCGGGACCGGAAAGGCCGCGTGCTGATGCACCGGGAAAAAGGGAAGCGGCGGGAGGGCCTCTGGCGGCTGCCGCTGCGGGATGCGGCGGAACTGGCCGCACTACCGGTATCAACCACCCACCGCTACACCATCACCCGCTACCGGGTGGATCTGAGCGTGCATGACGGGGGCATATCCAAGGCGGGGGAAGGGGAAGGGGACGAATGGAAGACGCCGGAGGAAGTGCTGGCACTGCCCATGCCATCCCCATTCCGCGTGGTGGTGGAGCGGATGTTGTGCGAAAACTGAATTTCCCGTGTGACGGGGCGGTGAGGGTATGCTTTTCTGGCGGTGGAATGGTAAGGTGGATTCACGCTGGGCTGTTGGTTGTGGGGGCGTGGCTCTTGCAGGGGTGCTCCATGACGCCTCCACCGGCCGATCCCACACCTCCGGGAAAGATGGCCCGGCAGATCGTGGCGGAGCGGGCCAGTGTGGTGCTGGTCACCGCGGAGGAGAGCCTCCATGGCTGGCAAGGCAGGAGATTCTCCCAAGCCACCGCCCCGTCCGATGCCGATGGTGGTTCCGCCGCACCCATTTCCCCGGATGGATACTTCCTGACCGCGAACCACATCCTGGAACGCATGGCTGGGAGGAACGTCTTCGTCTTTTATACCCGGTCTGGAAAGCTGGAGGTGAACAAGGCGCGCGTCGTCTGGCGCTCCGTTCCAGGTGACCTGGCGCTGCTGCATGCTCCGGTGAAGACTCCCTATTACTACCAATGGACCCCGGCTGACCGCTGGCTGCCGGAAGGCACGGAGGTCATCCACGGAGGCGTCTCCACCGGCTACCGTTCCGGCAATGGAAAACTGACCTCGTCCCTTCCTCCCGAAGGGCCGTTCACCGGTTCGCGCAAATTCAAGATCGACATCCCCCTGCTGCCAGGAGACAGCGGCGGTCCGGTGGTCAATGCGGTGGGGGAACTGGTGGGCATCAACTCCGCGGTGGAGTTCCTGGTCCCGCTGGAGACGGCGTTCTTCGTGGACTCCGAGTGCAGCCGCCCGAACACGAAGAAGCTCGAACAGATCATCAAGGCCGACCGCGCGAGAAGGTAAGGCCGACCGCGCAAGGCAGTAAGGAGGGAGGACACTCCTGTCCTCCGGCGGCATTGGCGAACAAAGAAGGAGAAGTTTTCAGTGTTTAGTTTTCAGGGAAGAAATAAGCTGACCGCGAATATTGAGAATCGCGTGAATCCATTTCTTCCCTTTGCGACCTTTGCGTCTTGGCGGTGAACTTCATATGTTTCGCCAATGCCGCCGGAGGACAGGAGTGTCCTCCCTCCCTACCTGCTGATCGGCTGTGAAATCCGGAGGTAGGCGAAGAGGTCCCGCATCTGCTTGTCGGAAAGCTGGTCGAGCAGGCCCTCCGGCATGAGACTGAGGCCGGCGGCCTTGCTCTCCGCGATCTGCTCGCGCGGAACCGTGGTGTCATTCCCGTCGAAGCCGCGCAGGACGATGACGTTGCTGTCCTGGTCCGCGAGGAAACCTCCGAGGACCCGGCCATCCTTCGTGGTGACGGTGTGGTTGCCGTAGCCTTCGCGGATCTCCGCGTTCGGATCGACGATGCTGACGAGCATGGTGCCAAGGTCCTCCCGCTGGTAGCTGGTCAGGTTTGGCCCGATGTTGCCGCCCTTATGGAAAAGCTGGTGGCAGGCGGCGCAGCGTTCCATGTAGATGGCCTCCCCGGCGTAGGGATCTCCCGGCGCGGCGGAGAGGATGCGCTTCACTTCGTCGATCCGTGGGCGGAAGGACTCCCGCGCGGCGGGTGCCTTCATCGGGAAAAGGACGGTGAGTTTTGAATGCAGGCCTTCATCCTGGTGCTGCCGCAGTCGGACGAGAAGGTCGCCGGAGATGGCGTCACGCGGAATGGCGGAGGACTCGACGGCGGAGACAAGCGCCAGCGCGGATGCCGGGCGGGAGGCGAGCAAGGCGAGGGCGGCGTCCCACCGGTCACGCGGCAGACCGGGCAGGGCGGCGGTGATGGCCGCTCCGATACTGGAGTCATCGTAGAGAGTGAGGGAAGCGAGGCCGGCGTTCGCCAGATCCGCTGGCGAGGTGGCGTCCTTTGCGATGGCGAGCAACGCGGCCTGTGCCGGCGGGTGCTGGATCTCACCGAAGATGCGCGCGAGCTGCAGGCGTTCCGGTGCGGCGGCTTTCGGATTGGAAAGGATGGCCACCGCCTCCTCCAGTGCGGCGGCCTCTTTCTGCCGCAGGCGCAGGTGGAGGGAACCTTTTCCCAGCTTTGCCATTTCCTCCGCCAGTTCCGGCGGGAGCGGCGGCAGGGCACGGCCCTGGAACGCCTGGGCGAAGCCGTCCATCAGCGCGGCCTTGTCCTCTGGCGTGGGTGCAAGCGCGAGGAGGCGCGCGGCGCGGATGAGATCCGTGCGGGTGCCCGCCGCGGCGAAGCGGCGCATCAACCGTGGCGTGATGTGGGTGCGGACGATGGCGCGTGACCAGAGATCCCCCCTGCGCTCGAACAGGCTGACCACTTCGGCGGCGGATGACTTGCAGTGGGACTCCAGGACGAACCACGCCATCATGGGGATGAATGCGTCCCCAGCATCGATGTCGCGTGAAAGGATCTCCGCGACCAGTGGCAGCGCCTGCTCCCGCTCCAGCCGCCGCGCGGTGGAGAGGATCTGGCTGCGCACTTCCGCATCCGGCTCCGTGGCGGCCAGCGCCAGGATGGTTTTGTGGACGCGTGGCGTGAGAACCTTGGCGTCTCCGAGCAGGCGGATGGTCCATGCACGCACCATCGGCGTAGGGTGCCGCAGGCACTGGAGGGCCAGTGTTTCATCCAGTGCGCCGGTCTGGTGGAGCACCCACAGGATCTCCAGTGCGGGGTGAGAATTTCCGGCAGGCGCGGAAAGCAGCGCGGTGGCATCCGGGATCGTCGCCTTGCGCTCGGAAAGCAGGCGCACGGCGGTCTGGCGGTGCCAGAGGTTGGGATGGGAAAGCGTGGCGACCAGTTCCGCGTCGGTTTTTTTGGAAAGGTCGGTGCCTCGCTCCAGCGGCAGATCCTTTCCGCGCAGGCGGTAGATGCGGCCGGTGAACGGATCGATCTGTCCCTGGTAGTTCTGGCCGTGGGCGATGTATTCCTCACGGAAGTCCGCGATGGTGATGCTGCCGTCCGGGGATGGCGTGAGATAGACCGGCCGGAAGGTAACGTCATCGCTGGTCAGCGCGGGATCGACATCCGTCGTGGAGAAGGTGCTGCCGGCGGGGATGCGGGTGGAGGCGGTCAGCTTCCGGTGGAGGGGATCCGCGCCCATCAGCAGGCCCCGCCATTTTTCCGGAATGGCGGTGCCTTCCATCATGATGATGTTGTGCGTGAAGCGGGCGATGGGATGGCTGGTGGCCATGTGCTGCAACTCGCCGAAGGAGTAGGGATTCGTCGGCGGGCCGAACTTGTCCGGGGAGGTGCCCTGTTTCAGGTAGAGGCCATCCTGGATGTGGTGCCAGCCGCGGGTGTTGCCGCCGTTGTGGCCGCTGAAAAGCCGTCCTTCCGCATCGAAGTGCAGGCCGAAGGTGTTGCCACTGCCGTCCGCGAAGATCTCGAAAGCCTTCGTCGCCGGGTGGTAGCGCCATACCGCGCAACCTTCCAGGTAGATCAACGGCTTGTTCGCTCCATCGATGCCCGGTGTCGTGTCGATGTGGCTGCTCACGGTGCTGCCCTGCGCGCCGTAGAGCCATCCGTCCGTCCCCCAGGTCAGGCCGTTGGCGGTGCTGTGCGTGTCCTCCAGACCGAAGCCGGAAAGGCGGACCTCCGGATCACGGTCCGGCACGTCATCGCCATCCGCGTCGGGATAGAAAAGCAGGTAGGGCGCGTGCATCACCCAGATGCCGCCATGACCGTGGAGGACGGAGTTCGCCATGTTCAGCCCGGTGAGGACGTTCTTGTGGCGGTCGTAGATGCCGTCTCCGTCCGTGTCCTCATGCACGCTCACGATGTCCGCGCCCGGTGTGTGGTGCGGTGGAGCGGGTGGCACGCGGTCGTATTTTCCCCGGTAGTAGGCATCACGGGAAATCATCTTCAGCCCGGCGGGGTAGGGATACTGCCGGTATTGGGAAATCCACATCCGGCCCCGCGCGTCGAAGCTCACATGCGTGGGCTGGGCGACTTCCGGTTCATGAAGCAGGGACTCCACCACCAGGTCCGGCGCGGGTTTCAGTTTCGTGAGCGCCTCCGCCGGGGAGACTTGCATTCCCCGCACAGGCTCCGCCGGTGCCTGGAGCACCGTGCTCGCCGGACGCCAGTCCTTCGGTGTGTAGGCCGCCGCGGCAGGTGGCTGGGCCAGCGGTTGCAGGTTGTCGTCCTTAGGCTCTCCCGCCTGCACCAACCAATCGCGGTCAAGCCGCACTTCATCCAGATACCCGCCGAAGACCGGCGCGTGCGTCAGTCCCTGTTCCGCCGCCTTTCCCTCAAGCCGGATCGCCAGCGTGTTGAAGACATCATTTTTCAGGATGTCCTTCGGTACCTTGAAACGGACCGGCGCATCCGCCGCCGCATCCTTCGCATCCACGATCATCCTGCCGTTGAGATACACCTTGAACGGCCCCGGGATATCCTGAAGGGCGAGCGTCATCGACTCCCGCCAGAGGTCTTTCGCATCGGATGACGGATCGACCAATGATTTCGCCACCTGGAGATGCGCACGGTACCACAGCGGCTGCCCTGCTCCGAAGGTCTGTCCTTTCGCGGGAACCGGTTGCAGCACCCACTCTGCGGAGGCGACCGGTGAAAGGAACAGCAATCCGGCGACGGCTGCCTTCCTGAAGGGAAATGATGGAGTGGGTTTCATGCGGGAGAGGATTCTGCTGTGGCTGCCGCGTCCCGCGGCAGGCCGTGGTGGCGGCGTCCCGCCGCCACATTTCTTAATGTCCGGCGGCGGGACGCCACCGGCACGGCCTGCGCCGGGACGGCGCAGCCACGTTTCATTCTCCGCTGCCGATCGGCAGCAGTTCGTATTTCCGCACCACCATTTCCGCGCCTTCCGTCTGGATGGCGATGGGGCCGGAGGAAGGTTTCGCGGCGAAGCCTTCGTTCACCATCCGTCCGTTGAAGAGTATGCGGAGTGTGCCGTTTTCGGAGATGACCTCCATCCTGTTCCACTCGCCGACAGGGGCGTCGGGATCATCCTTGCCCTTGAAATCCACCACATCCTTCCAGTCCTCGTCGCGCTTCTCCCAGTTGATCCTGCCGCCCTTCACCAGTTGGCGCGGGGAGCCTTTCTTCCAGCGCTTCTCTCCGTCACGGTCCAGTTCGAACTCCGCCTCCATCTCGCACTGGACGACGGTGCCGTCCGGCAGCTTCGGACTGAGGACGAGGAAATCGCCCATGCCGCCCTCGATGATCTGCGCCTCGATGCTGGCGGTCCACGTGCCGCCGAGCGCACCCGCCGGTCCGTGGCAGTGGACGAGGATGCCGCTGTCCCGCGCCTTCTCCGCGCGCTTGCCCCAGGTCCTGCCGGTCCACTTGAACTCCGTCACCAGACGGTAGTTTTCATAGGCAGCCTTCGTGATCATGTAGCCGTACGCCTGGCCGGTGATGGTGAGCTGCCCGTCCTTCAGGACGAAGATCTCCTCCGGCTTTCCGGTGATCTCCAGCTTGTCATTGAGGTGGTAGTCCACCTCGCCCTTTTTCATCAGTTCGAGGATGTCGATCCTTTCAGTGACCTTGACCGGCTCTGCGGCGGAGAGCGTGGAGGCGGTGGTGAGGAATGCGGAGAGCAGGAGATATTTCATGGGTTGTGGGAGTGGTTGTGGGCTTTTTGCTTCTGGAGAGATTTTTTAACCGCAGATGAACGCGGATGGACGCAGATGAAGAAATCCAATCAGCATTCTTCTCTTATCCATGTTCATCTGCGTTCATCTGCGGTTGATTCATATTCATTTGTCCGGAGCCTCCCCCCGCAGGAAGGCGAGGAGGTCCGCCATCTGGCTGACGGTGATACCGCCTTCCAGCCCGACGGGCATGAGGCTGGCATCATGGGATTCCATGGAGGAAATGTCGGCGCGGGAGATGGTTTCGGAAACACCGCCTGGCATCTTCAGCACCACGGCGGCGGGGGTGTCGGAGTCGATGATGCCGGAAAGCATGCGACCGTCCTTCATCTTCACCAGATAGGCGCTCCAGCGGGCCTCGATCATCCGGTTGGGATCGAGGATGTCATTGATGAGCGCGCGCTTGTCCTTCGCCCGTACGTCGGAGATGTCCGGTCCCACGGAACTACCATGACCCTGGTAGGTGTGGCAGGCGGAGCAGAGCTGGGTGAAGAGTTCCTTGCCCTTCACGGAGTCACCCTTGGCATCGGCGGCGGGGAGATAGGCGGTGATGACCGCCGCACGGTCGTCAGCCGGACGTTCGAACAGCTTTTCCGCCAGACCCTTGATGGTGGCGTCTTTGCTCTGGAGGAAGCGCCAGCGGGACTCCGCATCGACGAGGGATTTCGGCACCTCGCCGCGGTCCATGCGCTGGAGCATGTCCGGCAGCGTGCCGGGGTCATTGCCCAGCATGGCGATGATTTCCTGCCGCAGCGCGGGATTCGCCGTTGGCAGGATCTCGTAGAGCAGCGGCGCGGTCTTCTTCGCTCCATGCTTCCTGACGATGGCAAATGCGGCGCGGGAAATGGCGGCGGGCTGGCGGCCGGAAACAAGCTCCTTCAGCACGGGCGCGGCGGCCTCATACGGTTGCTGGGAAAGCAGCGGCATGCTGGCGATGCGCAGCTCGTCCGGCAGGGAGGCATCCGCGATGATCTTGCCGGCCTTTTCCAGCAGGCCCGGGATCTCCGCGCGCGGATCACCCTCGCCGGGAGCAGGCACGGACGCGAACTCCGCCAGCGACTTCACGCCTGCCTTCGGCAGTCCTTGTGCGAGCCCCTCGAGCATCGCCGCCTTCCACCACCGCAGTTCGCCGGGCGCGGTGCCCAGCGGGGAAAGCAGAGCCGCCAGATCCTCCTTGTCCTTTGACGCGGCGGTCATCGCCGACAGGTCACGGATGAAGGCGGAGCGGGTGTCCGCCGCCTTGTCCGCGAACGGTCCTGCCAGCAGTTCCCCGGTGAAGCGTCCGGTGTGACCGGTCAGGTGGACCATGACCGCCTGCTGGAACCATGGGTCGTCCAGATCCGCCGTGGCCGCCAGCAGCGCCTTGATGGTGGCGGGCATCTCCTCTGCCGTGGAGCGAGTGGTCAGCAGCGTGAGCATGCGCGCCCGGGTGCCACCGGAAACCGCAGCGCGGGAAACGATCTCCCGCATATCCTTCCCGAAGTATGCCGGATGGCGGTGGGCAATGAGGACGATGTTTTCCGCAAGCTCCGGCGGTGCGCTTTCTGTCAGGGCAAGCAAAGGCGCTGCCTCAACCCCCGCGCGTCCGGAGAGCGTGGCATGGAGCCAGAGTGTGTGGAGTTTCCCCGGTGCGGTCGTCGGCTTGCTTTCCGCGAGGGCGTCCAGAGTGGCGCGGATTGTCTCCGGCGTGGTCGCCCGTTCGCGGAGCAGGCGTTGCGCGGTCTCACGCTGCCATGCGTTCGGATGGGAAAGCCACGTGATCAGTCCGGCGGTGTCCTTCGCCGCGGCGGTGGGTTTCTCCGCAGCGAAGCCTTTAGGCATGATCTTCCAGATGCGGCCCTCGTTCTCGCCCGTCCGCATGTCGTGGGACTTCACGAAGTCATCCGGGAAGAATCGCGCGTGGTCGATGAAGCGGCGGTAGATGTCACAGACATACAGCGCGCCGTCTGGGCCGGTGGTGATGTTCACCGGGCGGCACCATTCGTCGCTGCTGCGGAAGAACTCCGTCTGATTCCCGGTGCGGGAGGTGGTGAGGCTGCCGCCGTGGGCCTCCGGCTTGCGGAAGCGGGTGATGAGCTGGCCGGTGGGGTCACAGACAAAGACCTCTCCCGCCAGCTCCGGCATCAGGTGGCCGCGATACACGCCCAGCCCGCAGGCGGAGGTGTTCGTGCCGGAGTGTGCGTCGGACGTGGTATGGGTGATCTGCAGCGGAAAGACGCGCGAGGCAGGGCCGTGCGGCGCGATGTTCTCCCACGGTGGACGTGCGGGTGCAGTGGTCTCCGCCAGCGTTTCCGGTGGCACCACCGCGAACATGACCGGGCTGCGGTTCGATGAACAATAGTGCCGCCCCCAGTCGTCGAAGCCGCCGCCATACTGGCCGAAGCCCGCCGCCGCGTGCAGGGCACCCGTTTCCGGATTCCAGCGTAGGTTGGTCCGGGCGATGTCCGTCTTCGCACCCTCGCTGCCGTCTCCGGCCACGGGGTAGATCTGTTTGCTGTCGAGGCCGTTGTTGAAATACACCTCTCCATCCGGACCCCAGCGCGGCGAGGCCACCTGTAGCTGGGAGAACGACGGATTGAACCCGGCGATGAGCGGCCTGCGCACATCCGCCACACCATCGCCATCCGTGTCCTTCAGGAACAGCACCTGCGTGCGGGTGGTGGCGATGAGGCCGCCCTCATGCGGCAGCAGTCCCTGCACGTGGTCCAGCTTGTCGGCAAAGGTGACGGCCCGGTCGAACGCTCCGTCGCCATCCGTGTCGATGAGCCGCTGGACACGGGACAACGGCGCGCCGTCCGGGCCGCCGAGAGGGTAGTCGATCATGTCCGCCACGTAGCACGCGCCGTCCGCGTCCCAGCACATCTCGACCGGATCACGGACCAGCGGCTCCGCGGCGGCCAGGCGCACGTCGTAGGCACCGTCGATCCGGATGGAGGCGAGGGTTTTTTCCGGCGTCCATGCCGTTTCCCGAGGCTGCGCCGACAGCACACCGATGAATGGCGAGCACGGGAGCGCGGAGATGAGCAGGTGCCAGGGGTGGAAAGATCGCATGCGGGAAAGGGTCATTTGGTTTCAGGCCCGACGTTGCCGTATTCCCACGCTTTCGAGAACGGGGCGGGCGCGGGGAATGCCGGTATGGGGCCGGGCGTCATTTCGCGGGTCAGGGAGATGCCGGCGTCCGCCATCTTTGTCCCGGCGGTCACCTCTAGGTTGCTGTAGGAGGTGAGGCGCGTTTCATAGCCGCCGCCGTCCGGGCGGAAGGCTTCCTCCGTCGGCACGTAGCCGGTGCAGCCGTTCGCCAGCTCGACCGACCAGGTGAAAGGAAAGGCGCTCTCCTTCTTGATGCGCAGGCCGTTCTCCACGAAATACTCCGCCGGGTTGCTCACGAATACGGCCGGTCCCACCTGCAGCGCCTGCACCTCCACCTCCACCGTCGGGGAGTGTTTCACCGCGGCATCCAGCATCACGGTTTCCTTTGCGAAGGTCCGCTGCGCCGCGCTGGCTTCCTTTTCCTGTTTCAGGATGGCCATCGCTTCCGCCACTTTCTCAGGTGCCGGGATGCGGCGGCCGGACTGCCAGACCTTTTGCTTCGCATCCAGCGGGACGTCCGTCCCCTTTGCCATGGACAGCACCACCTTCAGGGCCTCCGCGCCCACGCGCCCACCGACAAAGCGGGACATCTCCTCGCCCCTCCGCTGCTGGGTGGGGGAGAGGTTGTCCACCTGCGTGATGTCGCCGCTCGCACCCTGGAGGAAGACCACCGGCGTCTTTGACGCGAGGCCGCCCTGAAGCACCTGCTCCAGATACTGCACCCAGTTCGCGGAGATGCCGCCGGGGTTCGTCGTGCAGTGGCAGGTGTAGTTCACCATCACGCCCAGCAGCTTGTCCTCCATGTCCCACGCGGCGACCACTCCCACCTCGGGATCGATCGGTCCGGCATAGTCGATGATGTCGGGATTCCCGATGCCCGGGTGGCTCCAGCTCTGGCCGTTCTTCATGCGCAGCCGTCGGTTGAAGGCGACCTTGTCCTCATGGCCCCTGCCGAAGCCCATCTTCGCCGGGACCTTGTCCTTGTCCGCCGCGACCACCGCCGCGACGATGGCTTCTTCCACGGTCTTCAGATACGCGGGATCCGCCGCGGAGGATTGGTTGTAGGCCAGATCCTTCACGAAATCATCCGCATGGTCGTATTCACCGGGTTGCACCATGCCGGTCGGCCCGGAGGAATGGGAGTGCGACGCGCCGATCATCACGTTCCAGCCGGGGATGCCGCAGGCTTTCTCGATGCCCTCGCGGCAGCGCTGCACCAGGTCGCGCGACACCATCAGCGCGTCCACGCCCACGAACGCGACGCGCTTCACGCCGTCATCGAAGACGGAAACGCGGACCTTGCACGGATCGTGGAGTTCCTTGTGGAAGGACTTCCCATACCCGCCCGGCTGCTCCATGCCCAGCGCGGGGGTGATGTCCCGCTCCGCGAAGCCCGCCCGCACCGGCTGCTTCGCGGGAGCCGGTGCGTCCTGCGCGGGCAGCATCACCGAAAAGGCGGCCACCGCCAGCATGGCAGGTCCACCGAGTGCGAGTATCCTGAAACGGGATCCGGATGGGTTTTTCATCGTATCAGGGATACGGGACCGCCCCTTCCGCGCTTGTGTTCTTTTCGTTCAATTTCCGCCGTTTTCCATGGGCGGCGGGAAGAGGCATTTCTTGTTACGATTCTGTTGGCCTGCATCTCTTGGATGCGGCGGGGAGTGTGCCTTTCATCCGCGCCATGCGCCACCGTTCCCTTCTGCTTCCTTTCTCCGCGGGCCTTGGCTTCGTGCTAGTCCTTTCCTCCGCCCATGGAGCGATCATTGCGGGAAACCTCACCATCACCCAGAATGACATCGGCAACAGCGCCGCCGGTGTTGCCGGTTCCTTCAGCTACGCGCAGGGGGGCATCTCCTACGCCAGCGGAAACCGTGGTGACTTCGCCATCCGCTTCGGCGGTGCAAGCGCCGCGGCGGAACTCTCCGGAGGGATCATGATCGTTTCCATCGCGGAGAACGGCCGCAGCAACGAAGGTCCCATGATTCCGGGTGCCACGCCAGAGCAGGATATCCCCGCCATCGGCCCTGGTCCCGGCTACGCCACCGCATCCATCCAGCCCAGTGGCGGTGGTTATGCCTCCGCCACCTTCATCGGACCCACCGCCATCAGCAGCGGCGCGAAGGCCGGGGACGAGTGGAATGTCAACCAATCCATCGGCTACTTCAAATACACCGAATTCATCGGTGGTTGGCTCAACAATGCGGCCAACAATGATCCCATCACCAACTTCCGCAGCTCTTACCCGGGACTCACCGTGGGCAGCGGCGCGACCAATACCGGCGGCTGGACCGTCTATGACAGCACCGCCAGCGCTGGCGTCTATAACGTGAACCTCACCGGCTTCACCGCCCCGGGCAGCGGGCTGGCCGCCACCAGCCAGAACGGCATCATGCTCGTCGTCGGTGGAAAGAATGAGGCGAACCACGCCTCCAGCCGTGCCAATGAGGACGGCACCTTCGACATCATCGTCCGCAGCAGTGACTCTGGAAATACGGAGAATGATCCCGCCGCATTCGTCTATATCCCCACCGGCCAGGAAGGCGTGGTCGCCATGGGCCGTGTCGATGGTGCGGCGAATGTCACCGCAGGTTCAGGCATCGGCACCGTCACCAAGGGTACCACCGGCAAGTGGCTGATCTCCACCACCGGCTATGATCCGTCCAACAGCGTTCTCCTCATCAGCCCGGAAGGGAATATAGGCACCAACAACGGCGACAACATCTACAGCTATGCCTACGATGCGGAAAACCAGCGCTGGGTCGTCGAGGGGCGCGATCTCCAGACCCTCACCGCGGACCCCACGCTCCAGAACATCGGCACGGAGCCGGCGTTCAGTTTCGCCCTCATTTCCAATCACGTTCCGGAACCGTCCACCGTGCTGCTCGGCGCGCTGGCAGGCATGGGATTGGTGGCACGCCGCCGCAGGAAATGATTGGCAGGTGCCTTCAGGGCAACTTCCACTGAGCGCGGCGCGCATCGTACTCCGCTTTCGGCAGCAGGACATAGACCGGCCTGCGTGCCGGGTCGATGCCGGCGATGAGCCTGCGCAGGTGGTCTTCCTGCATGGTGGTGCAGCCGGCGGTGGCGCGTGAACCCTCACCGCGCCAGATGTGGAAGAAGATGGAGGAGCCGCCGTTCGGCACGACACGCGGCGGCGCGTTGTGGGAGATGAACAGCTTCAGCGACTGCGGGTAGTCATTCTGCTTCATCTGCTGCTTTTTCTCCCAAGGCGTGGAAGGCTCGCGCTCGAGGATGATGTTGCGGTTGTAGGAAGGGGACTCCGGATCCTCCACCCACAGGTCCCGGGTGGTGATCTGGCGGTAGGGGAGCTTCGGGTTTTTCTGGATCGACTCGTGGTAACCCCATGCGCCTCCGAGATCGAAGACGCCGGCAGGGGAGCGCATGTCGCCTTCCTTCTTGAGGGAGGCGCCCTTCGGGTTCGGGTGGAGTCCCAGGCCCCACGCCAGTCCGTTCTTGCCCAGCCGTCCGGTCCATGATGCGCCGGTGGCGGTCCATTTTCCCTTCCGCTTTTCGTAGGTGGTCAGCGTGACGTTCGAGCTGTTCCACCCGTCCGCGACGCCGACGATGCACTGGCTGCTGTTCGCGGGGAGTTCAAAGGCGGAGATGAGCGGGGCAAGAAGGGCGGTGATGAGGAAAATGAGGCGCATCAGGACAAGGGGCGTTGGGGATTGGTGATGGAATTTACCCTTAGAGGGACTGGATTACCACTGATTGCACCGATCCGCGGAATTGGAAGCGGATGCTTCATCCGTCTCCGGGGGCCGGCGGTCAGAGTTTCTGCCGTTGCATCAGGACGACGCGCACATCGCCGAGGAAAATGTCCGCCCGCAGTTCCAGCGGCACGCGGTCATAGTCATCGCTCAGCCAGAGGGTGGCGTCCCGTTTGAGTTTCTTGTAGGGACGGAGCTCCTGCGTCTCCCGGTCGATCTTCAGCATCCCGACGGAAAGCTTGATGGTCTTCTGCCCGTTATGCACCTCCCGCCCCAGGCAACGGACCTTCAGGAGGTAGGGCTGGTCCGTGGACTGGATGACGATGTTGATGTGGTCCCCGTCCGCGAGCGGCTGGCTGCGGATGTGCAGCATGACCGCGAACAGGTCGAAGATCCCCGGATGGTTGAAAGTGCGGGAGGTGGTGCCCGTCGTGCCGCCGTCAGACGGCTTGTAGGTGGTCAGGCACTCGACCCGGTCCGGGAAATAGCGGACGATGGATACCTCCTTGCCGTTCTTGTCCGTCTCGCTGGTGCGGATGTAGCGGGAGCGCAGGGTGGAGGGGATGATCTCCGCCCATGCATCGAACTGGTAGGGGTGCAGTTGCGCGGCGGCTCCCTGGCTGCGGGCATACGCCTTCACCACGTAGGCACCGGGCTTTTTCTCATCCGGCGGGCCGAATTCCATGTGCATGTGCCCGGAGTTCAGCACGCCTTTCCAGCTCGCCTGGTAGTCCAGGGCGATGGGCTCCAGCCGCGGATGGTTCCCCAGGTTCGGGGAGGTGACGTCGCGCTGCCATTCCGGTCCGGCGGCTGCAAGCCCGGCGGCTGCCAATGCGATCAGGATGATGCTGCGGAAAAGGTTCAAGATGGGATGGAGGTGCGCCCGGGGGGACTAATCGGCTGAAATGCGGGAAAGTGCAAGGCTGCTCAGGTGCCGTTGTTGAAACGGATCCTGGGCCCGATTTATTCAGGTGGCCGGTGGATCACAGTTCCTGCTCGATGGCCTTCAGGGTCAGGAACAGCTCCTTCCACTGTTTCAACCGCGGCTCCACGGCATGTTTTTCCTTTGCAAGATGCTTCCGCACCGCGGTGAGGGAGTCCCCGTAGTCCTGGAAGACCGCCCTCAGCGCCTCCTCATAGTCGGACCGCAGGGTGGTGGCGAAGGCTCCGCACGTATCCAGCAGGCGGTCGCGGAACTCCAGGACGATGCGCTTCCGTGTGACCCAAGCGGTGAAAAACCCTCCGGCGAGGAAAAGGAAGCCCGCTCCGCAGAAAATGAACGGCAGCCACGGGACGGAGAGCGCCCCCAGCGTGCCTCCCGCCGTCACCAGTGCCAGCGTCATGAAGGTGAATGACTTCAGCGCCACATTCCGGCGGCGGAGCACCTTGTCCAGTTGGTTGCGGACCTTCAGGTTGCCGATGCTCTGCCGGGCATCCCTTTCCAGGCGGTTGATGAACCGTTGCTTCGCCACCACAAGCGTTTCCTCGATGGGGTGGGAGCCATCCAGGTCCACTCCCATGGCGGCCTTCACCCGTGCGCCCAGCTCGTTCCAGTGCTGGCGGCACGTTTCCGCCACCTCCATTCCGTCCGCCTCCGCGACGGAGCTGATGGCGGCCTGCAAGCGCTCGATGAAAAGGGATTCCATCTCCTGGCCGGTGCGGTCTCCCGTGAACAACCGGAAGATCGAGCGCGCCGCGCCGAGGCGGGAGGAAAGCACGCTGGACACCCACACCGCCTCCGTCTGGAAAACCTCCGCCACGCCGGGCAGGTGGCGGGAAAGGCGGGCGACGAAGCGTTCCCGCATCGCGTCGATCTCCCGCTCGATCTGGTGGAGGAAGCGGTCCTGCTCATCCAGCGTGCGGGTCTGGCCCTCGATGCGGTCCTCCACGGTGCGGAGGGCGGACGCGGCCTGGGAGCGCCACGTTTCAAGCAGGGCGCGGCGTTCCGGAGAGCCGCACACCTGCCGCGAGATGAAGTTTTCCAGCTCCGGGAAGCCGCTTTTTTCGAACTGGCTTCGGGAAAAGGGAGCCGCTTTTTTCGCCGCGCAGGCGAGCTTTCCGGAAACGGCGAAGATCGGCGGCACGTGGCCGATGCGTTTCATCGACAGGTCCCGCATGTGCCCCAGGATCACCCCGATGTCCGCGGGTTCCCGCTGGTCCGCCTGCTGGATGACGAAGGCCACGCGGTTCAAGCCGCCTTCCGGGATCTTCGACACGAAGTCCCAGGTGGCCGCGCCCCACGGATTCGTGACGGGGAAGACGAAGAGGATGAGGTCCGCGGCGGGCAGGAACCGCTCCGTGATCTGCTGGTGGTCCTTCACCACGGAGTTCGTCCCCGGCGTGTCCACCAGGGAGAAATCCTTCAGGAAACCCACGGGGCGGTAGCGTTCCTCCAGCACCGGGGTGATCTCCACGTCCCGCGCGACGGGGGCATGGCGGTACCACGTCACCCGGTGGGTTTCCGGCAGCACGTTGACCTTGCACAGATCCTGGCCGAACAGGCCGTTGATGAGCGTGGATTTCCCCGCGTTCACCTCGCCGCAGATGACGAACAGGAACGGATTCCCGAGGCCCTTCTCGATCTCCTCGAAAGGCAGCTTGCCGGAAATGTCCGCGCCCGTCTGGTCCGCCAGGGCGGAAATGCCGGCCATCACGCCGGACAACCGTTCGCGCGTGGCGAAGTAACGCTCGCCGAACATGCCTGATGGGCGGTCCGCTGGGTTCAGTGGGCCGGGGCGGCGGCGTCCGTGGTCTGCGCGGTGGCGGCGGCGCTGTCCATCTTCATGGCCAGGAGCTGGGAAACCGTGACAAAGCGGAAGCCGCGCTTCAGCAGGCCGTCCATCGCGGCGGGCATGGCGTCCACCGTCTGCGAGTGCAGGTCGTGCGCCAGGATGATGCTGCCTGCGGTCGTGCCGGAAAGGATGCGGGAGCTGACCACGCCCGGGCCGGGGCGCTTCCAGTCCAGAGGGTCCACGGACCAGAGGATGCACGGGTTGCCGAACTCGCGGAAAACCATCTCGCGCTGCGTCTGCAACATCCCGCCGTAGGGAGGCCGCATGGTGCGCGGCTGCACACCGGCGGCCCGGACGATCGCGTCCCGGCAGCGGCTCATTTCCTGGCGCACCTCATCCATGCCCAGCTTGCTCAGCAGGCGGTGGGTGTGCGTGTGGTTGCCGATCTCATGGCCCTCCGCGACGGTGCGGCGGACGATGTTCGGGTAGAGGTCCACGCTGCGGCCGATGACGTAGAAGGTCGCCTTGATGTTGCGCGCGCGCAGCATGTCCAGCAGGCGCGGGGTGTTCTGCGGGTGCGGACCGTCGTCGAAGGTCATCGCCACGTAGTTCCCGGAAACGAGGACGCGGGAGTAGGTGATGCCGCCGTCCTTGGAAAAGTTGCTGCTGTGGTTGCCATCCGGGTTGCGCGGCACCGGACCCTGCACCGGAGGCGTGCGGTAGCCGGTGTTCGGCTTCGTCTTCACCGGAGCGGCGGCGGAACCTTGTGGCGGGAGCGGGGCTGCTGCGGAACAGCTTGCCAGCGTGGCGGTCATTGCCAGGAAGCCACGGCGGGAGAGGGCGGAAAGCCCGTCATCGTTGCCGAGAGTGGTGATGATGTTCGAGCCGAGCTTTTCGATGGGGCTTTGCATGGGGATATGCGGAGGAAATGTTTCAGGGAGGCTAAACAAAGCGGGATCAATGTCACGACTATCTTTGCGTTGCAAATTTCAGCCGAAGCGCGCCAGCAGCGGGGCCAGCGCTGCTTTTTTCTCCGCCGGCCAGAGGGCGGGGGGCGTCATGATCGCGCCGTCCAGCGCGGAGTGCTCCGGCCAGTCCGGCGTCGTCGGGATCTGCGGGATCGCGGCGGCCAGCAGCTTCTTCGCGTTCGCGACGTTAGCGTGCAGGTGGGCGATCACCGCCCCGGCCGTCACCGCCTCCTCTTCCACCTTCCAGCAGTCGTAGTCCGTCACCATGCACAGCGTCGCCAGCGCGATCTCCGCCTCCCGCGCCAGCTTCGCCTCCGGCAGATTCGTCATGCCGATGACGTCGAAGCCGAGCTGCCGGTTCGCGTTGCTCTCCGCCCGGGTGGAAAACGCCGGGCCGTCCATGTTCACATAGGTGCCGCCGTCGTGGTAGGGGACCAGGCTGCTCTCGCACGCCCCGCGCAGGATCGCCCGCAGCCCCGTGCTCACCGGATCCGCGAACGCCACATGGCCGACGATGCCGCCGCCGAAGAACGTGTGGTGCTCCCTCCGACTGGTGCGGTCGAAATATTGGTCCGGCAGCACCACGTCGCGCGGCCGGTATTCCTCCTTCAGGCTGCCCACCGCCGTCACGCAGATCAGCCAGCGTACGTTCAGGCTGCGCAGCGCCCAGAGGTTCGCCCGGTGGTTGATCTCCGTCGGCAGGATGCGGTGCCCGCGCCCGTGCCGCGGCAGGAACCAGACCTGCCTGCCGGAAAGGATCCCGCCCACCAGCGCGTCCGACGGCTCGCCGAACGGCGTCTCCACCACCCGTTCCTCCGTCCTCTCGAAGCCGTCCAATTCGTAAAGCCCGCTGCCGCCGATGATCCCGATCGCTGGTTCCATGGACCGGTAGTTAGCCGCAGGAGGATTTTTTCAAAGCGGTTTTTGACTTGGCCGCCCGCCGTTGCTACACGTCCGCCCTCAAGCACCCGTAGCTCAGTTGGATAGAGCATCCGCCTTCTAAGCGGACGGTCATTGGTTCGAATCCAATCGGGTGCGCTTTTATGAACATGGCTTCTCAGAAAGATTTCAACCGGTGAAGTCTTTGAGAATCCGCAGGCAATGAAGTGCCTGCTCTCCTGTCTCCACATGAACGGAATGTCCGCCCGAGCGCTCGACAACGAGCTCGAGGCGATCTTTTGAAAAGGACCACTCTCTGATGAAGCGGATGTTTATCCCCGCTTGCCCTCCTTTGATAGGGATGAAAATGACTGGCTTCTTGGATTCCTGAACATCCATGTCACCCAAGGAGTATGCGATCCCTTTTGGAAGTAAAGAGCGCTCATTTTTCGATGGTCATGGGATGGGTTGTTCGTTGTGACAACGCTCTAGATCCGATATCCTCGCCTTGCTCGGGCGAATCCCACCCCCGGTGGTTTCTGGCTGGAACCCCATGGGGGGAATCCGGCCAGAAACCTGGTGCCGATGAGCAAGTCTGTTAGAAAGACGGGATCGTGTCCGGATGCAGCTTTCTTCCGACCAAACCGGCGGAGAAGTCCACGAATCCGCCAAACGGGATCCGCTCTCCAGCAAGGCGACTACGGATCATTTCCATCCGGCTTGAAACATCCGGCGCTTCCGTCGGTTATATCCGCACCACCATGCGACCCACGCTCTTTCCGCTTCTCGCGGCGATCGCCCTTCAAAGCGGCCTTTCCGCATCCGCCCAGGAACCCACACCGGCCAAGCCCGCCGCCGTCGATCCGGATGCCCAGTACAAGCTCGGCCCGGAGTCGCAGCCACAGCCGGGCGTGCCGGAGGGAAAGGTGATGGAGTTCATCATGGAAGGCTCGAAGAACTTTCCGGGCGTGAACCGGAAGTGGTTCCTCTACATCCCGGCGGGCTATGACGGCTCGAAGCCCTGCGCGCTGATGGTGTTCCAGGACGGCAGCGCGTTCGTTTCCCGCAAGGGCGGATGGCGGGTGCCGGTGGTGCTGGACAACCTGATCCACAAGAAGGACCTGCCGCTGATGGCGGCCATCTTCATCAACCCGGGCGACAAGCCGCTCGCTCCCGGCGAGGCTCCGCGCAAGCGTCCGGACGGACGTCCTGCACCGGCTTCCAACCGCTCGCTGGAATACAACGCGCTGGGGGACACCTATTCGAAGTTCCTGCTGGATGAGATCATGCCGCTGGCAAAGGAGCACGTGAAGATCACGGACGATCCGGCGGGGCGGGGGATCAGCGGTTCCTCCAGCGGTGCCATCTGCGCCTTCACCGTCGCATGGGAAAGGCCGGACCAGTTTTCCAAGGTGATGAGCTTCATCGGCAGCTACACCAACATCCGCGGCGGCGACAAGTATCCGCAGATCGTCCGGGATTCGGAAAAAAAACCGATCCGCGTCTTCCTGCAGGACGGCAGCAACGACATCGTCAACCAATTCGGCTCATGGCCGGAGGCGAACAAGGCGATGGACGCCGCGTTGCGCGGAAAGGGCTACGACGTGAAGTTCGTCTTCGGCGAGGGGGCCCACAGCTCGAAGCACGGGGCCAGCATCCTGCCGGACACCCTGCGCTGGTTGTGGCGCGACTATCCGAAGTAGGAGGACGCAAAGGCAGGGACGCCATTCCATGGCGTCCGGCGGGGGGGACGTCTGATGCCTTGCTGTGCCCGGTTTCCCTCTCCTGCTTCCTCTCGGATAGAATCCCGCAAAGCCGTCAGGGAAAACGGAACCATGGGGTGGTGAGAGATCTACCCCGCCTGACGCCATGGAATGGCGTCCCTGCCACAGAACGGCTCATCGTTCCGGGCCGAAGCCCTGCACATCACGATCCCCGGCCAGCCGGGCGGAGCGCAGCTCGGCCGTGACGCGGGAGATTTCCGTGGCCACATCGTCCGGCACTTCGCGCGGCGAGGGATCCTCATCCAGGGCATCGAACTCATCGAGAAAGCCGATGACCAGCCTGGCCTCGGTATCGGATAGCAACCCGGCGGTGGAGAGCTGGTCGGTCAGTTCATCGAGCGGGATCGTGTAGGCATCTTGGACGCCTTCGCTGGGGTTGATACGGGATTCCATCCTGGCATGCCACAGCGCGTCGCGGAGATCCTTCAGCAGTTTGGTGGAGTTCATCCCGGCAACATCCACCAGCTCCCGGCGCATTTCATCTTCAGAATTCATACCTCAACCCGACGGAGACGCCCCTGCCGGGCAGCGGCGCGGTGTCTTTGCGGAAGGAGGTGGAGGCGCGTGCCTTTTCATCGAGCAGGTTGGTGGCGCGGAGGAAGGCGGTCATTTCCCCGCGGGGCAGGGTGAAGGTCCGGGAAATGTCGGCGTTCACCAGCGTATAGGCGTCCGCCGGGAGTTCGGGCCGGGGTTCCTGCTGCACCCGGTCCTGCGCCGTGGCGTGGCGGATCTCGATGCCGGCGATGAGGGCATCCTTTTTCCACTCCAGCCGTGAGCCGAAGCGCAGCGGCGGCATGCGCGGGATGGGCGTGCCATCGGTGGTGTTCTCCGCGCGGACGGCGTCCGCCATGAGCTGGAGCGTGAGTTCATCGTTGATCCGCCAGTCCAGCCCGGCCTCGAAGCCGGTGAAGGTGGCGTCCCTGCCGACGTATTCCACCGCCCGGCCGAAGCCACCGGTCAGTCCCGGCGACTCCTGGAGGAACACGAAATCATCGATCCGGTAGTGGTAGGCATTCACCTTCCCGGTGACGGGACCCGCCTGTGCCTCCAGCCCCACCTCGATGCCCAGCGAGCGTTCCGTTTCCAGCGGGATGCCGTCGAGATCTCCGCCGACGAGGAACCTGCCGATGCCCGCGTTGTTCCAGAACGCATAACGCTCCACCGCCGTCGGCTGCCGCCCGACCTGGGAGAGGATGCCCGTCACCGCCAGCCGGTCGAGCGGGCCGATGCCCTCCCGCGTCCATGTCACGGCACCGGACAGGCTGTGGGACCAGCCGGTTTCGGACGGCTCCCAGCCAAAAGCGGAGAGGCTGGTGTCGCGTGTGTCCGCGTGGTCCAGCCGCGCACCCAGCCGGGCCGTCCATTCCCCGCTTTCGTATTTCTCCAGCAGGGCGATGCCCATCTGCTCCCCGCGCAGCTCCCCCTCCACCTGCTGGAGATCCGGTGGGGGAAACACGGTCCGCTGGGAGCGCACCGTCTCGCCCGCCGCGGTGAGGGCGAGGATGCCGGTGAGCCGTTGGTCGAACGCCTGGTGGTGGATGTCCACCCGTCCCTCCGATCCCTCCCGGGCCAGCGTGGTGTCCGTGAAGTCCCTGCCGGAGTCCTTTCCCTTTCCGGTGAAGAATTCGTGGTGATCGTAGTCCGCCTTTGCGAAGCGCGCCTCGATCCGGGTGACGGGACCGGAGCCGAAAGTAAGCGCGCCTTCCAGATCCAGCCGGTCCTGCGCCATGTCGATCGACTGGTCGCCGTAGAGGTCGGTCGCATCGCCGGGGTAGGAGTAGGGGACTCCGTAGCGGCTGTCGAAGCGGGACCACGAAAGGCCGATGCGGGCCGGGACATCCTGCGGCACCCACGCCACCGCCGTGGACCAGGTGGAGGCTTCGTGGAAAGAGTTGGGCAGCTTTCCGGAGGGATTCGGCACCGGTAGGATGGTCCCCGCACCGGGATCATAGACGCCGGGATTTTCCATCCGCTCATAGTCCCCGCTGCGGGCGCGTCCGGGGATGCTGATGTCCCCCGCTTCCCGGACGGAGCCGGTCAGGCGGAACACGAAGTCCCCGGCGGCAAAGGTGGCCAGCCCGGAGTTGGCCAGCGCGTTGCCCTGGGTTTCGTGGCGGGCCTCGATCCCACCTCCCACCGGCTGGTCCGGGATCTCCCGTGGCATCACCAGGCTGCGGGTGTTCACCGCGCCACCCAGCGCGGCCCCTCCATAGAGCAAGGCCGCCGGGCCGCGGTGGATCTCCGCGGACTCCAGCAGGAACGGCTCCAGCGCCACGCCGTGGTCCGGGCTGATGTCGGAAAGGTCGAAGGTGCCGAGGTCATCCCTCAACGTCCGTACCCGGACGCCCTCGAACCCGCGGATGATCGGTCTGCTGGCACCGGGGCCGAAGTAGCCGGAGGAAACGCCCGGTTCCCAGCCTAGCGTCTCGCCCAGCGTCGCTGCGGCGTTTCTCCGTAATGTTTCCCGTGGAACCTCCACCACCGTCTGCGGGGAGAAAGCCGACGGTGCGGGTGGTGTCGCCTCCGCCTCCGCCGTCACCGTGATTTCCTCCAGTTCCTGCGCGACCTCTTCGGAAAAGGCGGGCTGCGCTGGCAGCAGCAGGAGTAGGGAGGCGACGGTGCGATTCATTGCATGAGATTTGCTGATGGTATTTCATTGTAAATGTAAATAAGTTGCTTTTGATGGGTGCATGCCGATTGCGCGAGTGTTGCTGTCCTTTGCTTTTCTCTGTCCGCTGGTAACTGCCTCCACCCCGCCGACGGACTTGGTGACCGGCCATTATGAGATCCATCTGGACTACACCCCGGGCACGGCGGATCCCGACGACGGTTGGAAATTCTCCGTTTCCTATGATGAGGATGACGATTTCAGCACCTCCGCCGGGGTGGTGAGGATGGAACCGGAGGCGGTCACGATGCTCATGGGACCGGCGGCGGCGCGGGTCGTACCGAACCCCGCCGGAGTGTTCTCGCGTTTCGGCCCGTCCGGCACCCCTCTGTGGGTGCTGCCGCAGACGCAGGTGGATGGTGCGCTTTTCCTCGGTGTCCGCACCACCATGGCGGCGGGGTTGTTCCAGGCCCGGGTCGGTGGGAACTACACCCCCAGCAGCCACGGCAGTGTCTCCCTGCGGCTGGTGTCGGGGGAAGGTACCGGGCCGGATGCCGGGGGGAAATTCGCCACCTGGAAGGTGGAGGGCTTCGGGCAGGCGGTGTTCTCGTTCGACACCACCGACGGCATCACCGCGGCGGATGAGATCCCCACCATCCCGGTGTCCTCCCACACCCACTACAACTGGGGTTTCACCCGGCCCGGCCTCTACCGGGTGACCTTCGAGGCATCCGGCAAGCTGATGCCGAACCATGGCAACATGGTCACCACGGCACGGAAGACCTTCACCTTTTCCGTTCCGTTCTCCTCGGCGGTGGGTGGCGGTGGTATCCTCCAGGTGGTGGAGGCGGACGGTGCGCCGCTCCTGCTGCTGGGGGATGCCGCTGCCGGAGCCGCCTACCGGACGGACCGCGCGATGCTGGAGGCGCGGACACCTGCGGGTGCGGCGTCAGCGGCGCTCGCCGGAGCGGTATGGGAAAGCCGGGTGACGCTCGCTTCGTCCGCGCGGGCTTTCCCGAATGGCGTGGGCATCGCCCCGGCCATCGCATCCGCCGGACTGCCTCCCGCTTCATGGAGCGGCACCGCCTTGGAAATATCCGGCATCCACGGGCCGGGCGATGCCGCATGGCTCGACGGCGGCACCATCATCGCGGACAAAGCC
The DNA here is from genome assembly GCA_019634595.1 of Akkermansiaceae bacterium. Classification (NCBI taxonomy): domain Bacteria; kingdom Pseudomonadati; phylum Verrucomicrobiota; class Verrucomicrobiia; order Verrucomicrobiales; family Akkermansiaceae; species Akkermansiaceae bacterium. The sequence continues at coordinate 144,463 of JAHCBC010000005.1, forward strand.
GGAGGCGTGGTGCCCGTCCCGTCCGCCGGGCGGGAGCTGACGCTGGCCTTCACGCAAAAAGGGATCTACCGCGTGGAGGGCCGGGTGCGTGCGGACCGGGCCGGGGCCGGAAATTTCTCCCCGCCATTCTCGTTGGTGATCGGCGCGGGGTTGGGGCTGGATTTCACCTATGCGGACTGGAGCGCCAGCCATGAAGCACAGGCCGGGCTGGCTGCGGGCGCGTTGTCCGAGCCGATGTCGGACCACGACCATGACGGCATCCCGAATGGGGTGGAGTTCGCCTTGTTCTGGCACGGACTCGACCCCACGCGGGCGGATGGCGGGCGCATGCCCTCCGCCCGCCGCACCGCGGACGGGGGAGGCGCGTTCACTTTTCTGAGGGACACTTACAAGGATCCGCTGGCGGGCGGCGGATGGAGCATCCGTCCGGCTGTGAGCCATGACCTGGTGCGGTGGACCGTCCGCTCCGCCACCGTGCCGGGGCCTCCGCTCGGTTTGTTCGAGACCGGCGCGGAGGAAGGGAATGCCCATGGCCGGATCTGGTCCCGCTCCCTGCGCCTCATCCCTTCATCGGCGGGTGCGCCGCCCGCGACCTTTTTCCGCCTGCATGTCACCGCCCCCTGAACCCTTTCCATCATGAAACGACCAACCATCGCCTGCCCATCCCTCATCCTCTCAGTCACCACCGCTCTCGCCGGGTGGTCATCCGCCGCCCTCTACACGGATGGCCACGGAGACTTCGGCCTGGCTTATGAAAACGGCCGGCTCCATTTCCACTTCCATGCCGGCGGGGCCACCATCGATGGCTATGAAACCGAAGGCGAGTTCGACCTGACGGATGTGATCACCGTCGTGTCCACGGACGCGCTGATGGTGCTGCCCGTGGACTTGCCCGCGCTGGGTGCGGGGAGCGGGCAGTCGGTATGGGTGCTGCCGCAGTCCCAGAACGTGATGCTGCCATTCCTGGGGCTGGCCACGGAGGAACTGCCCGCAGGACAGTGGACGGACATCACTTTCACCCTAGGCACCGTCACCTCTCCATCGGGTGCTGGTCACTTCGCGCTGTGGCAGTACGACGTCTTCGGAGATCCCATCATCCGCATGTCCACCGCGGATCCCGGTGTGGATGAGATCACCCTGGGGGCGGGCTCGCACGCCCACCACAACTGGGGCTTCACCGAGGCGGGAACGTGGACCATCGAGATGACCGCGTCCGGTACCCATGCCATGGATGGGTTCAAGCAGACGACGGAGATCATCACCTTCCAGGTCGTGCCGGAACCGTCCGCCGTGTTGGTTTCCTGCGCCTCCGCCGTCCTGCTGGCGTTCCGCCGGAAACGCCGGTGATCCCCAACGGAAAAGCGGGTGCCTCCCATTCCGGAAGACACCCGCCACACCAGTCCATTACGCGGAAATCAACGCCGCCTGCGCATCAGTCCCAGCGCCGCGGCCCCCGCCGCCAGCAGGGCGGACGATGGCTCCGGCACCACATCGAAGCGGAACTCGAACGTGCCGGAATCCCCGAAGATGCCTTCCTCATCCACCAGCTTGAACTGCGCCAGATACGTGCCCGGCACCGCGTCCTGCTCCGTCCAGAACACCGGGGAGAAATTCACATCATCCGACAGATGATATTCATCACCCGCACCATTGAGGCCGATGTTGAGAGAGCTGTCGTTGCCGATGTTCAGCCCGTCGGATTTCCACACCAGCACCAAGTGGACGTCCGCCCCGGCGATCGAGCCGGTCCAGCGCCCGCCGGAGGAGTTGTACATGTAGCTCTCCGCCGTCCCCGGCGCGTAGGCCGCCAGATCATCCGTGTCCCGGAAATCGATCAGGCTGAAACCATTCGAGCTGTCCTCCAGCACCACGGACTTTCCGGCGTAGATGCCGACCCCGGCGGTCATGGAAAGCGGGGCGGCGCTCCCTTCCGGCAGGTAGTTGGCCGGGTTCACCTCGATGACGGGACTGCCCACCGGCGAGCCGGGCTGGTAGCGGTACACCCCCTTCGAGTGGTAGTGGCCGCTGGACGGGCTGGCCTCGTTGGGGTGGGCGAAGAGCAGGGTCAGGCGGTTCGCGTTCGGGTTGGCGAGTCCAGCATACGCTCCGGTCGGGATGGTCTGCTGGCCATCCACGCCGATGTAGTAGCTGAACAGGACCGCCTGGCTTTCCGCCACGGTGGCGGCGAGCAGGCCGAGCGCGGCCAGCAGCGGGGTGGGACGGGTGAGGTAGGGCATCATCATCTTGTTTTTCATGGGAGTTGGGAATGGCACCCGCATCGCGCGGTGCCGTGACCCGGCAACTACCTCATTCCTTGAAATGCAAATAAAGTACAAAAGCGAATAAATTACACAAAAGGAAGATGCGATACGTTGGATCCCGGTGACAGTGGGGCATGCGCGGCATCGACTTCAGTTCCTAGCAGAGCCTCCTTTCCACGTTGGTCGCGCTTGCGCTGGTGACCTTGATCGGGGTGGGCATCCGGTTGCTGGCCATGGCGACCATCCAGCAGCGGCGGGAGCGGGCGAACCGCCAGATCAACGAACGGTTGAGGGTGCTGATCGCCGCCTACAAGACGCTGGGCGGTTCCTTCACCGGGGATCTTGCGGTGGATCCCACCCACCTGCGGGACCTGCGGAAGAAAGCAGCCGAAGGAATCATCCCCGCCGCGGAACTGGACGGCGGCTCCGACCGCTCACGGCGGATGCGGGACGCGGTGGAGGCCGCGCTTTCCGACATCATCCTGCTCGGCACGGAGGATCAGGTGCGGCTGGCGGCGAAGGCGGCACGTGAACTGGTGGCGGGCCGCCAGGTCCACACCCACGCGCTGGTGATCTCCCTGCGTGACTTCATCCGCCAGGCGTTGGACCTGGATCCGGTGCCAACTGCATTGGAGATCCCGATGCAGGGACCATCGCGCCCGGGTGGTGCCTCAGGCGGCGGAAAAGGAAAAGGCGTTGCCGAGCAGGAACGCGGTGGCCGTGGTGGAAATGCCGGCGGTGCGGGTGGCGGTAGTGCCGCCATGGGCATGGGGATCGGTGGGGCGGCTGGATTGGGACTCGGCGGTGTGCATGGAGCAGGCGCGGAGGATGAGAACGAGGGTGTGAAGTGAGGATGCTTTTCCGTAGCGTAATGGCTGCGCCATTACGGCTGGGTGGATGTCCCATCATCCCATGATTCCGATCCCCTGATCGTGTTTTCCGGCTTTCCCGGGAGGAGGGAACTACGGTGGAAACGGGCCACGGCAAGGTATCAGGCGCCGTCCCTGCCTCTTATGGATGACGTTTCATCCCATGCGGATCCGCAGGGATGGAGGAGGGTTGTCCCAACCGTAACGGCGCAGCCGTTACGCCACGAAGCCACTCACTCCGGCCACCTGCCATCTTCCATCATCTCCTTCGGCTGCAGCTTCGCGGGATCGATGACCACGTGCTTCACCCGCTGGCGCTTCCAGGTGTAGGTGATGTGGACCAGGCCGTCCTTCGACTGGATCACGGAGGGGTAGCTGTATTCGCCGGGGTCCTTTTCAAGGATGACCGCGGCCTTCCAGGTTTCGCCATCCTGTGACACGGAGACATTCAGCGGTGTGCGGATGCCGCCCCATTTCCCGGGAAGGCCGCCGACATGATTATAAACGATGAGGTGGGTGCCGTCCCGCAGCGTGGTGGCGTCCGTGCCGGAGTTGTTGTTCGGCAGGTTGCCCAGCTTCAACGGGCTCCAGGTGACGCCCTGGTCCGCGGAGGAAAGCGAGAAGATGCGGTCCTGCCGGGTGCGGCCGACGGCCAGCAGCGTGCCGTCCTTTTTCGTCAGCAGGCTGGGCTGGATGGCTTGGATGGTGAGACCGTCATGGAGTGCGGGCGTGCGCTGCCAGGTGATGCCGTGGTCCCGCGTCCGCTCGAAGTGGACCGTCCACTTGCTGGGCTTCTCCGGTGTTTCCTCGCTGGTGGGGCAGAGGATGGTGCCATCGGTGAGTTGCAGCGGGCGGTTCTTCACCGGGCCGAGGATGCCCTCCGGCAGGCGGCGCGGGGTGAACCATGTTTTCCCGTGGTCGTCGGAGGTGGTGAGCATTCCCCACCATGTCTGCGGAGTTGGTCCGGCCTTGTAGAAAAGCATCAGCGGGCCTTCGCGTGGCTGGAACAGGACGGGATTCCAGGTCGGGTGGCGTACCACCGTTCCATCGGAGAGCGTGTGCTGGATGCCATTCGCCACCTCCACGCTTGGCGTCCACTTGCCATCGACCTGCCGGGAAACCCAGATGCCGACATCCGGGTGCTTCTCCTTCGTCCCGCCGAACCATGCGGCCACCAGCCCCTCCGGTGTTTCCTCGATGGTCGTCGCATGGATCTGCGGATACGGCCCGGATTCATAGATGAACTCCGAAACAAGGATCGCGGGATCGGCGGAGGCGACGCCAAGCAAACACGGAAACAGCACGGAGAAGACAGGGCGCATGGTTACGGCAATCTGGGCGTTGGATCGAGCGGGGTCGGAGCGCGGCCATGTGACGGTTGTGCCATCCCGCCCGTACCAACACCGGCTCAGGACTCCAGCGTGGCGTTCAGCTTGATCTCCGCTTTCAGGACCTTGGAGACGGGGCAGCCTGCCTTCGCCTGTTGGGCGACCTCCTGGAATTTCTCCTCGGAAATGCCGGGCACCTTCGCGGTCAGGGTGAGGACGATGATGGTGATCTCCAGCTTGTCCGTGTCGAAGCTCAGCTCCGCCTTGGTGGAGATGCTTTCAGGCGGGGAACCCGCTTGCTCGAGCATGAGGGACAACGCCATGGAGAAACATCCCGCGTGGGCCGCGGCGATGAGTTCCTCCGGGTTCGTCTCCGTGCCATCGGCAAAGCGGGAGCGGAAGGAATACGGAGTGTCCTTGAGGATCGCGCTCTGGGTTTCGAGGGTGCCGGACCCTTCCTTGAGGGTGCCATTCCATTGGGCGGATGCAGTGCGTTTCATGGTGATAGGACTACGAAACTAGACCTGATCCGCGGATAGGAAAGATCCAAAAGGTGGCGGAATCCCTGCTGATTCCGTCGCCCGGAAAAATGGAGTCAAGAATCTCCCATCCGGAAGGTCGCTCTTGCATAGGGAATCGTGAGCCCCAGCAGGACGATGCTGACGGTGACCAGAAGGATGAATGCGAGCAACCAGCAGGGCCATGGTGACTGGCGGTTTTTCATCCGCAGGATGGCGAACATGGCATAGGCGATGAAGCAGGTGACAGGTACCCATCCCGAAGCGTGGATCGCCCAATGACTGATGCGCGGCAAAACGGGGGACGGTTCCCCCTCGGGGAATCCATAGAAGTCGGAAAGCGCTCTCCCTGCATGACGCGCCGCCATCAGACAGGCGGTACCGCTGCCCAACGACAAAATCGCCGCAAAAATACCCTCAAGCGTCAGCAATCGCAGGTTCATCCCAACACTCTATGTAAGGGGTAATCCTTGGATCAACCCTCGATGCGGTGCGGCACGAAGCGGCTGAGGTTCCCCGTGACGGCGGAGGTATCCCCACGGGCGGAAAGGCCGCGGCATTCGTCGCCGATCATCCACAGGCCCCAGACGAAGTGGAGCCCGGCGGCTTTGAAAAGTTCCGTCTGCTGCTGATAAACACGCGGCTCCTGTCCCTGGTGGGGAATGCCGGAGGTCACGGTACGGCCGTGGTGGAGGATGTTCACCCCGGCACCCTCGCGGCCGAAAAGCGGCTTCTCCACCCAGCGGGTGACGCCGGAGGCACGCAGTCCGCGTTCGTCCAGGAAGGCGGGAAGGAGCAGGTCGTGGCCGGGATTCAGCTCCCACAGGATGGCGAGCAACGCCTTGTTGGAGAGCATCATCTTCCACGCCGGTTCCAGGAAGCGGTCGCGCTCCAGCGCCACCTCACCGAAGAAGTCCTCCTTCGCCATCCACTCCCACGGGTAGAGCTTGAAGATCCGCTCGATGGGACGCTCCCGGGTATCGGTGAAACGGCCCTCCGGCGACAGGCCGATCTCGCCCATGTCCATCAACTCCACCTGCTTGCCCGCCTGTTCCGCGGTCTCCGCCAGATAGGCGATGGTCTGGCGGTCCTCCTCGCTTTCCCACACGCAGGCGAAGTGGATCAGCTCCGCGCGCTCCTGCTTCCACTGGTCGATGAGCGCTTCATGGATGGAGTTGAGCTGGTCGCCTTCCGGAGCCACATCTTCCAGCCATTGCCACTGGACGACGGCGGCCTCCAGCAGTGAAGTGGGGGTATCGGCGTTGTATTCCAACAGCTTCGGCTGGCCATTGCCGTCCCATGCGAAGTCGAACCGGCCGTAAAGGTAGGAGTCCTCCATCCGCCAGGATGCCTCCGCCAGACGGGCTGCCTCATCCGGCAGGGAAAGGCGGTCCAGCCAACCGCGGGTGACGATCTCCGAGCAGGCGTGGAGGCACATGGCGTGCATTTCGTTGGCCGCCGCTTCCAGCGTCTCCGCTGCCTGCAGGGTCATCACCAGATGGCGGTCCTCCGTCCAGTAGGGGAGTCCGTCCGCTCCATGCCAGGTGAGGCCCGCTTCCTCCACCCGCTGCTTCCAGTTGTGGCGGGGAAGCCGGGTATCAAGTCGGATGTCTCTCATGGAAAAGGCGGATCAACTGCCGGAGGTGAACTCGCTGCTGCGGGACGCGCCGAAGCCGCCACGCACGGACTGGCCCGGCTTCACCGGCGTGCCTTGCATGCGGCTCTGCTCCACGGCCCTGCGGTAGCCGGGATTCGCGGAGGCATGGCCGGCGGCGGTGCGGCGTTCATCCATCGCACGGCGGTTCAGGTCGGCGGGGTTCCGGTCGGTCTGCTGGAAGCCCGCACCGGGAGAGAACAGGCCGCGGTTGCCGGAGAGCAGCATGTACATCAGCAGCATGTTCGTGCCGCTGAAGCCACCGCCACTGTGGCTGGCGGTGTTACCACCGGATTTTTCCTCCTCCTTGCGGGCCTCGGTGAGGGCGGCATCGATCTTTTTCAGGGATTCAGGGGACGGGCGGCTGGGCGGGACGAAGTCCGGGCCGGGCTGGGCCTGCCAGGAACCATCGACGAAATAACGTCCGTCATTGGCCCGCAGGTTGTAGGGTTGGGGAAAGAACTCGCGCCGCTCCGCGTGGTAGTAGCCCACGCCGTCCATCTGGAAATTGTTCGCAACCTCCCCGGCCTTCAGCAGGGCGTGCTGGGAGTCCAGCTTGTCGATGCCGGACTGGAGATTCGCCATCGCCGCGTCCTTCTCGGTGAAGGTGTAGCTTTCCTCCTTTTCACAACTGGCCAGACCACCGGCGAGCACGCAGAGCGTGGACCAGCGGAGGATGCCGTTGGGGCGGGGTGAGGCGGAGGAGCTGCGTTTCATCTTCATGGGCGGCGGAGTATCGGTGCGGATGGCACCCCCCGTCAACGAGATGCGGATTCCAAAAGCGGAATGCGTTTCCACGGCATAGCGACTCATCGCTCTGGCTTGCCGATAATCATCACGTCACTGACATAGAGGCGCGTGCCGTCGCGCTGGGCGGGTGGTAGTTTCGCGAAGTTGTCCTTCAGTGCGGCCTTCTTGTCAGGGGCGGTGCCTGTCATCTCGATCCGCACGCGGTGGACGCCGTCGGGCAGGTCGTGCGGGTAGATCCACGGGCTGACACGCCAGCGGTCCGCCACGCAGAAGCTGTCGAACTTCGCCGCCTCCACCGGAGGCTGGGAGTCCACCGTCACGCGGAACGTCCCGCAGTCCGGGCCTTTCAGCGCATAGAGGCCGAAGCAGGTGCCGGTGAAGCTGAACTCGATGGCGTCGCCGGGCTTCTCCCCGTACCACATGAGCGGTGCACGGGTGCCGGCGGATTTCATCGGCGGGGCATCCTTAGCCAGTTCCCGCCAGTTGCCCTGCCGGGCGAGATCCTTCATCGGGATCAGGATGGCTTGCTGCCATGACGCGGGGTCGAGTGGTGCCGGGAGCTGATGAGGACCGGCGGGCTTCGCAGCGGCGGATATGGCGGGCCATGACCGCTGGATGGCGGCCAGGTAGAGCGGGTGGCCCGTCTCCACATACGGATGCACGCCGTCACCGGAAAAGATGATCTTTCCGTCCGCCGCGGAGTTGGAGGGCAGGGGGGCGGTGAAGGTGAGGTCGCCGGCCTTTTCCATTTCTGCGATCGCAGGGCCAAAGTCGATGGACGGCACGCCATAGTGGTCCGCTACCTTTTCCATGGCCTCCACCGCCGGTGGGCGGCTGCCGCCCTGATAGTTGGGTAGAGTGCTTTTTCCGATGGTGTAGACAAAGCAGATGTCCGTAGTGGGTGAGGATTTCCACATCTGGCGGACGATGCCCTCCATTGCGCGGGTGGTCCGCTGAGGGTCTGTCGAACCGTCGTTCATCACGAACTCGACAAATACCAGGTCGGGCTTCTTCTCCACCACTTCGCGGCCCAGCCGGAAGGCCCCGAACGCGGAGTTCGTCCCGGAAAAGGTAGCGTTGATTTCCTCCACGCGGGACGACGGATAATGTTCCCGAAGCCACTCCAGCGAAAGCACCCGCCAGCCAGCGGCCTCGGTGATGCTGCCGCCGAGGTAGGCGATGCGGACGGGTTCACCAAAAGTGAGTTTCGTCAGCACGTTCGGCAGTCCGCCGCGTGCCTTGGTTTCCGTTTCCGGGATCTTGCTGGCAGGCTTGTTCTTCTTTAAGTTGAAGTTGAGCCACACTGTTTTCTCTTCTGAAAGACTCGAGATGCTCAGCCAGAATTTCGAATCTTCCCCTTTGATGACTTGACCCTCCGGGAACGGATCGAGCTGTGGATATCGGATTTCGTTTCGGATGCGGAGGTCCTCCATGGTTTCCCGGGGGTATCCATGCTGGTCCAGCCATTCATTGACTTTCTTGAGCCATTCATCCGCATTCACTGTCGGAACAAAGGCACTGACACTTTCCGACTCCACCTTCCCCTTTGCCAGAGTCACCGAGATGAGGACATCATCTGCCGTGGCGAAAGGAACGGAGCGGGTGAGCGGAGAGAACTCGGTTTTGAAATCCGGGAATTTCTTTCCCGTTTTGTGCCAAGATCCATAAAAGTCGGGAACGGCGCGGATGGTGTAGTAGTAACCGCAGGTGAGGCAGGTGGGTTGGAACCGCGGTTCACCTCCCGACAGTACATCCGTTCCTAATACGACTTTTTTGTCGTCCCGCAATTTCGCAAGGGTTCTGTCTTTGTCATTCCAGTCTTTCTGGTCCTTCACCTGGATGCCGTGCAGGCCGTAGAGGATCGGGATATCCTTGAGCGTCTGGTGGCCATCAGGGCACTGACCCAGCATCTTCGATGTTTTTTGCCGCCGATGCTTGTCCTCCGCATCGGGATCCCCGCTGAACATTTCATCGGGGGGCTGGGCGTATAACAACGGAAGCAAGACGAGCGGAAGGAGCCAACGCATGGTCCCCTCTACCAGTCCCGTCCGTCCACTTCCAGACAGTTATGATCGTGGCGGCTGGTCTTCCAACCGCCGCCACTCGCATAGTCCGGAATCCGGGGGGAAATCCCGCGGATCAGATGAACTCGTTCACGAGGTTCTCCAGCATCTCCTGCCGGCCGGATGCCAGCTTCGGCTCCGGTTGTCCGAGGACGTGGGCGGAGATTTCCTCCAGGCTGATGGACTTGCCCTCCACCTTCGCGCCGATGCCTTCGTTCCATGATGCGTAACGCTTCGTGACGAACTCCTCCAGCCGTCCGTCCGCACGGATGGCGGCGGCGGATTTCAGGCCGCGGGCGAAGGCGTCCATGCCGCCGATGTGGGCATGGAAGAGGTCCTCCGGCTCGTGGGATTCACGGCGGCGCTTCGCGTCGAAGTTGAGGCCGCCGGTGGTGAAGCCGCCGCTTTCCAGCAGCTTCAGCATGATGGAGGTGGTCAGGTAGATGTCGGTCGGGAACTGGTCGGTGTCCCAGCCGATGAGTTCGTCACCCTGGTTCGCGTCGATGGAGCCGAGCGCGCCCGCGGCTGCCGCGACGGTCATCTCATGCAGCATGGTGTGGCCCGCCAGCGTGGCGTGGTTCGTCTCCAGGTTCAGCTTGAGGTGGTCCATCAGGCCGTATTCGCGGAGGAAGTTCAGGCACGCCGCCGCATCGGAGTCATACTGGTGGGTGGAGGGTTCGCGTGGCTTCGGCTCGATGTAGAATTGGCCGGTGAAGCCGATCTTTTTCGCATAGTCCACGGCAAGGTGGAGCAGTGCGGCCAGGTGGTCCAGCTCCCGCTTCATGTCCGTGTTCAGCAGGGTGGCGTAGCCTTCCCGGCCGCCCCAGAAGACGTAGCCCTCACCGCCGAGCTTCAGCGTGGCGTCGAGCGCGGCTTTCACCTGCGCGGCACCATAGGCGAAGACTTCCGCGTTCGGGGAAGTGCCCGCGCCGTGCGCGTAGCGAGGGTGGGAGAAAAGGCAGGCGGTGCCCCAGAGGAGTTTTTTCCCGGTGGACTGCTGGAGCTGGAGCAGGTGGTCGGTGACCTTATCCAGCGCCTCGTTCGACTTCGCCAGGTTGTTCAGCTCCGGAGCGATGTCGCGGTCGTGGAAGCAGTAGTAGCCGATGTCCATCTTGTCGAGGAACTCGAAGAACACATCCGCGCGCTTGATCGCGTTCTCCACGGAGTCCGATTGGTCGTCCCATGGCATGAGCGCGGTGCCGCCACCGAAGGGGTCGCCCAGGCCGTTGCGCATGACATGCCAGTAGGCGGCTGCGAAACGAAGGTGGTCCCGCATCGTCTTGCCCTCGACGAGTTCGTCCGGGTTGTAGTGCTTGAACGCGAAAGGGTTCTTCGAGGACGGACCCTCGAACTGGATTTTCGGAATGCCTGGGAAATACGACATGGAGACGGGTAATACGGAGTTCCCCCGGGCCGCGCAAGGTTCCAGCATCCGATCAGGGCCGGGAGAGTAAATTCTTGGACCGAAATGGCCGGATCTGCATAAAATCCGTCCGCTCCTTGATATGGTGAATCTCTCCATGAAAACCGACGCTCCCTTTGATCCCACCGTGCAGTTCATGAGCCTGCTGGGGCATCTGCCGAACGTGTGCTTCTTTGCGAAGGACCGGGCGGGCAACATCATCTCCGCCAGCGCGGCGATGGTCAGGCGCTACGGCCTGCGCTCGCTGGACGAGCTGACCGGACGGAATGACCGCGACTTCTTTCCCGCCCACATCGCGAAGGGCATCGTGGATGACGACCATCTGGTGATGACGACAGGCAAGCCCCTGCTCGGGCGGGTGGAGGTGTTGTTCGATGAGAACCGGATCCTCGACTGGTACACGACGAACAAGTTCCCGCTCCACGCCATGGATGGCAGCGTGGTGGGCGTGATGGGGACGACGCACAGCCTCGGTGAAAAGCGCGGCACTTTTCTCGCGAATGCACGCATCAGCAAGGCGGTGGAGCGCATCCAGACGGCGTATGCGGAACGGCTGCCAATGGGCGCGCTGGCGGCGATGTGCGGGCTGAGCGAGCGGCAGTTCCGCAGGCAGTTCCAGCAGGTCTTCGAGATGAGCCCGCAGGAGTTCATCCACAAGACACGGGTGCAGGCCGGGTGCAAGCTGCTGAAGCAGAGCGACGCCCCCATTTCCTCCATCGCCACGGACTGCGGGTTCTGTGACCAGAGCTCCTTCACGCAGTATTTCCGCAGGTATCTGGGCATCACACCGCTGCAGTTCCGGAAGGGGTTGTAAGGGAGGGAGGACACTCCTGTCCTCCGGCTGCAATGGCGAGCCAAGGAAGAGAAGTTTTCAGCGTTCAGCGAAGACAAGGAGGCTGACTGCGACTCTTAGAGTGATATATTTCCCAACTTCGCGTCCTTGGCGTATTCGCGGTGAATCTTTGAGGATTCGCCAATGCCGCCGGTGGACAAGAGTGTCCACCCTCCTTACTCCATCCAGTGTAGGATTTCCTGACGGAATCCCGTATGATGCCGCCGTGAATTCCAGACTCCTTCCCATCTTCGCGGCGGTCAGTTCCGTCGCCTTGGCGCAGCCCCGGCCACTGGCCGGAAATCCCGGAAATGTGTTCCTTGCCGGGCAGGAGGTGGTGGTGAAGACGGGGGCTGCCGAAAGGGGGGGATGGATCTGCTTCGACTATGATGGGAAAGAGATCGCGGCAGGGATAGGTGCCGAGGCGAAGCTGGGGAAGGCCGGTGTCGGTTACTATGAGATATGGCAACTGGCGGACGATGGTGCACGGAAAGCCCGCACCACCTTCGCCGTGCTGGAACCGCTGAAGGCACCCGTGCCGGATGACACGCCCATCGCCATCGATGCCGCCGCCGCGTGGTTTTACAAGGACGGCGCTCCGTTCGGTTTCCGGGAAGCGGCAAGTCTCTCCGCGCTCGCGGGAGTGGGCTGGGTGCGGGATCGCCTGAGCTGGCCGGAGACGGAGCCGGAAAAAGGGAAATTCGCCGCGGAGACGAAGTACGACCGCAGCGTGGATGCCTTTTCATCACATGGGCTGAAGGTGCTGCAGGTCTTCCATAGCACGCCGAAGTGGGCGGGAAGCGATGCGAAGCATTTCCCCGACGACCTGCGGGACGCCTACCACTACCTGAAGGCGATGTCCGCCCGCTGGAAGGGCAAGGTGCGGGCGTGGGAGCCATGGAATGAGGGGGATACGTCCAACTTCGGCAGCCACACCGGTGCGGAGATGATGGCCTACCAGAAGGCCGCCTGGCACGGCATCCGCGCCGGGGATCCGGACGCGGTCGTCGGGCAGAATGTCTTCGCGGAACACCGCGAGAGCGGGGTGATCATGAACTTCATCGAGAACCTCGATGCCTCCGCGTTCGACACCTTCAACTTCCACCACTATGTCCGTAGTGGCATCCCGCAGGCGTATGCAACCATGAGGAAGGCCTCCGGCGGAAAGCCGGTCTGGATCACGGAGTCCTACTTCCATTTCCGGCAGGGGGTGCAAAAGAGCGATGTGGAACTTTCCGATGATGAACGGAAACTCCGCGCCCGCTTCCTCACGACCAACCTCGTCACCGGCCTGAACGAAGGGCCGGAGCAGTTCTTCACCTTCGTGCTGCCGCATTATCTGGAGAACGGCATCCTTTTCGGGGTGCTGAATGGGGACAACACACCGCGCGCGGACTACGTGGCGCTCGCCGCGGCGGGCCGGTTGCTGGCGGGGGCGAAGCCGCTGGGAAAACTTGAGGGGGATGCCAGCGCCTACGCTTTCAGTGCCCGGATCGATGGCGAGCCGAAGACGGTCGTTGCCGCGTGGTCAGGGGAGGGTGCGGCACTGCCGCCGTTGGGGGCGGAGAAGGCTTACGATTTCCTCGGGCGCGGGATGACCGTTCCGGAGCGGGTGGGTGAGGAGCCTGTCTATCTCGTCCTTCCCGCATCGGCGGAACTTCCGGTGAAACCCGCGCCGAAGGTTCCGGTGACGGAAAACAAGGACTGCAGCCCGCTGGTCATCCAGACCGTCTTTCCGCCCGACCGCCTGCGCCTCGACAACTCCTCATGGTTCCTCCGTAATACGGAAACGATGGAGGTGCCGCTGCGCGTCTATCACTTCGGGAAAGGGGATGCCGCTGTCTCCATCTCGCTGGAGGCGGATGCGGCGCTTTCCGGAACGCTTTCCGGAAACGCCGCCACCATCGGTTCTCTGGGGCGGTGGGACGGGACGCTGTCGCTGAAGCTGAGCGGTGCGCCCATCCCGGCACGGCCCATGTTGGTGAAGATCACCGCGACCGCGCCGGGGATGGATCCTTGTTTCTCCGTGGTCCGCATCAACACCTCCCTGGGCGACGTGACGCCGCTGGGGCGGAAAGAGATCGCCGCGGCGAAGGAGCAGGGGAACTGGAAACCCTCATCGTCCAAGGCGGATCTCGGCTTCGCGCTGAAGGACGGCACGGTGGAGGTGGCGGCGAAGATGAAAGGCGGCGACCGCTGGGTGTATCCATGGCTGCCATTGCCTGCCGCGGATCGTCCGGATGAATCGTGGGACGGCATCGCCTTCACCATCGTCCCCGGCACCACGCCCGCCACCTATCACGCGATGCTCAAGGAACCGAACGGAGCCACCTGGTCCATCAGCCTGCCGGATGTGCCTGCCGACGGGAAGCCCCACCGGGTGGTCATGTTGTTCGATGAATTCAGTTGGGCGAACTACACGCCGCATGACTCCAACGGCAAGCTGGACCGCCCGGCGATCGAGGCCATCGCCATCGGAGGGAATCCGAAGGGGGATGATTTCAACTATGCCTTGAAGGGCATCGAGTGGGTGAAGTTCGCGAAGTGAGCGTAGCGAAGCTCGTGAGAGCTTCGGTGGGATGGACTCACCTCCGTCCCACGATGCCATAAAAGGAAGCATGGCATCAGAGACGTGGCGGGATCGGTGAGTTCGTGGAAGTCCTCCCTGCCGAACCTCTCGCGAGGTTCGCTACCCCTTCTGGAACTCCGCCAGCACCTTCTTCGTCACCGACTGCGGCTTGATGCTCTTCCAGTCCTCCGGCAGTGAGAACGGCTCGTTGATGTGGAAGCCGGTCTGCACCACCTCCGCGAGATCATCCCAGTTCACCGGAGTGGAAACCGGGGCGGTCGCCCTGCCGCGCAGACCCCAGGGCACCACACAGGTCGCTCCTTTTCCATTACGCAGCCAGTCGATGTAGATTTTCCCAGTCCGTTTCTGCTTGCTTGCGGTGACGATGAACCGCTTCGGGTTGAACCCCGCGACGGCGCTGGCCACCGCCTTCGAGAACGGCTTCATCACGTCCCAGGCATGTACGCGCTTCAGCGGCAGGATGACGTGCAGTCCTTTGCCGCCGGAGGTTTTCACGACGGTATCCAGCCCACGCTCCGCGAGGAAATCCCGCAGCAGGAAGGCCGCACCGAGCGTCTCCTTCCACGGCACCGCGCTGTCCGGGTCCAGGTCCCAGATGAGCTGGTCCGGCTTGTCGGGGTTGGGGAACGCCGCACCCCACGGATGGATCTCGATCATCCCGAACTGCGCGAGCGAGATGATGCCCTTCACATCCTTCACGTAAAAGATCTCCGTGCCATCCTCCAGGGTCTTGGTGTGCACGTGGTCCGGCACGTGCGCCTTGAAGCTCTTCTGGAAAAACACCTTCCCGCCGATGCCATCCGGCGCACGGAGGATCGCCAGCGGACGGTTCTTCACATAGGGCAGCATCAGGTCTCCGACGCGTTCGTAGAATCGGGCGACTTCCAGCTTCGTGATGCCGTCGTCCGGAAAGACCACGCGTTCGGGATGGGAGATGGTGATGTTCATGACCATGAGATCCTCCGCGTCCGCGGTGGCTTTCTGGATCGCATCCAGATGCACGTCACGCGCGGCCTTGTCCTCGCGCAGGGAAATGAAACTGCCCTGGCGGATGAAACCCTCCGCGGTCAGTTCCGCGAACTCCACCTCCGCGACCAGCTCCGGCTTGATCCAGGTGACGTGCTTCTCCGCGAAAGGAAAGGGGGCTGTGTCGCTCGCCAGCGTCTTCATGCGCTTCAGCAGCCCGCGGCGTTTGTCATCGGTGAAGCCGGTGCCGACCTTGCCGCGGGGGATGAGTTTCCCGCCATCGAACGAGCCCAGCACCAGCGCGCCGAACGCGGGGCAGGAGTTCTTCGGCGGGGTGAAACCGCAGATCACGAACTCCTGGCGCGGGCGGCTTTTCGACTTCGCCCAGTCCCTGCGCAGCCCCTCGTGGTAGCGGCCGTTCGCCTTCTTGCTGATGATGCCCTCCAGCCCCAGCTTGCATGCTTCCTTGAAAAGGGCGGGACCATCGGCCCCCGGCCATGTCTTCGAGGTCCGCAACGGCCCGGTGTCGGATGGGATCAGCGCTGCCAGATGCTTGAGGCGTTCCACCAAGGGCAGGGGACGGAGGTTTTTCCCGTCCTCGTGCAGGATGTCGAAGGCGACGAAGATGATGTCGTTCTCCGCCGGAGTCTTTAAAGCATCCTGCAACAACCCGAAACGGGTCCGTCCCTTGTTGTCATACACCACCGCCTCGCCATCGAGGATGAAGTCCCCATCCTCCAGTTTTTCCAGATGCTTTGCCGTCGATGGGAAACGCTCCGTCCAGTCGAGGCCGGTACGGGTGAAAAGCCGGACCTTGCCCCTCTTCCGCACCGCGATGAGCCGGTAGCCATCCAGCTTGATCTCATGCAGCCACTCCTTTCCGGATGGCACTGAGGGAAATACCTTCGCCAGTTGCGGTGGGATGAAACCCGCCACCTCTTTCTCCAGTTCCGGCACGGGGAGATGGTCCACCTCGATCTTCCGCATCAGCCAGTTCGGTTCCTCTTTCATCCGGGCCAGCACGTAGGCACCGCCGAGCTTCCCGCCATTCAGCGCGAACTTCAGTTTTCCCTTCGCGTAGGCTTTCTTCCAGTCCCTGTCCAGCGGCTCCCAGGTGCCGCGGTCCCAGATCGCCACGTGACCCGCGCCGTAGTTCCCGGCGGGGATCTCTCCCTCGAAGCCCGCGTAGTCGATCGGGTGATCCTCGACATGGACCGCGAGGCGCTTGTCCGCCGGGTCCTCCGGGATGCCCTTCGGCACCGCCCAACTGGCCAGCGTGCCGTCCATCTCCAGCCTGAAGTCGAAATGGTGCGACCGCGCGTGGTGCTCCTGCACCACGAAGATCCGCCTGTCCGCGGAGGACCTGCCGGTGACCGGTTCGGTGGTCTTCGTGAAATCCCGCTTCGCGTGGTATTTCTCAAGCGCTGCGCTTCGCTTTCTTGCTGGCGGCTTTTTTTGCATGGCTGGTGGCCTTCTTCGCGGCGGTCTTTTTGGCGGCTGCCTTTTTTGCGGTCTTCTTCGCTACGGCTTTCTTTCCGGGCGCGGCTTTGGATTTCACGCTGCGTTCGAGGTAGTCGGCCAGGTTCAGCACCTTTCCATCTTCCTCCTCTTCGTCGTCCCCGCCGCCTTCTTTCACGTCATCGACGGACTTGCCGGAGCTGATTTTCCGTTCGATGAAATCCATCAAGGCCTCGCGGTATTCGTCATGGTAGTCGTCCGGCTTCCACCTGCCGCTCATCTCACCGATGAGCTTTTCCGCCAGCTCCATCTCGCGCTTGCCCGGTTGGAACTCCTTCGCGGAGGAGGAGGGGAGGTCGAGCTTTGACGCGGCTTTGATTTCCTGGGGAAAACGGAGCAGCATCAGCACCAGCACCTCATCCCGCACGAACATGGCGGAAAGATACTCGTGGGTGCGGATCACCACGCGGGAGATGCCCGCCTTGCCGGATTTGCGGAGGGCCTCGCGCAGGAGGGCATAGGCCTTCCGCCCGCGTTTCTCCGGCTCCAGGTAGTAGGGCTTGTCGAACAACAGGGGATCGATCTCCTTGAGCGGGACGAAGTCGGTGATCTCGATGGTCCTGGTCAGCTTCGGCTGAACGGCCTCCAGATCCTCATCCGTCAGCAGGATGAACTTGCCGTCGTCATGTTCATAGCCGCGCACCATGCGGTCCCACGGAACCTCCTCACCGGAGTCCGCGTTCACCCGTTCATAGCGGATGCGGGCGTGGTTCTTGCTGTCCACCATGTGGAGCTGGATGTCCGGCCGGGCCTCCGCGGTGGAGAGTCCCACGGGGATGTTCACCAGACCGAAGGCGATGGAACCTTTCCAGATTGCGCGGGCCATGCGGCTTTTTCCGCAGGCATCGTGCCACTCTCATTCCGGCGGGAACTTGCCCGTGCGGACGGCTCCCGACGAGGGGCGGATGTGCCGCCCGCGCCGGTTCGCATGCACCTGGGTGAACTCCGCGCCCAGCAGCAGGATGGTCGATGAGTAATAGACCCACAGCAGGATCAGGACGAGCGATCCCGCCGAGCCATAGCTGGAGGAGGTGGCCTCCCTGCCGAGGTACCATCCCAGCGCGAACTTGCCGAGGGAGAACAGGACCGAGGTGAAAACCGCACCCTCCGCCACGTCCCGCCAGCCGATCTCCGCGTCCGGCAGGATCTTCAGGATGGCCGCAAACAGCGTGGTGATGACCAGAAAGGAAAGGATGGCGCTCAGTCCGCTCCAGAACAGCGGATGCAGGGGCAGCACACGGGCGACAAAATCGCTGGCACCCTGGAGGAAGGCGGACAGGGCCAGGGAGGTGAGGAGGAGAAAGCCGATGCCCAGCACCATCGAGAACGAGAGGAAGCGGTCCTTCAGGATGCCTTTCAGGCCGCGGCCCGGTTTCGGCGAGATGCCCCACACGGTGTTGAGAGCGTCCTGGAGCTGGCCGAACACACCTCCCGCGCCGATGACCAGCAGCACCAGACCGGTCAGGGTGGCCAGCAGGTTGTCCGCAGGCTTCCGCGTGTTGGCCAGCATCTCCTGCACGGTCGCCGCCGCGGCATCCCCCATGCGGGATTTCAACTGGTCGTCCAGAACGCCGCTCGCCGCATCGTCGCCGAAGAAGATCCCGGCGATCGATACGGCGATGAGCAGCAGTGGTGCCAGTGAAAAGATCGAATAGTAGGCCAGCGCGGCACTGAGCCTGGGAACATTGTCGTCAAAGAACTCCGTGCCCGTCTGGCGGATGGTATCCCAGAGATCCTTCATTCCGGAGTCGCGGGGACGGGATCAGGCAGCCGGGCTGAGGTGGATGCCGCGGAGCCGCTTGAGGAAATCGCACGCATCCTTCCACCAGTCGTTGAAGGCGCTGTAGTCGTGGTCGGAAAGCAACCTTTGGTCGGAACCGTCCTCGAACGAAAAAACCACCTGCCTGGAGCTGCTGGTGCAGTAGCAGAGGGACACGCTGCGGATGAACTGGCCTTCCTCGACGGTGAGCTGGAGGAAGCGGTTGATGATCGGGTTTTTCGAGTAGGTATGGCGCCCGCCCGTTGGGGTTGCGGCCCGGCGGCTGCGGGTCGGCTTCAGGGAAGTGGATTTCATTGGCGTTGTGGCGATCATGTCCGCGCGTCAGTCGCTCGTGGCGTGCCATGTTTGAAACCCCGCAATGGCGCGGGAAAGTCCGTGCGGTGGGCTGGGAATGCCGTGCGAATTGCGATCCGCGTCATGCAATACCCACCGGCGACAGATTCACCCGTTGATGATCTCCCCGCCGTTCGGGTGCAGCACCTGTCCGGTCATGTAGGAGGAGTCAGCCGCCGCCAGGAACAGGAAACATTCCGCACATTCCCACGGTTGGCCGACCCTGCCAAGAGGGGAGTCGGAGCCGAAGGTGGCCACCTTGTCCTCCGGGAAGGTCGCGGGGATGAGGGGCGTCCAGATGGGGCCCGGTGCGACGGCGTTCACCCGTATTTTCTCCTCCGCGAGCTGCTGGGCGAGCGAGCGGGTGAAGGAAACGATGGCCCCCTTCGTGGCGGAGTAATCCACCAGTCCCGGGCTGCCGCGGTAGGCGGTGACGGAGGTGGTGTTGACGATGCACGCCCCCGGGGACTTCCGCAGGTGGGGCAGGGCTGCCTTCGTCAGGAAGAACATGGAGAAGACATTCGTGCGGAAGGTGTCCGTCAGATCCTGCTCCGTGATGTCGGTGATGGACTCTCTCGGATGTTGCTCGGCGGCGTTGTTGATGAGGATGTCCAGCTTTCCGAAGAGGGAGATGGTTTCCCCGATGACGGAAATGCAGTTGCGCTCCACGCCGATGTCCGTGGCCACCACCTCGCAGCGGCGGCCCATGGCGCGGATTTCCATGGCCGTGTCGTTCGCGTCGTCGTCCTCCTCCAGATAGACGATCATGATGTCCGCCCCTTCCCGCGCGAAAGTCAGCGCGGTGGCCCTGCCGATGCCGGAATCCCCGCCCGTGATGAGGGCCACCCTGCCATCGAGCCGTCCGCTCCCCTGCGCGCCCGGTTGGAGGGACACGGGCTGCGGCATCATCGGCCTCTGCTCACCGGGCTGGAGATCCTGGTGCTGCGGCGGGAGCTGGGCCTCATTGTGGGAGGCTCCCTGGTCTTTGGATTTGTTCGGCATGGCACCCCCTTTCGCAGGCGATGTGCCAGCGCGGATCAGCGTCTGCGGAGAAGCAGTCCCAACGTGGCGACGGAGCCGAGGAGCGCGGCGGCAGGTTCCGGAATGGGCAGCGTCTCCAGTGTCACATTGTCGAGATAGGCGGTGGTCTGGGCGGATGTTCCGGAGACGAAGGAAAGGGTCAGGTTGTCGTTGTTGAAGCCGCTGAATCCCGTGAGGCTTCCACTGCCGTTCACCCCGCCGTTGGTCGCGGTGATGGTCATGGCGTTTGTCACGCTGGAGTAGGTCAGCGTCAGGGTGACATAGACGTCATTCGTATCGTTCGCCGCCACATCCCCGCCATTGTAGGAACCATAGTTGTGGAGCAGCACCCGGGTCGCGCCGTCGGAAGGATTGGAGCTGTCCCCCTTGCCCGCGTAGAGGATGACGTTGCCGCCGGAAGTGCGGCCAAGCCCCACATGGATGAGGTTCGCCGGATCGGCGAGATCACCCAGGATGATGCGGGGGACGTTGACGTTGCTGCCGGAGGCGGTGAGGGTGGTCACGGCGAAGTCCGCCGTGAGGCGGAGAAGCTCCTGCCCGGGAAGGGCGGTGTTGAAAGCCGGTGCGCCGTTGGCGACCGTGGGTGTCAGCACGGCGGTGCTGGCAAGAGTACCGGAAGTGTCCACCAGCTCGATGGCGCGGGATCCTCCCGGTCCGTTGGTGTTCAGCGCGGCACCGCTGCTGAGAACGAAATTGGGCGACGGATCGCTGGTGAAATCCGAACTGAAGATCGTCACGGCTCCGGCCCCGGTTGTACAGGCGGCGATCACTGCAAGGCAGAATCCAGAGGTGGGTCGGAAAGCGAAGCGGGGGGTGGGTTTCATCGCAATACCTTAGATGAACAAGGATTTGCGGAAGGTCAAACCCATTCAATGGCAGGGTCTGGCCTTGGAAATGCCGGCAGGGCCGGACTCACCCCAGGTCCGTCAACGCGCTGTCCGCGTCGCCGAACTGCTGGGTCTTCATGCCCATGCGTTCCATCACCGCCATGTGCAGTCGGCAGAGCTTGCGGTTCTCATCCTTGCTGTAGTCCAGCATGCGTCCGCCGCGGATGGTGCCGCCGCCGCCGCCGGCCATCAGGACGGGGAGCTGGCGGGAGTCGTGCGCGTTGCCGTCCCACAAGCTGGAGCAGAAAAGGATCATGCTGTTGTCCAGCAGGGAGCGTTCTCCCTCGTTGGTGGCCGCCATCTTCTGCAGCGTGCCGCAGAGCAGCTCCATGTGGTACTCGTTCACGCGCTGGTACATGTCCAGGCGCTCCGGATTTCCGGCATGGTGGGAGAGTTCGTGCTGGCCGCCCTTGATGTTGCCCAGGAAGCCGAAGTTCATCTGCGAAAGGTCGTTGTTCAGCATCATGGTGGCGATGCGGGTGCGGTCCATCTGGAAGGCCAGCACCATGATGTCCAGTTGGAGCTGGAGGTGTTCCCGCACATCCACCGGAATGCCTGAGGCCGGGCGGGGGAAGGTGGGCTCTTTCACGCTCGGCTGCCAGCCCGCGCCGTTCGTCTCGATCTTGCTGGCGAGGTCGGCGCGTTCGATCCGTTGCTCGATCTCCCGGACGGAGGTGAAATACTCATCCAGCTTCTGGGCGTCGCGGCGGCTCACCTTGGCGCGCAGGGAATTGGCGTCGGAAAGCACGGTGTCCAGCACGCCCTTGTCGCGCTTGCGCTGGCTGCCGTCGTCGAAAAGCTGGTCGAACGCCTGTTGGGGGAAGATTTCCTTCGGGGCCGGGGTGGTGGGGCTGCTCCAGGAGATGTAGGCGGAGTAGATGGAGGTGAAGCCACTGTCCGTCCCGTAGTTCGGCCCTTCCGTGCCGAGCACGATGCTGGGCATGGGAGTGCGGTTTCCCAGTTCCCGGGCCATGAGCTGGTCCATGGTGGTGCCCACCTGTACGTCCGTCGTCGTCTGCTTCACGGTCAGGCCGGAAAGGACGTTCATCTTCGGATAGTGGCCGCCCGGACCGGCGACGGTGGTGGGGTTCCAGAGACCCTTGAAAACGAGAAGCTTGTCCTTCACCGCCTCCAGCGGGCTGAGCGTCTTCATCAACTCCAGCCCGTTCGGGCCGTTGGTCGCGCCCCAGTGGTGGGGATTCACTCCATTTCCCATGAAGACGGCGGCGAAGCGGCGTGGCGCGCCTTTCGCGGCGGCTACGGTGGCACCGGGCTGACCGGCCACGGTGCTGCCCCACGCGTTCATCGACTCCAGCCACGGCAGCCCGAGCGCGACACCTGCTCCACGGAGAAAGTGTCGGCGGGAGATCGTGTGTCGGCGTTCGCTGGAAAGATTCATGGGCGCAGGATGCTACGGCCACCAAGGCCCGGAGCTTTCAAAAGAACAAGGTCGATTTCCAATCTGCCGCGACCATGATAGGAGCATCTCCCATGCCCACGCACCGTCCTTTCCTCCCCTGCGATCTCGACGCCTGCACGGATCTCTTCGTGGCCACGTTCGCGCAGCCGCCATGGAACGAGACATGGGAGCGGGAAACCGCGCTCGCCCGGCTGGCGCAGTTGGCCGGGACCCCAGGTTTCTCCGGAGTGGTGGCGGAGGAGGAGGGGATCATCGGTTTCGCAATGGGGGTGTCCCAGCCGTGGCCCGGCGGGAACCACTACTACCTCCAGGAAGCCTGTGTGGACCACAGATTCCAGCGGCAGGGCGTGGGCACCGCGCTCATGGCGTATCTTTCCGAACGGGTGGAGGAACATGGAGACCAGCGCGTCTATCTGCTCACCGCCCGCGATGATGTGGCGGAGGCATTCTATTCCAAGCTGGGCTTCTACACCAGCCCGCGGATGATCCTGATGGCGCGGCGGAGGTCGGTGCTGCCATTTTAAGGACGGCTGTCGTTGTTCCGGCTCTTGCCGTCTTGGTCGGGATGCGCATCATCGCCGCATGCCTCAGCCGCCACGCAGATCCTTCCGGAACCAACCGCCCTCAAAGCGCCCGCAGCAGGGGCAGGGGCCGTTTTCCCAGCCGAAGCGGCAGCCCGGGCCACCGGCGAAGGCTGGCGCGCAACCGCCCCGGCACGGCGGCGGAAAAGGTGGAGAGGACCAAGGCTGGGATCCCGTCGCCGCATGGTATGACAAACTGGTCGGTGAAACCGGCTCCGATTACCACCGCAATGTCATCCTGCCCGCCACACTGCGGATGCTGGACCTGAAAGGCGGCGAAAGCGTGATCGACGTTTGCTGCGGCCAGGGCGTGCTGGTGAAGCCACTGCTGGATGCCGGTGTCGGGAAATTTCTCGGGGTGGATGCCAGCCCGCGCCTCATCCAGGCGGCGGAGGGTCGCCACGGCAGGACCAGGAATGTTTCCTTCCGCACCGCGGACGCCTGCAAGCCGGGCGCATGGGCGGACGGCAGCCATGATGCCGCCACCTGCCTGATGGCCGTCCATGACGTGCCGGACATCACCGGCCTCTTCACCAACGTGGCGAAGTCCCTGAAACCCGGCGGCCACGCCGTGCTGGTTTTCATGCACCCGTGCTTCCGTATCCCGAAGAAGACGCACTGGGGCTTCGACAACGACCAGAAGATCCAGTTCCGCAGGCTGGACAGCTACGGCTCGCCGCTGGAGATCCAGATCGCCACCCATCCGGGAAAAGGTGGTCCGGAGCAGACCATTTTCTATCATCGCCCGCTGTCAGAACTCATCACCGCCATGGGCAAGGGCGGGCTGGCCGTCACCGCCTGCGAGGAACTCTACAGCCACCGCCGTTCCCAGGGTGGCGGCGCTTTCAGCAAGGCGGAGCACAAAGCGGCGGAGGAGTTCCCCATGTTCATCGCATTCCGCTGCGTGGCGGCTTCGTGAATCCCTCATAGGGGAAGATTCCGCATGTGACGCTGGGAGCGCTGGTCTTCAGACTGGCATCTTCCGGAGCGTGTAATTCCGAAATCCCAGGATGGGCGGATATATCTTCCCTTGCCTTTCCGCTACCTCACGCCGGCTGCTGCTGGGAGATGCAGTGCAGTGTCCCGCCTTCCTCGACCAGATCGAGGCAGTCGATGCCCACCACCTCGCGGCCCGGGAGCAGCTCGCGGATCATGCCCAGCGCGCGGTCATCATTCCGGCCCTGGCGGAAGGTCGGCACCAGCACGCCGCCGTTCACGATGAGGAAATTCACATAGGACGCGGGCAGCACCGGCAGCCGCCAGCCGGGGACTTCGCAGGCCTCCGGCAGCGGGATTTCGATGATCTCGAACGGCCGCTTCTTAGGACTCTGGAAGTCCCGCAGCCGCCCGAGGTTGTCCGCCAGCACCTTCCGGTTCTCCGTGGTGCCGGAGACGTCGATGCAGGCGAGGATGGTTTCCTCATCCACGAAGCGGGCGAGGTCGTCGATGTGGCCGTCGGTGTCGTCGCCCTCGATGCCCTGCTTCAGCCACAAAATTTCCGAAATGCCGAGTCCATCGCGCAGGCGTTGCTCGATTTCCTCTTTGCCCAGGTGCGGGTTCCGGTTCGGGTTGAGCAGCACCGCTTCCGTGGTGAGGAGCTGGCCCGCGCCGTTGATCTCGATCGCGCCGCCTTCCAGGATCATGTCCTGTTTGAACACGCGCTTGCCCAGCGCCGAGGCGACGCGGGAGGGGATGGCATCGTCCAGATCCCATGGCGGGAATTTCCCACCCCATGCGTTGAAACCCCAGTCCGTGACGGCGGTGTCTCCGGTTCCGTGGTGTTTCACGAAGATGGGGCCGTGGTCGCGGCACCAGACGTCATTGTGCGGGTGGTCGAAAAGCTCCACGCGCTCCGGCACGGCCCTGGCCCGGTTGCAGGCGGCGGCGATGGCGGCATGGTCCGCGCCCGGCGCGTTGATCCGCACCGGCTCGAAGCGGGAGATGCCCGCGGCGATCTCCGCGAACTTCGACCACATCAGGTCTTTTTTGGCTCCGCCCCAGTGGCGCGGATCGTCCACCGGCCAAGACAGCCAGACGGCTTCCTGGGGTGCCCACTCGGGTGGCATGGCGTATCCTGCGGCGGCGGCGTTCATGCGGGGACGATGAATGGGTCCGGAGAAAAAGGGAAAGCGGATTCCATTTGAAATAACGATCTCCGCGCCGTTGTTTCTTCTGAATGAGCGACGAGGAACAGCCGGTGCAGGAAAAGCCCAAAAAATGGGCGGCGGGGCTGCCGGCGGTGACTTCCTCCATGAAGTTCATCATGGAGGGTCCGGGCCTCCTGCGCGGAACCGCCGGGCTGCTGGAGATGAACCAGAAAGGCGGCTTCGACTGCCCGAGCTGCGCCTGGCCGGACCCGGACGGGAACCGCTCCATCGCGGAGTTTTGTGAAAACGGGGCGAAGGCGCTCGCCTCTGAGGCCACCTCGAAGCTGGCCGACCGGAAATTTTTCGCGGAGCACTCCGTCCGCGACCTGCAGGAACAGACGGACCTCTGGCACGACCGGCAGGGCCGCATCGCGGAGCCGATGATCCTGCGCGCGGGTGCGGAGCACTATCAGCCCGTTTCCTGGGAAGATGCGTTCCGGATCATCGCCTCCCACCTGCGGAAGCTCGGCTCGCCGGATGAGGCCATCTTCTACACCTCCGGGCGGGCCAGCAATGAGGCGGCGTTCCTCTATCAGCTCTTCGTCCGCAGCTACGGGACGAACAACCTGCCGGACTGCTCCAACATGTGCCACGAGTCGAGCGGCCTGGCCCTGAAGCAATCCATCGGCGTGGGGAAGGGGACCGTGACCATGGACGACTTCCTGGAGGCGGATGTCATCCTCTGCGCCGGGCAGAATCCGGGCACGAACCACCCGCGCATGCTCACCACGCTGGAGGAGGCCGTGAAGCGCGGCGCGGAGATCGTGGCCATCAACCCGCTGCGGGAGACCGGCCTGGTCGCCTTCGCCCATCCGCAGCATGTGGGCGCCCTGTTCGGTCGTTCCACCCCGCTCGCCTCCCGGTTCCTGCAGGTCCGGATCAATGGGGATCTCGCCCTTTTCCGCGGCATCGCCAAGGCGTTGCTGGAAGAGGAAACGCTTTCCCCCGGCGTGCTGGACGCCTCTTTCCTCCGCGACCACACGGAGGGCTTCGGCGCCTACCGGAACGCGGTGGAGGAAACCCGCTGGGAGGAGATCGTCCGCATGAGCGGGGTTGAGGAAAGCGCCATCCGTTCGCTCGCGGAACTGCTGGTGAAAAAATCCCGCAAGGTCATCACCTGCTGGGCCATGGGCCTCACCCAGCACCGCAACGCCGTGGCCGCCATCCGGGAAATCACCAACGTCCACCTGCTGCTGGGGGCCATCGGCAGGCCCGGCGCGGGGCTATGCCCCGTGCGCGGCCACAGCAACGTGCAGGGGGACCGCACCGTCGGCATCTTCGAGAAAATGCCGGAGGCCTTCCATGCAGCGCTCGACCGGGAGTGCGGCATTTCCTCACCGCGCAAGCACGGCTTCGACACGGTGGCATCCATCCACGCCATGCACGATGGCCGGGCGAAGGTATTCTTCGCGCTCGGCGGGAATTTCCTCCAGGCCTCCCCGGACACGGACTACACCGCGGAGGCCCTGCGCAACTGCGAGCTGACCTGCCATGTTTCCACCAAGCTGAACCGCAGCCACTTGGTCACCGGAAAGACCGCGCTCATCCTGCCATGCCTCGGCCGCAGCGAGAGGGACGGAATCGACCATTTCGTCACGTGTGAGAACTCCATGGGTGTCGTCCAGATGTCGCAGGGCGTGCTTTCCCCCGCGTCGCCCGACCTGCTCAGCGAAGTGGCCATCGTCGCCCGGCTCGCGGAGGAGTATCACCGGAATGGCAGTCCGGTGCCGTGGAAATGGCTGGCGGAAGACTACGACCGCATCCGCGATCTCATCGAGAGGGTGGTGCCCGGTTTTGAAAACTACAACGACCGCGTCTCCCATCCCGGCGGCTTTTATCTGCCGAACGCCGCGAAGGAACGCCAGTGGGATACTCCGGAAAGGAAAGCCGTATTTGCCAGCGGACCCATCGGGATCTTCGAGCCCGCCCCGGGTCGTCTGGTCCTCCAAACCCTCCGCAGCCATGACCAGTTCAACACCACCGTCTATGGCCCGGACGACCGCTACCGCGGCATCTCCGATGCGCGACGCATCATCCTGGTGAACCCGGAGGATCTGGTGGAACGCGGTATCAAGCCCGGCACCCCCGTGGACATCACCAGCCATTGGGAAGGCGGCACGCGCACCGCGCGTGGATTCGTCGCCCTGCCCTATGAGATGCCCCGCGGCAGCGCCGCCGCCTATTTCCCCGAAGCGAACGTGCTCGTCCCCATCGGCAGCCAGGCCGAGGGCAGCGGCACGCCGACCAGCAAGTCCGTGGAGATCGATATCAGTGAGGAGGGTGGACACTCTTGTCCACCGGCTGCAATGGCGAGGTAAGGAGGAGTGGATCAATTCGGGATGCTTTTGTTTCGGGTTCCCAATGCCGCCGGAGGACAAGAGTGTCCTCCCTCCTTACTCACGCATACCGGTTGAACCCCGGCGGCCTGAGAAATCCGATCAGCCCCTGGCCCGATTCCTTCGCGAACTCCACCGCCAGCGAACTGGGCGCGGAAACCGCGGCCACCAGCGGGATCCTGGCCGCGAGCGCCTTCTGCATGATCTCGAACGATGCCCTGCCGGACACCAGCAGGAAGGTTTCCCCTAGATCCATGCCATCGAGGAACGCCCTGCCGATCACCTTGTCCACCGCGTTGTGCCTGCCAATGTCCTCGCGGGAAACCAACAGCTCCCCGGTGCGGGAAAACAG
Organism: Akkermansiaceae bacterium; assembly: GCA_019634595.1. Taxonomy (NCBI): domain Bacteria; kingdom Pseudomonadati; phylum Verrucomicrobiota; class Verrucomicrobiia; order Verrucomicrobiales; family Akkermansiaceae; species Akkermansiaceae bacterium. The sequence continues at coordinate 172,112 of JAHCBC010000005.1, forward strand.
GCCCGCCGCGTGCAGCCCGCCGGTCGTGTCGAAGATGGATTGCTCCGCCCTCATTTTTTCCGGCGCGGAAAGCAGCGCCTCGTCCGTGATTTCCACCGGTGGGAAAATGGGAGGTGAGTGCGTGAGGATGGCATCGAGCGTCGCCTTCCCGCACAGGCCGCAGGAGGACCCGGTGAACAGATGGCGGGTGAGCCGTGCCAGATCCACCCGCACCCCGTCCTCCAGAAACACCAGCACGCGGTTCTCATCCCGCCGTGGCTCGATCTTCCGGACCTGTGCCATCGCATGGACGATGCCCTCCGTGACCAGGAACCCGGCGGCCAGTTCACCGTCATGACCGGGCGTCCGCATCAGCACGGAAATGGGATGGCCGTCCAGCCGCAGTTCCAGAGGCTCCTCCACCGCGAGCACATCGGTCGCGGGCTGGGAGCCATCAGGCCCCTGGCGCAGGAGCGGGATGTGGCTGACGGATTCCATGGTGCCGGAGCGTGGACGCCGCCGGGGGAGGGGGCAAGACCGCATCAGGAGCGGTGACCGCATTCCAGAGGCAGGAGACGTGGAAAGGGCCTCCGCCGCCATGAACTTTACTCCGCCAGCGCGCCGATGTTCGCGGAATCATGGAGCGCCTTCATCTCCTCATCCGTGAGCGCGCGGTTGAAGACCGCGATTCCACCGACCAAGCCGATGAGGGGGTTGCCCACCTTGTGGCCGACGGCGTAGCACGCGCCCACGGTGAAGTCGGCGGCTCCGTCCGGCTTGGTGGCGGCATGCTTCTCCGCATCATAGGTGAAGATACCACGGCCGTGGTAGTAGGGGTTCATGCCGCGGTCCTTGCCGTCAGGGCCTTCCTTGATGAAGTAGGGGTCGTTGCGGCGGTCCTTCACCGGATCCAGCCCGCGCGGTTCCATCACGCCGTTGAAGTAGGCGCGGACGTATTTCCCGTCATAGGTGGAGCCGAGCGTGACCCACTTGCCCACGGGGATCTCCGATTGGTTCACGGCATAGTCCGCGCACCATGGGAAGGCGCTTCCGTCCGCACGGCGCGTCACGCCGCCTTCGGAGGAAATGTGCGGCACCAGGCGCTTCGGTCCGCCGTACATGCCCATGTTCAGCAGCAGGGAATACTGGCGCGTGCCGCCGTCGTCGTTCGCTCCCTTGCCCTCGCTCCAGATGCCCGCGACGGTGACGCCCTTCTTCATGTCATCCACCCGGATGACGGTGAACAGGGTGACCTGCGCGTCCTTGCCATGGATGTCCAGGTTGCCGATCTGCGCGCGCGGCACGCGGAGGAAGTGGCTGCCATCCAGCTTCGTGGAGAAGCCGGAATACGGCCCGCCCTCCACGCGGGGGACGGCGTGCGGGGATTCCAGCAGCGCGTGCTTCTGCTCCGTGCCCTTCGACACGCGCGGCTCACCTTCCTTTTCGGAAAAGTCCCAGAACGCGACCAGGCCGGGCGTGTTGAGGACCACCTCCGGTTTCCCGGTAGGTTCGGCGGCGTGGAGCAGGGGGGCTAGCGAGCTGAGGATCAGGAGCGGACGGAGCATGGGAGGTGGCTGGTGTTCGGTGGATTTGACGGCACCTGAACGGCCCGGTCACGGATTCTTTATCGGAAAAAGCATCCGGGTGGAAACGCGGGCGGAAATCGTAACCGTTCTGTTAGAGCGGGCGGATCAGGTTCCGCTGGCAGCGGCCGTCTTCGCATCATATTCCGCCTTGGAGACCTTGCGGCATTCGGAGACCAGATGGTTGCACGGCTCCGCGGAGATCAACGGGATGGCCTCTGCCTCCGGCAGGCCGTCGGTGATGCCGTTGAAATCGCGGGCTCCCGCGTCCGCGACGGGCGTTTCCGCGTCGATCTGCCAGAGGATGCGCTGGGAGCACTGCTTCCCGGGGCCATAGATGGCGGCCACTGTTGCCTGCGCCCCTTCCGTGGTGATGAATCGCGCGCTGCGGTACATACCGGTCTGGCGCTCCAGCTTTTCCCGCAGGTGCTGGACCTGCAGGCGGCCCTCGCGGAAGGCCTTCCACACGCCGACAGCCGCGGGGTAGAACTGGTCCAGAGCGAGCCGCAGGTCCGCCACGGAAGAAAGATTCATCGCCCAGCCCCGGCGGAGATCCGGCTGCGCCTTGTTGAAGCGGTATTCACCCTCCTCCGAGTAGGTGGAAAGGTCCCGGGCCGCGTCCGGTCCGTGGTGGACATCCAGTCCGCCGCCGCCCGCGGAGCCTGCCGCCGCCGCATCCTCATGGTGGCTGAGGGTGAATCCGTCACCAACCCGGAGAATCTCGATTTCACCGATGCGGTGGACGCCCCCGGCGATGGCCTGGCTGAGGAAATCCGTGACAGTTTCCTTTTTCGTCGCCGCCGCCGGAGGCTCGGGCCGGTGGGTTTCATCGAAGTCCTGGATCTGGTCGAGGATGACATCTGCGATCAGGCGTTCGGTGCCGATGGCGGAGGAGTAGTAGAGCGTCTTTCCCCGCAGGTGGTGTGGGTTGTGGCGGAAGACCTCCCGCTGGCTGGCGGCGGCCCCGACCTCGCTCTCCATGCCCAGCAGCACGGGGATGTCCTGATACGAATGGAGGCCGTCGGAGATGAAGAAAGGAACGACCACCACATTTTCCGTGGGGGACATGGCGTCCCACTCCGCGATGAATGGCGGCTCCTCCATGAAGGCATCCGTCACTTTGTGGTAGCCCGCGCCGGAGGAAATGATCTGCTCCACCTGGTCGCGGATGGCCTTGGTGGAGTTCTGGTTCAGGCCGGTGCCGTGGCCGGTGATGATGAGGGTGGTCTCCGCAGGCGCGGCGTCCGGAGCGACTTCCCGCGCACGGCGGAGGATCAGCCCGGTCATCGACGGATGCACGCCCACCGGCAGGGTATAGTGCAGCGTCTTTCCGTCCACCCGGGTGGTCGGTCCGGTCAGGCCGAACTCACGAGGAATGATGTCCTGGGTGAAATAGCCCTCGCTGATGAAGTCGGGGACGATGTAGATTTCCTCCGCATCGATCATGTGGAGGGCCTCCCGCATGGATGGCTCCTCTTTCCAGAAGCAGCAGTGCACCTCCGCGAAGAGGCCGCGTTTCCGGATCTCATCCGCATGTTCGAAATACGGGGTCGAGGAGTCCGGGTTCTCGGTGGAACCGTGGCCTACGATGAGGAGGGCGCTGTGTGGCTTCGGCACGAAGGGCATACGCTGAATATGCCCATCCGGTGCCGGACGTCCAATGTTAGGATTCAATCAACGGCGCGCCCCCCGCATGACCAGGGAAACGATCCAGAGGATCAGGAACACCGCGAACAGGATATAGGCGATGTTGGCGGCCGCGCCAGCGATACCGCTGAATCCGAGGACTGCGGCGATGAGGGCGACGACAAGGAATACGAGTGTCCAGTGTAGCATGGTGGTGTGGGGTTGGTTGATTCTGCTATCGCAGAAGCCGGGCCATGGCTGTTTTCCTTGCAGTTGCGTTGGTGTGGATCTGCGGGTGATAGCTCCTTGCAACATCATCGTGCAAAAAACCGGATCACTGGGACATGCCCGCGTCACGCCCGCCTGCTCCACGTCTCCCGCAGGTGGGGTGGGCGGAGGATCAGGTAGCCGGCCTCCAGCCAGGCGGTCACGGGAGACTTTGGCGCGCCTTTCCGGCCATACGTGAACCCATCCTCCGTGAGCTGGTAGCGGTAACGGATGCGCCGGGTGGACGGCGGGATTTCATAGATGAAGGTGTCCGGCGGCTGGAAATGATAGATCTCACTCCCCGGCCCCAGGTGGTCGATTTCGCTTCCTTCGACGATCCAGGTGCCTCGCAGGTCTTCGTGGGTGAGTTTCATGAAATGATGACGGAACCGGCCCTCCAGCGGATCGCGTGCCGTTGTCGCCGGATTCGCGGCAGAACGTTCATTTGGAGAATTTGGGAGATACCTGCATCGCCCGCAGGCTATGGATTCAATGATTGACCAGCGAGCAGAATCGGATGAACCCGCTGGGACCGCGGAATTTATTCCGCTTGGCTTCGCTGGCTGGATTCCCCGGGGCGGAATGAATTCCGCGGTCCCAGTCGCGGTCCCAGCCGAACAAAATTCCCTCCCGGGGTTGACCCCCGTGCGGGATGTATTGTTCATTTGCGCAGATTCAAGATGCCTTCGCCCCCAGCCGGAACCAAGCCGCTCGTGATGACGCCGCACCAGGCGTTGCAACAGTACTTCGGCTTTTCCAAGTTCCTGGAGGGGCAGGAGGAGGTGGTGTCGCGGATCGTTTCCGGTGGTGACGGTCTGGTGGTTATGCCCACCGGCGGGGGAAAATCCCTCTGCTACCAGCTTCCCGCGCTGTGTTTCCACGGTGTCACGCTTGTCGTTTCCCCGCTCATCGCGCTGATGAAGGACCAGGTGGACGCGCTGGTGGCTCGCGGCATCGCGGCGACCATGATCAACTCCACCCTCAACTGGGAGGAGCAGAAGGAGCGGCTGGATGGCATGCGGACCGGGAAATACAAGCTGGTCTATGTGGCTCCGGAGCGTTTCCGCGCGGAGAGCTTCCTCAACGCGCTGCGCGGGGTGGAGGTGTCGCTTTTCGCGGTGGATGAGGCGCACTGCCTCAGCCAGTGGGGCCATGACTTCCGCCCGGACTACCTGCGGCTGGGGAAGGCGCTGGAGAAGATCGGCTGGCCGCAGTGCGTGGCCCTCACCGCCACGGCTACCCCCGTCGTGCGGGAGGACATCCGCAACGTCCTGCAGCTCCGCGACGCGTTCGAGCAGGTCAGCGGATTCTCCCGGCCGAACCTTTCCCTGAACATCACCGCCGTGGACAAGGCGGCGAACAAGGACGAGCGCATGCGCAACGTCATCGCCGCGCACAAGACGGGCATCGTTTACTGCGCCACGCGCAAGAAGGTGGACAGCGTGTCCGAGACGCTGGCGAGCTGGGGCGTGAAATGCATCGCCTATCACGGCGGCATGAGCGACCAGGAGCGGGAAAGGGCGCAGGATCTTTTCATCACGCGCAAGGCGGATGTGGCCGTGGCGACCAACGCCTTCGGCATGGGCATCGACCGGGCTGATGTCCGCTTCGTCGTCCATTATGAGATCCCCGGAAGCGTGGAGGCCTACTACCAGGAGGCCGGGCGCGCCGGGCGGGACGGTGAAAGCGCCTACTGCGAGATGCTGTTCAACTACGCGGACACCCGCACGCAGGAGTTTTTCATCGAGGGGGCGAACCCCACCGTCGCGGTCATCCGCTCCATCTACCAATACCTCCTCAATGAGGCGGACCGCGACTACGAGGTGCACCGTACCCTGGACGAGATCGCGGAGGGGGCGGAGGTGAAGAACCCCATGTCCGTGGGCAGCGCGCTCTCCACCTTGGCCCGCGCCGGCTACATCGAGCGGTTCGACATCCCCGGCAAGCGCGTGCGCGGCACCCGCCTGCTGAAGCCGCACACCCTCACCCGCCAACTGGAACTGGATGAGAACTCCATCGAGGAAAAGGACCGCCGCGACCGGGAGAAGCTGAAGGCGATGGTGGAGATGAGCTACTCCCGCATCTGCCGCCAGCAGTGGATCCTGACCTACTTCGGCGAGGACGACGGCAGCACCTGCGGCACCTGTGACATCTGCCGGGAAGGCGGCGCGGGCACCGCACGGCCACCCACGGAGGAGGAGGCGCTCATTGTCCGGAAGGCGCTCAGCGGCGTCGCCCGCATGTCACGCCGGATCCCGGGCGGTTGGGAGGCGAAGTTCGGCCGCGGCCGCATCGTCCAGATGTTGGCGGGCAGCAAGTCCCAGGAAATCCTCTCCGCGAAGCTGGATGAACTCAGCACCTATGGCGCGCTCAAGGACAAGGGGGCTGGCTATGTGAACGCGCTCACCCGCTCCCTGTCGGATGCCGGTCTGGTTGTCACCGTCACCGGGGAGTATCCGCTGATGACCCTGACCCCCGCCGGGGAAAAGGTCATGCGCGGCGAGCGTGCCTACACCCTCCGCTGGCCGGACGCGGATGCGGGCGGAAAGCAGGTCAACCTGAAGGACCACGGCTTCGACGGCGGGCTGTATGCCATGCTGCGCGACCTGCGCGCGCGCATCGCCAAAAACGAGGATGTGCCGCCCTACGTCGTCTTCAGCAACAAGGCGCTGGAGGGGCTGGCACGCTACCGCCCCGCCGATGCGGAGCAGGCCATGCAGGTCCCCGGCATCGGTGCCGGAAAGGCGCAGCGCTATCTGAAGCCGTTCCTGAAACTCATCTCCGGCTGGAAGTAAGGAGGGAGGACACTCCTCACTCCCGGATGATCAGCGCGCGCGGTGGATTCCTCTGGGGTTCTTCGTGGGGGACTCCGGCGGTGGTGTGGGAAACATCGGGTTGACCGGGGGCGGAGGTGGAAACCGGCACCTGCGGACGTGGTTCCAGCTCTTCCGCCGGAGCTGCGGGGATGCCGTCCTCCCGGACCTCCGCCTTTTGCGGTGGTTCCTCATGGCCGAATTTCTCCTCCAGGAAATGGTAGCCCTTCACCGCGCCGATGATCAGACCGATGGTCAGCACCATGAGCCAAGCCGCGGACCATTGGTTGCCGCCGGATTCCTGCTTCTGTTCCTTCTTGCGTGGATCCTTCACCGGGCGTTTCGCCGCCGGCAGGACCGGCTCGCCTCCGGAGAACATCGGCTGCCAGGCCTCCCCGCTCACATAGGAGGCGGGTTCCAGCGCGTTCAGCCAAGGTTCGGCATCCACCTTCAGGTATTCGCTGTACTGGCGGAGGAAACTTTTCGCATACGTGGGGCTGGTGAAGACGGAGAAATCCTCCGCTTCCAGCGCCTCCACCACGCTGCGGGGGATGCGGGTGCGGAACACGACGTCATCCACCTCCAGGTCCGCCGCCTCCCGGGCCTCGCGCAGCCGCTTGCCGATCTGGTAACAGACTTCCTCCACGGAACCATATCATACATGGATCACCCCGCGGCGCAAGCACGCGGCATTGCCATTTGACGGCGTGGCGGCTTGGAGGCATCCTCCGCCGCGATGTCTGCTCCGAAACACGTGCTCTTCGTCTGCACCGGCAATACCTGCCGCAGCCCCATGGCGGAGGGTCTGTTCCGGAAGGCGGCCGCCGGGCGCGGTGACTACGCCGTCAGCTCCGCCGGTGTCTCCGCATCGAAGGGCACACCCGCCAGTCCGGAGACGGTCATGATCCTGAAAAAGCGCGGCGCGGATCTCGGCAAGTTCGGCAGCCGTCTGGTGTCGAAGGCCATCCTGGAGGAGGCCACCCATGTTTTCGCCATGACGCGCAGCCACCTCCAGACCCTGGAGGCGCGTTTCCCGGAGTATTCGGACAAGTTCCACCTCGTCCGTGAATTCGCCGGCATTCCGGAAAAAGGCGGCCACATCGACGTCCCGGACCCCATCGGCATGGGCAATGCCGCCTACATGGAAACCGCACGGGTGCTGGAGGAAGCCATCCCCACCATCATCGCCTACATCGACAGCACGCACAAGGCGTGACGGGCGTGTGCCTCCGGTTCCGCTCCGGCACTGGCGGATTCCGAGGGGGTAACTTTTGCCTTGGATGCCCCGCATCCGCTTCCTAGAGTGCCCCGGCGACAGCTACCATTCCATGGCCAAAAAAGACTTCACGATCCTCAACAAACTCGGCATCCACGCGCGGCCCGCAGCCCAGTTCGTCAAAACAGCGAACCGCTTCCAATCCGATATTTTCGTGGAAAAAGACGGCGAAGAGGTCGATGGCAAGAGCATCATGGGCCTGATGATGCTGGCCGCAGGCCACGGCTCCGTCATTTCCGTCAATGCGGAAGGCACGGACGCGGACGCCGCGCTCGCCGCCATCGGGGACCTGATCGAGCGCAAGTTCGAGGAAGATTGACCACCCTCCGGGGATGGGAGGTGATATGGCCTCCCGAAATTTGATCCTTGCCCGGGAGGCGGTGGGACGACCACGCTGGGGTAGATAAGAAATGGTGGCGCGCGAACCTGAGCGGGAAATCATCTACGAGGGTATTCCAGCCTCGCCGGGCATCGCCATATCCCCGGTTCATGTCATCGCCAGGGGCTTTTCCGCACCGGAGGTCTATGAGATCGACGAGGAGGATGTGGAGGGCGAGCAACAGCGCTTCCGCGACGCGGTTGATCTGACGAAGCAGCAGCTCGTCGAGCTGCAGAACCGCCTGGAGAGCCTGGCGGGGGATGCGGAGCAGGCCATTTTCGAGGCCCACGTGATGCTGCTGGAGGATAAGGCGGTCACGGAGAAAGTCATCGACGCGATCAGCAGGCGGCAGCAGAACGCGGAATACGCCTTCTACGCCGTGATGCAGAATTTCCTGGAGGCCATGCGGCGTATTTCCGACCCGTACCTCCGCGAGCGCACGGCGGACATCGAGGACGTTTCCCAGCGTGTCCTGAGGAATTTCCGCCCGGATGAAGAGGTGCGCCCGGCGATGCCGGATGACCGCCATATCCTGGTGGCCTATGATCTTTCCCCGTCGGACACGGCGTCGATGGACCGCAAGCACGTGCTCGGCTTCGCCACGGAGCAGGGGAGCGTGAACGCCCACACCGCCATCCTCGCCCGTGCCTTGGGCATCCCCGCCGTCGTCGGTCTGGACGGCGCGGTCATCGACATCCAGGCACTGGCCCCGGCCATCCTCGATGGCTACACCGGAAAACTCATCCTCCACCCCAGCGAGGAGACACGCCGTCACTACGATGAACTCCAGGCGAGCAAGGAACGTGTCCGCACCGCCCTGGAAAAGATGCGCGGAAAGGCCACGGAAACGACCGATGGCCGCGCGCTCACCGTTTCCGCCAACATCGAGCTGGTGAACGAGCTTTCCCTGGTGAAGAGCAGCGGCGCGAAAGGCGTCGGCCTCTACCGCACCGAGTTCCTCCTCCTCAACAGCGGCGGAAAGGAAATGCCTGATGAACTCCAGCAGGAGGAAGTCTATGCCCGCGTGGCGAAGGCCATGGCACCGCACCCGGTCATCATCCGCACGCTGGACGCCGGTGGTGACAAGCTGCCCGTGGAACCGACCGATCCGGAGCCGAACCCATTCCTCGGCTGGCGCGGCATCCGCGTTTCCCTTTCCCGTCCGGCCATGTTCCGGGACCAGCTCCGCGCCATCCTCCGCGCCAGCGCGAAGGGGAAAATGGCCGTCATGTTCCCGCTCATCTCCGGTCTGTCGGAAGTCCGGCAGGGCCGTGAGATGCTCAACCGCTGCATGGATGAGCTGGACAAGGAAGGCGTCCCCTTCGACCCGAAGCTGCCCATGGGCATCATGATCGAGGTTCCGTCCGCCGCTGTCTGCGCGGACATCCTCGCTCCGGAGGTCGATTTCTTCTCCATCGGCACGAATGACCTGATCCAGTACACGGTCGCCGTGGACCGGGTGAACCCCCACGTCGCGGACCTCTACCGGCCCACCCACCCCGCGGTCATCCGCCTGATCAAGCGCACCATCGACGCCGGTCTGGACAACGGCATCTGGACGGGTATCTGCGGTGAGATCGCCGGTGACATCCGCCTCACCCCGCTGCTCATCGGCCTGCGTGTCGAGGAACTGTCCGTTGGGCCGCTGCAGGTTTCACGCGTCGGCCAGGCCATCCGTTCGCTCAGCCACGCCGACTGCGCCGCCATGGCCGCGGAGGCCCTGAAGCTCTCCAACAGCCAGGCCATCATGGACCTGTCCCTGGGCCTCGCCCGGAAGCACTACGGAGATCTGCTGGATTGAGGTAAGGAGGGAGGACATTGCGGCAGAGCCGCTATGTCCGCTTCGCTCCCATTCCTGTCCTCCGGCTGCAATGGCGATAAAAGAAGGAGAGGTGTTCAGTTTTCAGGAAAGAGAAGAAGGCTGACCGCAAATCCTGCGAATAAACCGAATCTTGAAGAGGTCCGCAAATAGCCTTTGCGCCTTCTTCGCGACCTTAGCGTCTTCGCGTTGAATCTATGATGATTGCCAATGCCGCCGGTGGACAGGAGTGTCCACCCTCCTTACTCCTCACACCCCGCCGAGCAGATGCCTCGCCGCTTGCTCGACATCCTTGTCACCGCGGCCGGAGAGGTTCGCGATGATGATGGAGTCCTTCGGCAGGCTGCCGGCGATCTTCGAGACGTAGGCCATGGCGTGGGATGACTCCAGCGCGGGGATGATGCCCTCGCAGTGGGCCAGTTCCTTGAAGGCGGCCAGCGCCTCGTCATCCGTGGCGTAGGTGTATTCCACCCGTCCCATGTTCTGGAGGTAGGCGTGCTCCGGCCCCACGGCGGCGTAGTCCAGACCGGCTGAAATGGAGTGGGTGAGCTGGATTTGGCCGTCCTCATCCGCCAGCAGCCAGGTCTTCGTGCCTTGCAGCACGCCCAGCTTGCCGCCCTGGAAACGCGCGGCATGGCGTTCCGGGATGATGCCGTCACCCCCAGCCTCCACGCCCACCATGCGGACGTTTTCATCGCCCAGGAACGGATGGAACAGGCCGATGGCGTTTGAGCCGCCACCGACGCAGGCGACCAGCAGGTCAGGCAGGCGGCCTTCCTTTTTCAGGATTTGTTCCCGGGCCTCCACACCGATCACCCGGTGGAAATCCCGCACGATCATCGGGAAAGGATGCGATCCCAGCGCGGAGCCGAGGATGTAGTGGGTGTGGTCCACGGTGGCCACCCAGTCGCGCATCGCCTCGTTGACGGCTTCTTTCAAAGTCGCCTGGCCGGCGGTCACCGCCCGGACCTCCGCGCCCATCAGGCGCATGCGGGCCACGTTCAGAGCCTGGCGCTCCATGTCCACCGCCCCCATATAGACCACACACTCCATGCCGAAGCGCGCGCAGACGGTGGCGGTCGCCACGCCGTGCTGTCCCGCGCCGGTTTCCGCGATGATGCGCTTCTTGCCCAGGCGCTTCGCCAGCAGGATCTGGCCGATGGCGTTGTTGATCTTGTGCGCGCCGGTGTGGAGCAGATCCTCCCGTTTCAGGTAGATTTTCGCCCCGCCCAGCTTTTCCGTCCATCGCTCCGCGAAATACAACGGGGTGGGACGGCCCACGTAGTCCGTGAGCAGGGCGTTCAGCTCGTCGTGGAAGGCGGGATCATTCTTCGCGGCCTCATAGGCCACTGACAGATCCTGCAGCGGGGTCATCAGTGTTTCCGGGACGAACATGCCGCCGAACCGGCCGAAGTGGCCGGTGGCGTCTGGGGTGATGGTAGCGGCTGCCATGTCCCCGCAGCATCCCGTGGGAACGGGGGGGATTCAAGGGCGAATGCGGAGCGCTTTCCCGATGCGATGCCTCATGACCCGGGAAATCAAGCGAACCCTTTCATCCGGATATGCCGCCGCATTTTCACCCGCGGAAGCTTGCAGCGGCTGCGTGGAGCAGGCAGTCTGGCGATGTGTCAGATACGACGGAAAAGGCCCGCAGGTGGAATGGTTACGTGTGCCCGGATTGCCGGTTCGTGTTCCGTGTGCCGCGGGACCATGATGGTCGTGGGGTGATCTGCCCTAGCTGCCGCAGGATGCTGAGGGTGCCCGCCGCCGGTGAGGCGACCCCGCCGTTGGTCGAAAAGAAGATCGAGAAAATCGCACCCGTCAGCCTGCCGGAGTCCTTCCAGCGCGCGCGGGAGAGAAAAGCGGCGGAGGGCGGGGCGGTTCCAGCCCCCGCAGGGGAGGCCAGGCGCCGCCGGAAGCAATCCAGGGACGATGACCAACCGGACTGGGACAAAGTCCCGGCGGAGCGGTTGGTCCGTGTGGGCAAGCACAGGAAATCGGGCAAAGGACGGTGGTGGATCGCCGGTCTGCTGGCTTCCGTTGTGGTGGCGGCATTGATCGTGGTCGCGGTTCGGGAGGATCCGGAAGTGGAACCCATCGCCATCGCCATCGCCCCGGTCCGGGAGGCTCCCGTGGCGGCCCCGCGGCCCGCTCCCGAAGTGACCGACCTGCCGCAGGAGATGAACCGCAGCGAGTCGGAAATCATCGCGGAACTGGAACCCCTCACCCGGGGATTCCTGGAGGCGGACACCGTCGGAAAGCTGCTGCCTTTCGTGAGGGACGCCGGCAGGGTGGGGGAGAAAATACGCGCCTGGTATCCGGATGGGAAAGTGCCCGCGCCGGGCATGAGCGCCTTCAACACCAGTAATGCGCTCGCCTACCGGGGCCGGCTCATCTCGCTCTCCGTCCGCACGAATGACTTCGAGGAAAAGCAGATCGCATTCATCCGGGGGGAGGACGGACTGAAGATCGACTGGGAGAGCTACGTGGCGTGGTCGGAGATGCCCTGGCAGCGGTTCATCTCGGAAAAGCCGGAGCGGCCCGTGTTGTTCAGGGTCACGCTGAAGATGCTGGAATACTATAATTTCGGCTTCGGTGATGAGAGGAAATGGCAGTCCTATGAACTCCGCTCCCCGGACCGTGAGCATGTCCTCTATGGCTATGTGAGGCAGGATTCCCCGTTGAATGACAAGCTCCGTCCGCTGGATGCGAAATCCTCCCGGATGGTCACCGTGAAACTGAAATACATCCCCGGTGAGGAAAAAAGAAACCAGGTGGTCATCGACGGGCTGATTTCCGACGGCTGGGTGGAAGACGCCGGGGATTGAACGGCGCTGCCTGGAGGGGCCATTCCTCAGGAGTGGCTCTCCGGCTGGCCGTCCGTTTCCACTGGGCTTTGCTGGGGGAGCCGGGGCTTCAGCAGGTCGAAACGGGAGGCACAGTACATGCAGCGGAACGTCTGCGTGAAGATCAGGCTGAACACCGCGGACGTCGCATGGTCCAGCGGGAAGATCCGCGTTGCCTTCGGATGGACGTGTGCCCTGGATCCGGCGAGCGGTGTCCCCTTGCAGAGCGGGCAGAGGACTTTCCGCCGGTTCAGGAATGAGATCAGGGTGGTGATGGCATAGGCGGCCACGCTGCCGATCAGGATTTTGGTGCTCCTGGGAGTCGGTTCCATCAGGAGGATGGGGATGCAGGTCAGCACCGCAACCCCAGACAGCCAGTTGAGGAACACCACGATCTGCGCCCATACAAATGGCGCCCTGAACGGCACCGAGCGCAGGCGTGCGGGTGTGGCTGGTTGAGAGGGTGATGGAGGGGCCAAGGGGATCCGCTGTGTTTTGGCGGTGCCAGCATTCCGCAGCCATACTGCGTTGGCAAGCCCCGAAGGGAGAGCCCGCGGCGGCCGCTTTTTCCCTTGGCCAAGGATGCAGGTTGACCTGCCGGAGGACGAAACCTAAACAGGTATCACTACCACTCTCATTCCATTCCCCATTACCAATGAAGGACCCCATCACAGTCTCCATCACGGGCGCCGCCGGCCAGATCGGCTACGCGCTGCTGTTCCGCATCGCATCCGGCTATGTCTTCGGCGCGGACCAGCCGGTGAACCTCCGCCTGATCGAGGTGGAGCCCGCCTTGCCAGCCCTGAACGGAGTGGTGATGGAGCTGGATGACTGTGCGTTTCCCCTGCTGCGGGAGGTGGTGCCGACGGCGGACCTGGACGAAGGCTTCAAGGGTGCGAACTGGGCGCTGCTCGTCGGTTCCGTGCCGCGGAAAGCGGGGATGGAGCGGGGCGACCTGCTGGGCATCAACGGCAAAATTTTCACCGGCCAGGGCCAGGCCATCGCCCGCAACGCCGCGAAGGACATCCGCGTGCTGGTCGTGGGGAATCCCTGCAACACCAACGCGCTCATCGCCATGAACAACGCCGCCGGCGTGCCGAACGAGCGCTTCTTCGCCATGACCCGCCTCGACGAGAACCGGGCGAAAAGCCAGCTCGCCGCGAAAGCCGGAGTGCATTCCTCCGACGTCACCAACCTCTGCATCTGGGGCAACCACTCCGCCACCCAATATCCGGACTTCACCAACGCGAAGATCGGCGGCAAGCCCGCCACCGAAGTCATCACCGACCAGGCCTGGCTGGAGGGCGAGTTCATCACCACCGTCCAGCAACGCGGCGCGGCCATCATCAAGGCCCGCGGGGCCTCCTCCGCCGCCTCAGCCGCGAATGCCGCCATCGACACCGTGAAAAGCCTCATCACCGCCACTCCGGATGGTGACTGGACCTCCGTCGCCGTCTGCTCCGACGGATCCTACGGCATCGAGAAAGGCCTCATCGCCTCCATGCCCATCCGCGTGAAGGCGGACGGCACCTGGGAAGTCGTGCAGGGCGTGCCCGTCAGCGAATTCAGCCAGGGCAGGATCGACGCGACCATCAACGAGCTGAAGGAAGAACGGGATGCCGTGAAGGATCTCATTCCCTGAGGGGGAGACGCGCTGCAGCCGGGTAAGGAGGGAGGACACTCCTGTCCTCCGGCTGCAATGGGAACTCATAGCAAAGGCATCGCAGGGATAAATCCACCTGTTCATTCATTCGCCAATGCCGCCGGAGGACAGGAGTGTCCTCCCTCCTTACCCGGCTGCAACCGGAACGCCGGGCAAAGGCATCACAGGGATAGATCCACCTATCATTCAATTCGCCATTCCAGCCGGAGGACAAGAATGGGAGCGGAGCGGACATGGCGGCTCTGCCGCAATGTCCTCCCTCCTTACCTCCCCGATCGGTTAGGCCCGTTTCTTTTCCGAAATATCCCGGAAATCCCCACCGTTATAGGCTCTTCATTTTATGAATCAGGACGAATTGGAACGACTCCAGCAGGAAATCACCGAAGCCAGCGGCTGGATCCCCGCGATCATGGCGGAAATGTCGAAGGTCGTGGTCGGCCAGCAGTATGTCATCGAGCGGCTGCTCATCGGCCTGCTGTCGGACGGTCACGTGCTGCTGGAAGGCGTGCCCGGCCTGGCGAAGACCACCACCATCAAGGCGCTCGCCCAGAGCATCCAGGGGGTATTCAAGCGCATCCAGTTCACGCCGGACCTGCTGCCGTCGGACATCGTCGGTACGCTTTTCTACAACTCGCAGACGCAGGAATACTCCACCAAGAAGGGTCCCATCTTCGGCAACCTCATCCTGGCGGACGAAATCAACCGCGCCCCGGCAAAGGTCCAGTCCGCGCTGCTGGAGGCCATGCAGGAACACCAGGTCACCCTCGGTGAGACCACCTTTCCGCTGCCGGATCCTTTCCTCGTCCTCGCCACCCAGAACCCGCTCGACCAGGACGGCACCTACCCGCTGCCTGAGGCACAGGTGGACCGCTTCATGCTGAAGGTCGTCGTCGACTACGGCACCCATGAGGAGGAGCTGGGCATCCTCGAGAAAATGGGCACCTCCGGCGCGAAGCCGACCGTCAGCCCCGTCACCGACCTGGACACCATCGTCCGCATGCGCTCGCTGAGCGACCGGGTGTATGTCGATCCGCAGATCAAGGACTACATCGTCCGGCTGGTGCTCGCCACCCGTGACCCGAAGTCCATCGACCCGAAGCTCGACGGCCTCATCCGCTACGGTGCCTCCCCGCGTGCCACCATCAACCTCATCCTCGCGGCGAAGGCGCACGCCTTCCTGCAGGGCCGCGCGCATGTCACGCCGTTCGACGTCCGCAGCATCGCCCCGGACGTCCTGCGCCACCGCCTGATCCGCACCTATGAGGCGGAGGCGGAGGAAGTAACCAGCGAGCAACTGGTGAGCTGGGTCTTGGACAAGGTGGCCGTTCCCTGATCATGGCTGAAAACCGCAACACCCGGCTATTGGCTCAGATGGCTCTCATCCTGGGTTTGCTCGCGCTCGGCACCCACTTGCTTGAACGGAAAGGGACCAGCCCGGAACAGGTGAGGAAGATCGTGGAAGAAGAGATGGCGAAAAGGGAGAAAATCTACGTGGACACGCAGACTCCGAAGGTCGCGAGAGCCATGGCGAAGCTGACCGGACAGGAGACTGGAGATTTCCAGCCTCAGACCGTGGAAGAGCTTTTCAGCCCTTTGATCGAAGCTCTCGGGGAACAGACAGAATCGAAATGAGGAACGCCCGATGATCCCCCGATCCTACCTCCGGAAGATCCGCCAGATCGAGGTGCGGACGAACCGTCTCGCCCAGGAGCTGCTGGCGGGGGCGTACCACTCCGTCTTCAAGGGACGGGGGATGGACTTCGAGGATGTCCGCGAATACCAGCTCGGGGATGACGTGCGGACCATCGACTGGAACGTGTCATCCCGCACCGGCGTCACCCATATCAAGAAATACCGGGAGGAGCGGGAGCTTTCCATGGCCATCGTCGTGGACGTCAGCGCGTCCGGGATCATCGGCACCGGGGAGCAGTCAAAGCGGGACCTGGCGGCGGAGATAGCCTCCGTGCTGGCCTTCAGCGCCACCCGCAACAGCGACCGCGTGGGCTTGGTCCTCTTCACGGACAAGGTGGAGAAATTCATCCCCGCCAGGAAGGGACGCTCGCACGTGTTCCGGCTCATCCGGGAGATCCTGTTTTTCGAGCCGGAGAACACCGGCACCTCCTGTGAAAAGGCGCTGCATTTCATCAACCATGTCTTCCCGCGCCGGGCCATCGTCTTCCTCATCTCCGACTTCATCGACGAGGGCTATGAGAAGGCGCTGAAAGTCACCAACCGGAAGCACGACGTCATCGCCATCCGCATCTCCGATCCCAGCGAATCGACCCTGCCGAAGGCCGGGTGGGTGACCATGGAGGACGCGGAGACGGGGCAGATGGTCGAGATCAACACCAGCGACCCGAAGGTGGTGGAGCGGTATGAGAAAGCCACCGCGGAGAAGCTGGAGCGGCAGCGGAAGATGCTGCAGCGCGCCGGTCTGGACTCCATCGAGGCGGAGACGGACAAGCCCTACCTCATCGAGCTGAAGAAGTTTTTCGAGCGCCGCATCATGAAGAAGAATCCATGAAGGAAACGCCCCCTGACATCACGGATGATTTCACGCTGGTCGCCCCGCCGGAGCCGCTGGCGTGGCTGTGGCCCGC
The DNA here is from genome assembly GCA_019634595.1 of Akkermansiaceae bacterium. Classification (NCBI taxonomy): domain Bacteria; kingdom Pseudomonadati; phylum Verrucomicrobiota; class Verrucomicrobiia; order Verrucomicrobiales; family Akkermansiaceae; species Akkermansiaceae bacterium. The sequence continues at coordinate 188,963 of JAHCBC010000005.1, forward strand.
GGTCATCGCGCTGGCGGTGCTGCTCGTCATCGGGTTGATCGTGTGGCGGCTTTACCGGAAGCGGCGGCTGCCGTTCCAGGAACCCGCCGTGCCGCCGGAGGTGGCCGCCCGCGAAGGTCTGGAAGCCAGCCGCAAGCTGCTGGACGAGGGGCGTTACAAGGAATTCGTGGTCGAGGTTTCGCGCGTGCTGCGCGTGTACATCGAGGACCGCTTCGCCCTCCGTGCACCGCATCTTTCGACCGAGGAGTTCCTGTTCGAGGCGGAGCGCAGCGACCGCCTGTCCGTGGACTGGCAGAACGCCCTGGGCGATTTCCTGTTCCAGTGTGACAAGGTGAAGTTCGCCCTCGCCAATACGGAGCAGCCGAGGATGGAAGCCCTCTATGCGACGGCGGAGAGGTTTATCAGTAAGGGGGGAGGACACTCCTGTCCTCCGTCTGCAACGGGAATCCATAGCAAAGGCATCTCCGAACAAAGTCACCTTTCCCAGCCCATCGCCAATGCCGCCGGAGGACAGGAATGGGATCGAAGCGGACATAGCGGCTTGCCGCAATGTCCTCCCTCCTTACTTCCTCCGACGGGGCCTGAAAAGAAAGAGGGCTCCCCATGACCCTCCCGCAGTTCAGCTTCGGCCAGCCATGGTGGCTCCTTCTCCTCATCCCGCTGTTGTGGTGGTTCTGGCGGAAGGGGCGGCCCGGCCAGACCGCGGCCATCCTTCACTCCACCACCAGCGTGCTGGCCGGCCTGGGGAATCCGCGGAAGGTCACTCCCGGCCGCATCCTGTGGGCGGTGCGTCTGGTCGCGCTGACATTGCTGGTCCTCGCCATGGCCCGCCCGCGCGTGCCGGAGGGGGAGCACAAGAACCCGAACAAGGGCATCGACATCATGCTGGCGTGCGACATCTCCGGCTCCATGGATGAAAAGGACTTCACCGTCGGCACGGAAAAAATTTCCCGCCGGGAAGCGCTCACCCGCGCCATCTCGGAGTTCGTCGACAACCGCACCAGCGACCGCATCGGCATGGTTGGCTTCGGCCAATACACCTACCTGCTCAGCCCGCTGACGACGGATGGCAACTGGATCAAGGACGTGCTGAAGATGGTCGTCCTGCGCATGGACGGCACCGCCATCGGCGACGGCATCATCGCCGGGGTGGACAAGCTGGAGGAAAACCCGGCCCGGTCGAAGGTCATGATCCTCGTCACCGACGGCCAGAACAACAAGGGCAACAACCCGTTGGTCGCCGCGGACTACGCGAAGACCAAGGGCGTGCGCATCTACGCGCTGGAGATCATGAACATCCGCAGCATCCGCGGCGCGGGTGTCGAGAAAAGCCCGCTGGCCCAGGTGGCGCAGAAGACCGGCGGCCAGTATTTCCAGGCGTCCGACACCGGCTCGCTCATGCAGATCTACCGCCAGATCGACCGCATGGAGAAGCGCGAGATCGAGGTGAACCGCCACATGCTCTACCATGAGCTTTTCCTCTGGTTCGCCGGACTGGCCGCCGTGCTGCTGCTGTTCGAGTGGATCGCCAATCACACCTTCTGGCTCCGGGTTCCATGATCTTCGCGCACAAATACCTGCTGTTCCTGCTGCCGCTGGTCGTCATCGGCGCGGTGTTGCTTTACCGTGTGTCAAAGGCCCGAGCGCGGAAAAAGCTCTCCGCCTTCAGCCCCGCCACGCGCCTGCCCGCCATGCTGCGGTCGGTGGACTTCCGGGCGAAGAAACGGAAATTCATCCTGGTGACGGTGGCGCTCTCGCTGCTGGTGGTGGCGCTGGCCCGGCCCATGTGGGGGCCGCGTGACAGCAGCAAGGAACAAGAAGGAGCGGAGTTTTTCATCATCCTGGACGTCTCGAAGAGCATGCTGGTGCGGGATGTGAAACCCTCCCGCCTGGACTCCGTGAAGGCATCCCTGGCGGAGTGGTTCAAGACCCGCTCCGGCGACCGCATCGGCCTCATCCTGATGGCGGGGGACGCCTTCATCCAGGCACCGCTCACCAATGACTACACCGCCCTGCGAGAGGTGCTGGAGCATTCCCGGCCGAAGTCCATCTCACTGGGCGGCACCAACATTTCCGAGGCCATCAAGGTGGCGGGCAAGGCGCTGGATGCCAGCGGCGTGAAGAACAAGGCCGTCGTCATCGTCAGCGACGGGGAGAACACGGAAGGCCATACCGTCACCGACGTGCAGGCCGCGCATGTGAACGAGCGGATCAAGTTCTTCACCGTCGGCGTGGGCACGCCGGAGGGCGGCCAGGTGCCGAACAAGGAACTGCCGCCGGATTTCCAGGGGCCGGTCACGGAGATTGTGAAGGACGAATACGGCCTGCCCGTGACCAGCAAGCTGGACGAGCGGAACCTGCGCGCCATCGCAGCAGCGGGGGGCGGGCGCTACTTCGACTACCTGCCGGAGGGAAAGACGTGGGACCTGCTCTACAACCAGTCGCTTTCCACGCTGGCGAAGAAGTCCGCCGTTTTCAAACTGGAGGACTTCGTCGATCTGTTCCAGATTCCCCTGTTGCTGGCCATCCTCCTGCTGGCTGCCGAAGTCGGCATCTCCACCCGCCTCAAGAACCCGCCCCGCCCGAAATCCGCCGTCACTCTCCCGGAACCAAGCCCGGCACCCGCCGCCAAAGCCATGGAAACGACCAAATACGCGCCGCTGGCCATCGCCCTGCTGTTCGCCCTCGCCGGATCATCATGGGGTGCGGAGGCGGACCCGCTCATCGCCCGGACGGAAGGCATGCTGCGGGAGGGAAAGGCGGCGGAAGCCGCGTCCATGCTGCGTGAGGCCGTGCAGAAGCGCCCGCAGGACCACTACCTGATCTACAACTACGGCATCGCCGCCTACGCCGCGCAGCAATACCAGGAAGCGGCGGACGCTTTCTCCGAGGTCTGCCTTTCCAAGGACAGGAAGCTGCGCGGGCAGGCGCTCACCCAGCTCGGCAACACCCACTACCGCATCGGCCAGACGGTCAGCAAGTCGTGGAACCGCAACGGTGCCGTCGTCGCCTGGGAACGTGCGGTGGAATACTACCACAGCGCGAACGAGGAGAAGCCGACGAAGACCACGGAGAAGAACCTCCTCGTGGCGAAGCAGCAACTGGAGAAGCTGCTGCTCGATATCGGGGACAAGTCGGTCATCGAGGCGGAAAAGGCGCAGGCCCAGCAGGAACAGATCACCGAGCCGGACAAGGCGGAGAAGAACAAGCCCGCCAACCTCAACGTCCAGGTCAGCCACCTGACGAAAGCCCACGAGGCCTACGAGAAGGTCACCAACCTCAACCCGGAGAACAAGGACGCGGAGAAGAAGCTGGATGAAGTGACGGAGAACCTGGCCGAAAAGCTCACCGAGCAGGCGCGCATGCTGCGCGAGCGGTCCGAAAAGGTGCCGGAGGGCAAAAATCAGAAGGCGGAGCAGGACAAGCTCAACGTCCAGGCATCCCAGTCCTATGAGAAGGCGCGCGCGCTGCAGCCTGACGACAAGCCTCTCGCCCAGGAGCATGACGCTTTCAAGAAAGAGGTCGCGGACAAGATGACGGACACCGCGCAGGAGATCGCGGACCAGGCCATGCAGCCGAAGCCGGAGGCTCCGAAGATGGGCGACCTGAAGAAGAAACAGGAAGGCCTCCAGAAAGCGCTGGAACAGACGAACAAGGCGCTGGCCTTCGACGACCAGAACCAGCGGGCGCAGAACCTCCAGGCGGAGGTGATGAAGAACCTGGAGGAAACGCACATGGCCCTGGCCGAGATGGCAATGGATGCCGGCAACGTCGCCGAGGAGCGCAAGCAGGTGGAGGGCGCGGCGGAGAATTTCAACGGCGCGATGCAGAATTTCCAGAAGGCGCTGGCCATCAACCCGGACAACGCGGAGGCGGAGAAAGGCGCCGCGGAGGCCCAGGAAAAGCTCGCCCGGAACATGGCGGAGATCGGCAAAAAGGAGATGGCCAAGGTCGGCCAGGAACCTCAACCGGCAAAAAAAGGCCAGACCCCGCCGCCGGTCGATCCGGTCAGCCGCCTGCGTGAGGACATCGGCCACCTGGAAAAGGCAGCCCAGAATTTCGCCCAGGCGGATGCGCTCGCACCCGGGGAGAATGAAGCCCAGGAACTCCATGAGCAGGCGACAGAGCAGCTCACGGAGCTGCGCAGCCAGCTCGACAAGGCCCAGGCACAGGCAGGCAACCAGCCGAAGCCACCGGGCGAGGAAGCAGGGGAGCAACAGGCCGCCGAGCAACCGGGTGAACCGCAGGACAGCCAGCAGCCCGGCACGCCCATGCAGGAGGTGAAGGCCATGGCCAGTTTCAGCGAGGTCCGCGGCAGCAGCGATCTTGAAGGCCAGTATAAGGACCTCCGCGACAAGCGGAAGATCCGCGACTGGTGAGACAAGCGGAAGATCCGCGACTGGTGAAATACCGTAGCGAATCTCGTGAGAGATTCGGCTGGGTGGAACCTCCACCAATGAACCGGCTGCGGTTCCTGATGGACTTCCCCCCAGCCGGAAGTCTCATGACTTCCGCTCCTGCGAAACAGCCACTATTTGATGGATGAACCGACGTTCCGCTCGACGTTTCCTCCTTTGCTGCTATTAGGTTTGTTCTCCGCCATGGACCAGGAATCCGACCCTCAAAAGCCAAGCCTCCGCCCGCCAGATCTGAAAGCTCCGGACCTTGCTCCGCCGCCCAGCATTCCGGCCCCTTCATTCACTCCGCCGCCGTCCGCGCCTCCTGCCAGCCCGGCTTCCTACGGCCCTCCGCCCACCATGGAGATCCCGGAAGAGGCGAAAAAGAAGGTTAAGGAAGTCGTCCCGGATGAGGATGAGGTGAAGGCCGGTGACATCGCCCCGTTCAACACCCGCATCATCGCTGCCCTGATCGACTACGGCGCGATCATCATCGCCAGCCTGGTGCTGATGAAGATCCTTCCCGGATTCCTTTCTTCTGTGGTTTCGCTGGCCTCGCTCGGCTACATTCTGACGAAGGACTCGCTGCCGTTCCTCGGTGGCCAGAGCATCGGCAAGAAGGTGATGAAACTCCGCGCGGTCACCGCTGATGGCGCTCCGCTCACCGGTAACTGGGAGAAAGGCATACTCCGCAACGCCTTCCTCATCATCGCTCCGGTCGAGCTGGTTGTTCTTCTCCTCCGTGAGGAGAAACCGGAAAAAGGCCGCCGCCTGGGTGACGACTTCGCGAAAACCAAGGTCATCGTGGAAGCGGAACCCGTCGTTCCGGAAGCTTGATTTGATTTTCCGGGCCGGGGGGGACATGTTTCCTCCCGGCCTTTTTTGTTTCGATGAGATTCCCTCGATTGATCTTCCTGTTCCTGTGCGTCGTTCCGGCATTTGCCCTGAGCGGCTGCATGGCCAGCATCGCGACCTTCAACAAGGCCCGCGGGGAATACACCTGGCCGGACAAGCCGAAGGACCAGATGCCGCCACGGGAGCCGCAGCCGGTTTATTATGCCTTGCTGCCCGTGACGGTGCCGTTCGATGTCGTCACATCACCCTTCCAGCTTCCGCTGTTCATCATGTGGGTGACCATGCCCGATGCCGGCGAAGGCATTATTCGGATGGAGTAAGGAGGGAGGACATTGCGGCAGAGCCGCTATGTCCGCTGCGCTCCCATTCCTGTCCTCCGGCTGCAACAGGAACCCATAGCAAAGGTATCGTCAGGAGATTCGTGGCTTTCGCTTCGTAGCGGTGAATTTTCGATGATCCGCCAATGCCGCCGGTGGACAAGAATGGGAGCGCAGCGGACATAGCGGCTCCGCCGCAATGTCCACTCTCCTTGCTTCACTTCAACTCGCGGATCTGGATGTCCTTGAAGTCGATGGGCGAGCCCTCGGACTCCAGGCAGAGGAAGCCCTGCGCGGGTTCGCATTTCTCACCGCCGGACACCTGCACGCCATTCACCCACAGACGGATGGTGCCGTCCACGGCGCGGATCAGATAGTGATTCCACTCGCCCGTGCCCTTCGTGGTCTGCTGGGTGGGGAAGCTGCGGCTGCCGTTCGGCGAGGTCGGTGGAAATGGGACCATCTTCGAGCGGCCGACCGGGAAAACATCCCCGTGGCAGGTGAACCAGTCGCCTTTTTTGCCGGAGGACTTTTCATAGGCGGCGGTGAATCCGGGATCCAGCACCTGGACCTCGATGCCGGCGTCCGGCAGGCCGGGCTTGGTCAGCTTGTCCAGCGCGTCCTGCGGTGCCCAGACGAAGACGCCGGAGTTCCCCGCGTCCTTCAGGTGGCACCAGGACACCGCCATCTCGAAGTTCTTGTACTGCTTCACCGTGCGCATCACCCCGATGGGCTGGCCGGTGCAGTGGAGGCTGCCGTCGTCCTTCCATTGCCACGTGTCGGGGGCGGTGTTGACCGGCACGAAGTCCGCCTTGCCGAGTGCCACCCAGCCGTCCGCTTTCGGATCAGGGGCGGTTTCCGCGGCGAAGCCAAGGGAGGAAATGGCGAGGACGATGCAGGCAATGGGTTTCATCATGATCCCTAGGATACGTGGATGGCTTGTCCGTTAAGTCATCGATTCATGCTGCAAATCCATCATCACGGCAGCAGCGCGAGGCAGAGATAGACGATGATGGTGGGCAGGACCGCCGCGAGGAAAAGCCTCAGCGGGGAGACGCCGCCTTCGAAAAATCTGCCGAGGATGCTCTGCCCCGCCGGGTTTGGAGCGTTGGCGATGACAGTCAGTCCACCGCCCGCCACCGCCCCGGCGACCACGGCGTATTTCGCGCCCTCGCTGATGCCGTCCACCTGCGCGGCCAGGTAGGTGATGGCCGCGTTGTCATTGAAGGCGGTCAGGATGGCCGCCCCCAGCATGAGCAGGGAGTCCGGCAAGGAGGTGATGACCGGGGAAATCCACCAACCCTGGCAGCCGCCATGGATGACCAGTCCGGCGAGGAAGAAGCCGACGAGCAGCGGCCCTTTCATCCGGATGTCATTCTGGTGGTGGCGGGTGGCGATGGTGAACGCCAGGAAGAACAGGAAGCCGCCGATGAACAAAGCCGGGTAGTGCGCGCTGTAGACCGTCCACGCCAGGAAGGTGAGATGGATGCCCACGATCCATGCGGGCACCGGATCCTCGCGTTCAGTCCATGCCGCGCTGTGGAGTATGCCATCCTCGATGCCGTCCGCCTTGTCCGCGATGCGGAAGAACTCCTTCCTGAACCACAGGAAATACGCGGTGGTGGAGATCAGGATGCCGAGGGCGGATTTCCAGCCGAAGTGTTGCAGCATGAATGCCGTGTCCCACTGCCACTTGCCCGCGACCATCAGCACCGGCGGCGCGGCGAAGTGGGTGAGCGTGCCCCCTACGGAGATGTTCACGAACAGCAGGCCCAGCGTGGCGTAGGCCAGTTTCGCCGGAGGGTTGTGACGGTAGAACTTCTTCGCCAGCAGCAGCGCGCCGATGGTCATGGCGGCAGGCTCCGTGATGAAGGAGCCGAGCAACGGCGCGATGATCATCACGCTCAGCCACCACGCGCCGGGGGAGCCGTTCCCCAGCGCCGCGGCACGGGACATGACTTTCTCCGAAAAACGCAGCACCGGCCTGCTGGCGGCGATGGCCATGACCACCACCACGAACAGAGGCTCCGTGAACACCCGGTCCTTGCTCATGTAGAGCTTGAAGTCGGTCCAACTGTGGAACCAGGTGGCCGCACCGGCCAGCGCCAGCACCCAGATGCCGAAGATGGCCTCCACCTCGCCGAAGAAATGGAGCATGGTCGCACGGAAGGATACCGGAGGCACCGCGTCCGGATCGGTGCCAGGCAGCGATCCTTGCCTGGCCAGCTTCTCGTCATGCAGGTGTTCGTATTGGTGGGCCAGCCGTGTGATGGGACCGGCGAGAAAGGTATGCACGATGGCCAGCAGGAAAATCACCGTCGCCGCCACATTGAACGGATCCATCGACGCACGGGTGACGATGGCATCGACGATGCTTTCGCCCGGCGGCGGATACATCTCCAGCGGACGCGGGAAGGTGGCGTACTGGTTGATCCCTCCGCTCAGGTTCGGATAAGCGGGCACAGGCTCCGCGGCAGGGAGGGAGCAGGAAAAAAGCAGCGTGATGAGGAGGAGAAAGCGTGTCATGGTGGATGGCCCGTCCGGATCGTCCCGGTGCCTGCCAGACTGGCCCGTTTTCCACGGAGGATCAAAGAAAACCGGCCTACAGGCGGACGATTTCCAGCCACTTCTCCCGCTTGAACCACGTCTCTTGGCGCTTCGCGTATTGGCGGGTGGAAATGGCCAGCAGTTCCTCACAGGTGGGCCGGTCGATCTCTCCGTTCAGCAGCGCGCGGATTTCCTTCACGCCGATCGCTTTGCCGCACGTCGGTGAATCCTCCGGAAGCGCGGCGACCTCTTCGATTGCCCCGCCATCCAGCATTATGCGGCTCCGCAGGGCGATGCGCGCCTGCAGGTCCGGGCGCGTCCGCTGGATGAAGCACCCCCGGAGCTGTGTCTCCCGCTCCGCGGTGGCGGACTGCCAGTCGTCGCGGAGGGTGGACGCCTTTTCCCCGGTGAGCAGGCAGATCTCCAGCGCGCGGGAGACGTAGCGGCGATTCTTCAGTGCGGTGCGGCTGGCCTCCAGCGGGTCCAGTTCCTGGAGCTGCGCGACCAGGTCCTCCAGCGACTGTGCGTCCAGTTCCGCGCGGAGCGCCGCGTCGCCCGTCGGGAGAGGGGATGCGCCATGGGTGAGGAACTTCAGGTAAAGCCCGGAGCCGCCGGTGACGACGGGCGTTTTCCCCCGCGACTGGATCTCCCGAATCACCGGCAGCGCGAGATCCACATAGGCCTGAGCGTCGTTCCGCTGGGTGGAGCAGAGCACGCCATAGAGATGGTGGGGGACCTGCGCCTTCTCTTCGGCGGAAGGAGCCGCGCTGAGGACCTCCAGCCCGCGGTAAAGCTGGAAGGCATCCCCGTTGACGATCTCCCCGTTGTTACGCAGGGCGTAGTCGATGGCGAACGCCGTCTTCCCCGAAGCCGTCGGTCCGCAGATGAAGTAAGGAGGGAGGACACTGCGGCGAGCCGCTATGTCCGCTTCGCTCCCATTCCTGTCCTCCGGCGGCATTGGCGATGAATCGAAAGGGCTACTCTGTTCAGGGGTGCCTTTGCCATGGGTTCCCATTGCAGCCGGAGGACAGGAGTGTCCTCCCTCCTTAGTCTCCTTACTGGATTGCTCGTGCCCGTTCACTTTGCCAGAGGGTAAAGGTTCCTTCGCGCAGCTTCACGGGATTTCTCCGGATATACCGCACCGCATTCACAAAATGATCCCCGTCCCGGATCATCGTATCCCGATAGCCGCTCTGCCAGATGGAACCGATCCCGATCTTCCGCGATGAGATCCCTTTCCAGCTCTTCATCAACTGGTCGATGGGAGCCACCGGCGTGAAAAGAAGATGCGCGTGGTTCGGCATGATGACCCACGCCTGATGATGGACCGACTTTCCCTCATCGTGCATCAGTGTTTCCTCCAGCAGCACGCGGTTCGAGGGATGGTTGAAAATGCAGGCTCCCGCCCCCTCATCCAGCCAGTTCTCGAAGTCCTTCGTGAAACGTTTGTGGTATTCCTTTTCCTTCGCGGGCGTCCATGGCTTCGGGTGCAGCGAGAGCCAGGTCGCACGCTCCTCCTTCCATTTCCGCGCCTTGGTCTGCGGGATTGAGTCCGCCAGCCGGAACGTCACAAACTGCATCGCCTCATCCTGCTGCCAATGCGGGAGCTTCACTCCGTGCTTCCGGATGTCTTTGTCTGGATGCAGGAATTCGGACATAAAGGAGGGAGGACACTCCTGTCCTCCGGCTGCAATGGCGAGGAAAGGAGGAGAAGTTTTCAGTGTTTGGTTTTCAGGGAAGAGAAGAAGGTTGGCTGCTAATCATACGAATTCAGCGAATGAATCTTTGGTTGCTCGCCAATGCCGCCGGAGGGCAGCAATGTCCTCCCTCCTTACTTAAAACGGAAATTTCCCTCCCGGAAACTTCCCGCCGCCCATGTTCTTCATCATGTCGCCCAGGCCGCCGGAGCCGCCCATCTGGCGCATGAGGCCTTTCATCTTCGACGGTGACTTCATCATCTTCCGCATCTCGCCGAACTGCTTGATGAGCTGGTTCACCTCGACGAGGGAAGTCCCGGATCCCGCGGCGATCCGCTGGCGGCGGGAGCCCTTGATGATCTCCGGCTTGCGGCGTTCCTCCGGCGTCATCGAAAGGACGATGGCCTCCGTGCGGTTCATCTTCTTGTTGTTGAAGGCGTCCGCGGGGAGCTGCTTCTTGATCTTGTTGAAGCCGGGCATCATGCCCAGCAGGCCTTCCAGAGGACCCAGGTTGCGGATCATCTTCATCTGGTCGAGGAAGTCGGTGAAATCGAACTTCCCTTCCTGCATCCGCTGCATGGAGCGCATGGCGTCCGCCTCGTTCACCTTGTCGGCGACCTGTTCCACCATGCCGACGATGTCGCCCTTGCCCAGGATGCGGTCCGCCATTCGGGTCGGGTGGAACTCGAAAAGCTGGTCCAGCTTCTCGCCCTCACCGGCGAACTTGATCGGCTTGCCGGTGACGGCGCGCATCGAGAGGGCCGCGCCGCCGCGGGAGTCACCGTCCAGCTTCGTCAGGATGATGCCGGTGATGCCCACGGCTTCGTCGAAATGGGTGGCCACGGAGACGGCCTGCTGGCCGGTGGCCGCGTCCGCCACCAGGAGCGTCTCCTTCGGCTTGAGGAAGGCGTGCAGGCGCTTCAGTTCCTCCACCAGTCGCTGGTCGATCTCCTGGCGGCCGGCGGTGTCGAAGATGAGGACGGTGCCGTTCTGGTTCTCCGCCCAGACCAGCGCGTCCTTCGCCACCTTCACCACGTCCGTCTCGGTCGCTTCCGGCGTGTAGATGGGCACGTCGATCTGTTTTGCCAGCGTGGCGAGCTGGTCGATGGCGGCGGGGCGGTAGAGGTCGCACGCGATGAGCAGCGGGCGGCGGCCTTCCTTTTTCAGGCGCAGCGCCAGCTTCGCGGAAGTCGTCGTCTTGCCCGCGCCGTTGAGGCCGCAGATGAGGATCCGCGCGGGCGGGTTGAGGTCCAGCGGAGCCTGGTCGCCACCCAGCAGTTCGGTCAGCTCGTCGTTGAAGAACTTGATGATCTGCTCGCCCGGTTTGATGGATTTCAGGACGTCCTCACCGATGGATTTCTCCTTCACCTTCGCGATGAAATCCTTCGCCACGCCGAACTCGACATCCGCCTCCAACAGGGCGATGCGGACCTCGCGCAGCGCGTCCGTGATGTTCTTCTCAGAGATGCGCCCTACGCCACGGAGGTTGCGGAAGGTCTTGTCGAGATTGTCGGCGAGGGATTGGAACATGGTCGGTTGGGATGAAAGTTGGAAAAGCCGGAGTCGCGGGGGTTATTCCCCGTCGGGTTGGTAGGCGGAGTTGCGGTCGATCCGGAAGGACCAGCGGAGCGGCGGGCTGTGCGGCTTGCCCGTCATATCCTTCCACGTCACGGTGACTTCGCAGGAAGGCTGGCGCAGCCGGCGGTTGATCTTCCAGGTGAACTTCTTCTCCGCCGGGTCGAACGTGGCGGGGACTTCACCGAAGCCTCCCACCTTCATGACCAGCGACGCCGGGTCGAAATTTTCCAGCGTGGAAAGGTCGGCGGAGATTTCCGGCAGGCGGGTGTTGATGACGGCACCGGCTTCCGGGGTGACCGGGTAGGGCGTGGTCTGGACCGGTGCCTGGCCGATTCCCCCGCCGGGGACACCACCGGGCGCGCCCGCCCCGCCGGCATCGGAACCCGCTTCGCGGAAGGTGGTGGCGAATTCGAAGATCTTGTCGTAGTTCCCCAGGATGATGTAGCGCGGCAGCGTCTTGGCCGGCATGCCGCGCTTCACCTTCCCGGGCAGCACGGTGAACAGGTGCGTGTAGCCGAACTCATCCGCCAGCGGCAGCATCTCCTCCGTGTAGAATCCACCCGGGTAGGCGTAGGTGGTCGCCTTGTGCTTCGGGAACTGCGACTCCAGGAACCGCTTCGACTCGCCCAGCTCCTTCCGCAGGAACGCATCATAGGCGTCCGCTCCCTTCTTCCGCATCGCCTTCACCGTCCCGGGATAGGGATGGCTCACGGAGTGGCTGCCGAGGGTCGCCCCGGCGGCGAGCATTTCCTCGATCATGCCGGTGGTGAGCGCCTTTCCGCCGCCGTCCACGTAGCTTTTGTAGAGATAGAGGGTGAAGGGATACTTGTACTCCTTCAGGATGGGGAAGGCGTCCGTATAGACGGATTTCCAGCCGTCATCCAGGGTGATGACCACACACTTCGGCGGGAGGGTCTTCTCGCCCTTTTTCCAGGCGATGAAGTCGCCCATGGAGATTACCGTCAATCCCATCTGCCGGAGGGCCTCCATCTGCTGGCGGAACTTCGACGTGCGGATCCGCATGGCCGTTTCCGGTTGGGTTTCCGAAAAATCATGGTAGCCCAGCACGGAGACACGCACTCCGTCATCCGGGATCTCCGGTTCCGCCGGGGCTTCCGGAGTGGCAGGCGGGGCCGCCGGGTCCGTGGTGGCGGGGGACTCCGCCGCGGGGACGGGCGTCGCGGGAGCGGGGGCAGGGGTGTTCTCCTGCGCCCACGCGAAAGTGGTGGCCAGCAGGGTGAACAGAAGGGCGGATTTCGTCATCGGCGGGCAGAAACTACGGCAGCCCGCGCGGTTTGGGAAGTAGCAACACGGGCATCGGCGGCACTTGCGCCCCGGTCCATCCGGTGCCCATGATCCCGCCATGAGCGATACCGTCATCGAGACGAAAAATCTCCACCGGAGCTACCGCATCGGCAGGAAATCCATCGAGGTGCTGCATGGCATCGATCTTTCCATCCAGCGGGGGGAAAAGGTCTTCCTCTGCGGTCCCAGCGGTGCCGGAAAAACCACGCTGCTCTACACCCTGGCCGGTCTGGAACGGCCGGAGCAGGGCACCGTGAAGATCGACGGCACGGACCTCTACGCGCTCGGCAGGAAGGAACAGGCGCGGTTCCGCAATGCCCGGATCGGCTACGTCTTCCAGAACTACCACCTCCTGCCGGAACTGACCGCCCTGGAGAATGTCGCCGTGCCCGGAGCCATCGCGGGGGAAGATCGCACGGAGGAGGCGATGAAGGCGCTGCGCCGCGTGGGCCTCGGCGAGCGTGCCGACCACCTCCCGGCGGAACTGTCCGGTGGCGAGCAGCAGCGGGTCGCCATCGCCCGCGCCATCGTCAACGAGCCGAAGGTCCTCTTCGCCGACGAGCCGACCGGCAACCTGGATTCAAAGAACAGTGCCGAAATCATGGGCATCCTGCTGGATCTGGCGACCGAGCACGGGGTGACCCTGGTGGTGGTCACACATGACCAGTCGCTCGCCAAGGTGGGGGATCGCACCCTCATCATCCGTGATGGAAGTATCCATCATGATTGAATTTGTCGTTCTCTTAAAATATTTGAAATCAGTTGGTTGAATCGCTTCAAAGATTCGTTTCAAATGCTTTTGTTTGACATGTCGGTGTATTGGCTTTGGTTTGGAGGTGATGAATCAAACAATCGTTCCCAACGGTGGCCCCAAGCTGAAATTGGTGGAGGCGGCGGAAAAGCTTTTCGCGGAGAAAGGCTTTGAGGCCGTTTCTGTCCGGGACATCACGAAGGAAGCAGGGGCCAACGTCGCCGCGGTGAACTATCACTTCGGCAGCCGGGATGGGTTGGTCATCGCCGTCATCAGCCGCTACATTATGCCGGTGAACCAGGAGCGTCTGGCACGTCTGGAGCGTGCGGAACGGAACGGGAACGACGTGCGGGAAATCATCGCCGCATTCGTGAAGCCGATCGTCGAGCAGGTCGGGAAGTCCGAGTTGTCGGAGAAACTTTACTGCCAGTTGCTGGGGCGCATTTTCTCCGAACAATCCGTGTCCCTGCCCGGGGAGCTGGAGTACCAGACCCGCAGCGTGGTGGAGCGCTTCACCAAGGTCCTGCACAAGGCGCTGAAGGAGTTTTCTCCGGATGAGGTCCTGTGGCGGCTGCACTTCATCGTCGGTGGATTGATCCACCTCCTCACCCACAGCGGGTTCCTTTACCGGGTGGCGGGATCCCTGACAGGCACCCCCTCCATGGACTCCAATATCGAGCGTTTCCTCGACTTCGCCGTCGCCGGACTCCGCGACGGCCTGCCCTCCACCGAAGGCGGGGAGGAAGCCGGGCAGAAGAAGGTGCCCCAAGCCCAGTTCAATTTCTGAGCAGGGAGGGCGGGTATTGGGGCAAAGCCGCCATGCCCGCCGCCAACGCCGCCGGTGTTTGGACTACCTTTATGAAGCGGTTCCGCATTCCACGCACTGCCGCTTGTTGAGCAGGGTTCAGTCGGTTGCCTGCACCGCCTTGTTCAGCTTGTTGTTTAAAGTGGGGTCATCTTTGAGTTCGTGTTAGGTTAAGAGCCCTCGGCTCCGGCTCCGGACCTTCCCCGGAAAGTGGAAATACGGTACGTCCAGCCGCTTGAGCAAGCCGAGAAACGATAGCCTGCTGAACAAACGGTAGTGGCTCTTCATAAAATGTAGCGGCTCTAATGTTCGTCATGCGACCTTCGTCCTCAGGAATCTCGATGATAAACTCATTCTGAATAACCCAACAAACCCGGATAAAGAAACTCTCCCAACTGGTGATCTGTCCCGAAGGATACTCCCCGCTCTGGATGCATTCTATGAAGCTCCTTGCAACAATGCCAATTCCCTTCACGCGAATAGAGCGTGAACCCGGCTGATTGGACTTCAGATAAATGATATCTCCTATCTTCAGACTGGCTAGGCTCGATTGCAAGTCAGCTCCGGACTGGCGGTTCCAACCGATCGTAAAACAATCTTCACTGAAAAAGTCATCTTGGACTTCTTCGCCGTCCCATTTCGATCCTGCTCCGTAAATTGCCATGTTTTGTGTTGTCTGTTGTGTATAAATTTTTTGCCGAACGTCTAAGGTGAGGCGCGGAGCCCAGCGGAGTTGCCTCCACCGTCTTGTTCGCCCTATTGGGTTCGGAAATAGCGGCTCTCGTCGGAACTTCCTCTGATCTGATTGTCTCCAACGAACTCTAATTCTCGATCGTTCCCATTATCAAAGTGAATCTGAATCCACCTGTCTTTGACGATTTGGTAATAGCCTTGTTCTGATACTTCGATTTGAGATCCGCCGCTCTCATTGATCGGAGTGCAAAACCACACCATTCTTCCGCCCTTGTGGAAATGCCAGGTCTCTCGAAGAATCATATCAGCCCCCGTTGGGCTTCTATTAGTTCCTGTCCATTGGCTCGTTATTTCACCAAGGTTGCTATTCGTCCTCGAATATTCACCCCCATTGTTACTTCGACGATAATCTGACTCTCTAACATATTGCGGGGTCGGCGCTGTAACAGCTCCAAAGATTATCAAAAATAAAAATAAGGCGCACCCGATATATCCCAAAATTGTTCCCCATATCGCTTTTCTTCTTCCAGATATTACTCCATTGGACTTTTTAATTGAGGAGAGCGCCAAATGACCAGTAATGATCGCAGGAATTGCAGCCAAAAGTGGAATTGCCAGAAATGAACCTGCGATGGCTACAATTCCACATATTAGGCTAGCTTTGGCTGTTCCCGATACCCCCGATGCTGTCGGGATTGGAGGTGGGTAAGCTGCCAATGATGCTGGTAAGGACGGACTCTTATACAGTGACTGCGGAATTGGATCGAGAGTGTTGAATGCGTTACTTATCTGCTGGTTCGCCAGGGCAGTTCCATCGCTACCGCAGGAAGGGCAAGAAACGGAAGTCGGCATCCGATTGTTTATTGGCTCGACTTCAAAAATGTAGTTTTGGCCGCATTCGCATGTGACTTCTATATCGATCATGTTGGATTTGAGTTTGGGGGCGAACGTCAAGGGTCAGGCGCCGGCGGAACGCCGGTTGCCTGCACCCGCTTGTTCGACTTATTTTGTTAGTTCGTCGATGGATGATTCCAAGGCTCTCAGATAATTCACTCTCAGTGCATAAGCAAGTTCGCTTCGTGGTATGCTACCATCACTTGAGACATACAGATTAAGCGTGGGGTTCAGGTCCCGAATCCTCTCAGCAAGATTCGGAAATGAAATCGAACCACTTCGCACTCGTTCGAGAACGACGTCGGCCATATCATAAAATTCCTTTGGGATGGGTTGTCGTGGGTTGCGTGCGAATCGCGGACGGTGATAATCGTCAATCTCATCACGGCGAAGATCTGAAAACGGCCCGAACTCCATTCTCACAATACTGTCTTCAACTCTCTTCGCAAATGGGTCGATGTTGTATGGCCCAACCTTCCTTCCAAGATCCCGCTCTGGAGAATGACTGAGAGCCGTTCGTAAGTCTTCCATGGGAATTTGTATTACTGGCCCGTCGTTCAGCGCGTATCTAGCCGCTCTCACGTAAGGATCAAGGAATACGGTCGATGGCATGTCTGTGCGCCAATAACGACCATTGGCCCATGGGACGTTTCGGAACCAGATTCCGCCTCTGATGTTAGCGCGTGGCATTGTCTTATTTTTCTTTGTCGAACAACCCAGATGGTGAACAAAACTGTCGGATTTCTCCAGCCATTTTATCGGCGGCATAAATGTCGCGTATTTACGGATTTTGTGTGATATTCGACAAAATCGCAGGTTTGGTGGGAAATATCCTTTCCTATGAGGCAGGAGGGGGGTAGCTGATCATGTGCCTGGATAGATCGGATGACAAGGGGCGATTGGAGGACCAGTTGCGGGGGAAAATCCGGATGAAGCAGTTTCTTGTCGAACGGAGGAAGCCTATGTGGGTTGGTATCGGAGATTTGTAAGGTGGCATGGGCTGCGCCATCCGGAGGAGATGGCTGCGCCGGAGGTGGAGGCGTTTCTCACGGGTCTTGCGGTGAATGGCCGCGTGGCGGAAAGTACGCAAAACTAGGCGCTCAATGCGCTGATTTTCCTTGATCGTGAGGTGCTGGGGAAAAATCCCGAAGGAATCCCGGCCATCAGGGCGGAAAGACGGAAAGTCATGCCCGTCGTGCTGACGGTGGAGGAGATCCGGAGACTGCTGGAGCCGATGGATGGAGCAGCCGGGCTGGCGGGCCGGCTGATGTATGGATGCGGATTGCGGCTGGTGGAGACGCTGGCGTTGCGGGAAGCTGGAGGTCAGGCACGGCAAGGGAGGGAACGACCGGGTGATGACGCTGCCGGCCCCCTGGACGGGGGAGAAGAGGCGGCACCATCTGCACGAAGTGGGAATCGCCCGCGAATTGCGCCGCTGCGCGAAACCGGGAAGAATCGAAAAGCGGATCACCGCCCACGGACTACAGAGTCCTCTGGATGACCTGTGATTGCAGCGGGCGCAGCACGCGGAATGCCCTATAGCGACCGTGCGCGGATCTCCTCGACGATGGAAGCGATGACCTCGTCCACCGGCTTGGTGCCGAGGTCGTCCTTGTCGCGGTGGCGGACGGAGACGGTGCCTTCCTCCACTTCACGCGCGCCGAGGACGAGCATGTAGGGCACGCGCTCCAGGCGGGTGTTGCGGATCTTCGCGCCGATCTTGTCGGAGCTGCGGTCGATGGTCACGCGCACGCCGGCGTCGGCCAGCTTGGCGGTGAGTTCCTCCGCCGCTTCCAGCGTCTTGTCGGAAATGGGGAGGACGCGCACCTGTTCCGGAGCGAGCCAGGCAGGGAACTTGCCCTCGAAGTGTTCGATGAGCAGGCCGGTGAAACGCTCCAGCGAGCCGAACGGCGCGCGGTGGATCATCACCGGGACGTGCGGCTGGTTGTCCGGGCCGATGTAGGAAAGTTTGAAGCGCACGGGCAGGTTGTAGTCCACCTGCACGGTGCCGAGCTGCCAGTCGCGGCCGATGACGTCCTTCACCACGAAGTCGATCTTCGGTCCGTAGAAGGCGGCCTCACCGAGTTCCTCGGTGTAGTCCACGCCCAGCGTCTGGACGGCATCGCGCAGGGCGGCCTCCGCCTTGTCCCAGTTCTCCGGGGAGCCGACGTATTTGTCGGACTCCGGATCACGGAGGGAGAGGCGCACGCGGTATTCGTGCATGCCCAGGGTATTGAGCACCTTTTTGACGAGATCCAGGCAGCCTTTGACTTCCTCCGCCACTTGGTCCGGGGTGCAGAAAAGGTGGGCGTCGTCCTGCGTGAAGCCGCGGACGCGGGTCATGCCGCCCAGCTCGCCGGACTGCTCCCAACGATACACCGTGCCGAACTCCGCCAGACGCACCGGCAGGTCGCGGTAGGAGTGGTGGTCGCTGGCGAAGATCTTGATGTGGTGCGGGCAGTTCATCGGCTTCAGCAGGTAACCTTCGTAGGTTCCGTCGTTGAGGCCGTTGATGAGCGTGGCGCAGGTGGCGTCCTCATCCGCCAGCTTTTCCAGCACGTCCCGCTCCGGGATCGCCGGGTACTGGCTTTCCTGGTAGTAGGGGAAGTGGCCGGAGGTGCGGTAGAGGTCCAGCTTGCCGATGTGAGGGGTGAAGACCTGGGAGTAGCCCTGCTTGTCCAGCTCCTGCGTGATGAACTCCTGCAGCGAACGGCGGACGAGCGCGCCCTTCGGCTTCCAGAGGATGAGACCTTGGCCGACGGCTTCGTCGATGTGGAAAAGCCCCAGCTCCTTGCCCAGGCGGCGGTGGTCGCGCTTCTTCGCTTCCTCCAGCCGGTTGAGGTGTTCTTCGAGCAGTTCCTTGCTTTCAAAGGCGGTGCCGTAGAGCCGCTGGAGCTGGCCCTTCGACTCGTCGCCCATGTAGAAGGACGAGGAGACGGACATGAGTTTCGTGTTCTTGCACTTCGCCGTGTAGCCCACGTGTGGGCCGGCGCAGAGGTCGATGAACTCGCCGTTCTGGAAGCAGGAGATTTCCTCGCCTTCCGGGATCTTGTCGATGAGGTCCAGCTTGAAGCGGGAAGGATTTCCCGGGCGCTCCGACAGGCCGCCGAGACGTCCGCTTTCGGCCAGCGCCTTCGCTTCCTCACGGGAAATGACCTTGCGCTCGAACTTCTGGTTCTCCTTCGCGACTTTCCTCATCTCCGCCTCGATCTTCTCGAAATCATCCGGCGTGACGCGGTGTTTCATTTCGAAGTCGTAGTAGAATCCGCTCTCGATGGGCGGCCCGTAGGCGAACTGGGCGTCCGGCCAGATGCGGAGGATGGCGGTGGCCATGACGTGCGCTGCGGAATGGCGGAGCCGTTCCAGGTCGGTCATCTGGTTGCGTTCGTCGAGAGTCTTGCGTTCGGACATGGCGGGCGGAAAATGAGGGATGGAGGTGGGACGTTCAATATCGAACGTCTGAAAAATAAGAAACCGCGCGGCGGGTGCCGCGCGGTTTCCGGGAAAGGAAGCAGGTTCGCGCGGCGGTGGTCAGACTTCGATCTCGCCTTCGAAGACGAAATCGGCCGGTCCGGTGAGGGTCACGTTGGTGAAGGTCCGGTCGCCTGTTTTTTCGAAACCGATCTCCAGGGTGTCGCCGCCTTCCACATCCACCTTGATGGGGGAAGGGTCGCCGGAGAGCAGGTGGTGGATCAGGGCGCTGGCGACCATGCCGGTGCCGCAGGCCAGGGTCTCATCCTCCACGCCGCGCTCATAGGTGCGGATGGCGATGTGTCCCGGTTCCAGCACCTTGGCGAAGTTCGCGTTGGTTCCGGCAGGGGAAAAGTCGGCATGGCGGCGGATGTCCCGGCCGTGGTTGAAAACGTCCAGATCGTCCAGATCATCCACGAAAGCGACCACATGAGGCACTCCGGTGTTCACGAAATGCAGGTCCGCGTCCAGACCCTGAACCTTGGTGACGGTGTTGAGGCGCAGGTCCTTCGGCTCGGACATGGCGATACGGACGTCGTCACCGATCATTTCCGCGGCAAGGGTCCCGGCGATGGTTTCAAAGGTCACCTTGTCCGGAGTTTCCTCCGTGAGGTGGGCGGTGAAGCGGCCGAAACAACGCGCGCCATTTCCGCACATCTCCGCCTCGCCGCCGTCGGCGTTGTAGTAGCGGAACTTGTAGTCGGCTCCCTTTTCGGCTGGCTCCACGGCCAGCAGTCCGTCGGCACCGATGCCGCGGTGGCGGTCGCAGAGGGCCTCGATGGTTTCGGTGTCCAGGTTGGTTTGCAGGTCGCGGTTGTCGATGACGATGAAGTCATTGCCGGCGCCGTTCATTTTGTAGAAGTGGAGGAGCATGCGGAAGTGGCGGAATTAAAGATCAGGGTTGGGCGCGAAGCAACTGCGGGATGTGGTCGAAATGCGCGTCCGAGGTGCAGAGCCAGAACTGATGCTGGAGGGCGATGGCAGCGATCCACAGATCATTGGCCGGGATCGGGGTGCCCTGGAGCCGGAGCTGGAGATGAAGTTGGGAATAGTAAAGGGTGGTCTGCAGGTCCGGGGCCACCACGCGGGCAGTGGGTTTCGAGAGGAAACGCTGGAGATCGAGTTCGTTCCGCTCCCTCTTGCCGCCATTCATAAAGCCGGCGCGAAGTTCACCGATCACGATGACGGACAGATGGACCTCGGACGCGGATTCCGTGGCGGAAAGCCATTTCCCGGAACGCCGTAGATCGGAGTAGGCGTTGGTGTCCAGGAGGATGCTGCGGCTCATTGCCAATCCTCCGGGTCGATGCGGTCGAAATCCTTCATCGCTTCATCGAAGGCGGGATCTTCGATCCATGTGCCGACGAACTCCCGGAAGTCCGTATTGACGGATGCGTTTTTTTTGACGGAGTCCTCCGACAGCTTCTCGATGACCAGCGCGTTGAGGGATTTTCCGGTGGAGGCGGCTTCCTTGCGAAGTGCCGCATCGACCTCTTCCGGAATGCCCCGGATGGTGTATTGCATGCCTTTCATGCCTGCATGGTAGGCGGAAAATGCAGGCAGGTCAAATCCCGTGGTTTCAGGCACCCTTCGTAGCCGCGATGAGCGGGGCGGTGAACTCGCGGACCGCGCGGGCGGCATCCGTGGGGTTCAGCTCCACCTGTTTCACGATCGCGGAGCCGACGATCACACCGTCCGCGGTGGCGGCGACCATGGCGGCCTGCTCCGGGGTCGTGATGCCGAAACCGACGCAGACAGGGGTGTCCGTGAACTGTTTGATGTTTTCCACCTGGGCGGAAATGTTCGCCGACGGGGCGACGTGGGCACCGGTCACGCCGGTGCGGGAGAGGGCGTAGATGAAGCCTTCGGAGGACTCCGCCAGCATCTTGATCCGCTCCTGCGGGGTGGTCGGGGCGATCAGGCGGATCGCCTTAAGGCCGTGTTGCTGGGAAAATTCGTCGCTCAGCTTCGCCTCGTCCGGTGGCAGGTCCAGCAGGAGGATGCCGTCGGCACCGGCTTCCGCCGCGTCCTTGTGGAACTTCTCGAAGCCGTAGGTGAAGATCGGGTTCAGGTAGGTGAACAGGACGATGGGCGTCTGGTGTGTTTCGCGGAATTTCCGGATCAGTTCCAGCGCGCGGGCGGTGGTCATGCCGGACTTCAGCGCGCGGTCGGCCGCCATCTGGTTGACGATGCCATCCGCCAGCGGATCGGAAAACGGCAGGCCGAACTCGATGATGTCCGCCCCCTCGTCCGCAAGGCCGCGGATTACCTCCAGGCTGCCATCGAAATCCGGATCGCCCGCAGCGATGTAGGCGATGAAGGCTTTCCGGTTGTTTTCCCGTAGGGCGGCGAAGGTGGTGTCGATGCGGTTCGGCATGCGCGGCGGAGCGTGAAGGGTCCGGGCGGGAACGTCCAACACGGATCGCGGGAAATCGTCCGCGCCTCACTTTCCGGGGGCCACCAGATCGTCAGCGGTGAAGATTTCACCATCCGGTCCCTTGCTGCGGATCTCCATCCGGTCACGGGAGACAGGGTGGAAATGGTAAGGCTGTCCCCATGGATCGGTGAGGTTGCCTGCGGCGTCCAGCCGGGGATGCTCCAGCGGAAAGACCGGCAGTTTGCCCGGATTCGCGCCGCGCAGCGCGTTCATGAAGTGGGCGTTGGTTTCCCCGGCGGGAAACGCGCCGAACTCGCGGCGGTAGATCTGGAAAAGCTCCAGCACCAGGGTGATCTCCCGTTCCGGCGGTAACTTGGCGGAGCCGATCGCCCCAGCCATGGGATTCGGCGGCACCTGGGAAAGTTCATCAGCCTGTGGCGGACGGAGGGCGATCCGTTGTGGCGTATCCACCACCGCAGGAGGCGTGGCCGTCTGGCGGGAAGCGGGGGACTCCACCGCGGGGGCCACCGGAGCAGGCGGGACATCCGCTTTCCGGAAAAGCCAAAGCGCCGCGCCCAGAATGACTACCGCCAGGACCCCGGCGCTGAGCAGGCGCGGACGGCTCATCAGGCGCGGTTCATGAAGCCCATATCCGGATTCGCGAAGCGGCCGATGTTCGGCAGCACCTGCGGCAGATCCCCGACCGGCACGCCGAACCAGAGGGCGAGAGTGGCGGCCATCTCATCCGTGGACACCTTCGGGATCCAGCTTCCCCGGCTGCCGGTGTCGTCCGGGCCATCGATCTCCAGCAGCGGGATGTGGCCGTAGAGGCGGCCGCCGTTCACCGCACCGCCCACGATCATCTGGTGGCTGCCCCACGCGTGGTCGGAGCCTTTGCCATTGCTGTTGTAGGTGCGGTTGAAGTCGGAAGCGGTGTAGAGCGTGACATTGTCACTGATGCCGAGCGTCTTCGTCGCGTTGTGGAAGTCCGCGATGCCATCGCTCAGTTCCTTCAGCAGCGCGTGGTGGTCGGTGAGCTGCGCGTCGTGCGTGTCGAAGCCACCGATGGCGGCGAAGAAGATCTGTCGCTTCATACCCAGCGCCTGGCGGGCGTGGATCATCCTGAGGATCATGCGGAGCTGGGCGGCCAGGTAGGTGATGCCACTCTCCGTAGTCGTCTGGCTCAGCGGAAAGGCGGCGGCCTCCGTCGGCAGGGGATTGGCGGCCAGCGCCGTCTTGAGCAGCGTGTCATTGGAGATCGCCCGTTTCACGATCTTCGCGTGTTCCTGCTCGAAGATATGCCCGTAGCTGCGGGCGATCATCTGGTCGAATGACTGGTACATCTCCTTCCGCGGCGACCAGTCGTCCCGGTAGTTGTCCAGGCCGATGCTGCCGCCGGGCGTGACATGGTATTGGGAGAACTTTTCGCCGACCTGGAAGTAGTTCGACCCCGCGATGGAGACGTTCATCGAGATCTGTGAGTCCCCGTTGCTGGCGTGGAGCAGGTCCTGCAGCCTGCCGCCCCAGCCGACCGTGCGCGGTGAGTCCGGCACGGAGGTCTGCCACTGCATCTGCTGGTCGTTGTGGGAAAAAAGATAGGGTGGGATGGCCGCTCCGCCGGAAAGGTATTCCGCCTTGGTGATCGGTCCCACCAGCGTGCCGACGTTGCAGACCATCGCCATCTTCTGTTCGCTGAAGACGGAGTGGAGCGCGCCCATCGCCGGGTGCAGGCCGAACTCGCGGCCATCGTCGTTCGGGATGCTGAGTGGCAGCAGGTCGTCGCGGTTGAGCGCCAGCACGCCGCGGTCCCGCTGGTAGGCGGCGTAGGCGGTGGTATCGCGCGGGACCAGCAGGTTGTTCGCATCATTGCCGCCATAGAGGAACAGGCAGATGAGCGCCTTGTGGTCGTCCAGCGTGGAGGGGATGCCCTGTGCCTGCAGGGAGGCATTGAAAAGGCGCAGCGTGCCGAGCGTGGACATCACCCCCGTGAGGCCGAGTCCGGCGCACGCGGCCTGGCCGATGAACTGGCGGCGTCCGGGATGGGATGGGTTGTCTTTCATTTCTGGACGAAGAACTCGGGTGAATTCACGATGAGGTAGATGGCCATCCTCGCGCGCTGCCCCTGCGGCGTGGAGGAGTAGTCCAGCCATCCGGGCAGGGCGGCGTAGGCGGCCAGGATCTCCGCACGCAGGGCGGGGCTCATCTCTCCGAAAAGCATGCGGTCATTCAGGTGGTCCAGCAGGAGGCCCTGCGCTTCCACCGGAGTCTTGCCCGGGGTGTTGAGGATGGCGACCAGTTCGGAGAAGTTGAAGTGGAGGACGATGTTGGAGTCCTCATCCTCCGGCTCGGAAACCCAGAGGCCCCATTCCATCGCGCCGAGGAAGAAGTTCGCCTGGCGGATGGCGGTGGTCTCGGAAAAGATCTGGAACTCCGGCGAAATCAGGCCCGCATCCCCGATGGGTCCGGAAATGGAGTAAGCGGGCGAGAAGAAGTTGAAGACCGAGGGCGCGTTGAGCGGGGACTGTTCCGGGAAGTGGTAGTCCAGGTTCAGGAACAGACGGTTGTCGCCGCTGGCCGCGAGCGGGCGGTCGATGGGGACCAGCCTCAGCAGGCGGGTGGCACGCATCAGCGGCTCGGACGGCTTGCCGTAGCTGAAGGAATTCCGTGCCTCCGGCGCGCGTGCCTCGTGGTCGAGCAGCACCGCCTTGATCGTCGCGCCCAGGTCACCGCGCACGCCGTTACCGTTGTCATTGAAGACGGCGGCCACGCGGTGGATGTAGCCGGGGCTGGGATTGCTGGTGACGAACTTCTGGATCAGGTGCCGTGCGATGAACGGGCCGACGTTCGGGTGGTTGAAGATGGCATCGAGCGCCATCGTCATGCGCTGCTCCCCGTCGAGCGAGCCGGGGATGGTCACGCCACCGAGGATGCGGCGGTCCTGCCGGTCATGGAACTCCGGGTAGAAGCTCATCGGCCGCAGCGGGTCCGCACCCCAGTGGAACCAGTCGAGTCGCCCGGCGGGCTGTCCATCCCAGTCCCAGTGCGGCGGGTCCTCCGGATCGTAGTGCGCGCCCCAGCCGGTGAAGACGTGCGCGAGGCCCACGGTGTCCTCCTGGGTGTAGGTGGGGATGGGCAGGCCGCGTGAATCCAGTTTCAGCGAGCCGTCGGTGTGGCGCATGCTGAGACCCACGGAGAAAAGCTGCATCACCTCCCGCGCGTAGTTTTCATCCGGCTGGTGGCCGGTGACGGGATCCGGCTTCTTGTTGCGCGCCATGCTGAGGTAGGTGCCCATCATCGGGCTTTTCGTCACCTCATCCAGCAGCTCGCGGTAGTTGCCCAGCGCGTGTTTCACCAGGATGTCATAGTACATCGCGGTGCCCTCGTATTCGATGTCCAGCGCGCTGTTCTGGGAAATGACGAGGATCTCGCTGAGGGCGAACGCCACCCGCTGGCGGAGCTGGTCCGGTGCATCCACGGCTGTCTGCCACCATGCCTCCAGCCGCGGCCCCTGCCAGCCACCACCGGTGCTGCCGCGTGCCAGCCACTCATCCCGGCGCTGGCGCATCAGCGGCAGGTGCCAGGTAGGAGGGAGCGCGATCTGCGCATCGATCCACTGCGGGAAAGACTGCGTCTCCAGTGTGGCCAGAGCCGCGGCATTCGGGCCGAAAGTTGCCTGCGTGAGGAAGCGGGCTGCCTCCGCGACTCCGGTGGCCATTGTCGGTGCGGCGGGCGGCGTGGCCGGTTGCGGCATCTGATCCCACCCGGGCGCGGGCAGCAGTCGGCCCACCAGTTCCACCGTGCCGGGTGTGCCGCTGAGGACTCGGACCCACAGGCGGTTGGCATCCAGAGCGTCGATGATCTGCTGGCGGGTGAATTCCCCTGCGGGCGGGAAGTCCCACGGCAAGCCGGGCACTTGGGCGAGGGGATACGTGAAAACCGCCGGACCGGAGATCCCATCATCTGAAATGAAAATCTCCGCGCCGCTCTGGGCGCCGCCCATCCCGCCGAAGCTGAGGCTGGTATGGCCGGTGAGGGCATTGCCGCTGCGGGTCACCGCCGCCACTCCGGTCCCTGCGGACGGCGTGGCCCCGCTGCCGCGCAGTTGGGCGATGAAAAGCACATCCGGGCTGTCGTCGATCTGCACGCTGGCGCTCGCCGGAGTGCCGAGCGTGAACCCCGTTCCCGGTTGGAGGGTGAGGGTCACATTTTTCTGCGGCTCGACTTCGCCGTCGTCCACGGGCGTGACCGGGATCTTCATCGACCGCGCGCCAGCGGGGATGGTCACGCTGCCGGACAGCGTGAGGTAGTCCGTGGCAGGCTGCGCCGTTCCGGACACCGTGTAGTGGACCGTCAGCGGCTCGATGCCACCTGCGCGGAACACAATGAACTCCGCAGGGCTGCCCGTGCTTTCATAACCCCTGGCGATGGACACGCCCAGATTGACGCTGCTGGGGCTGGCCAGCGTCTTCTTCGCCGCATCCAGATCCGCGACGCGCGGGGTGGTGGTGGCATTGAACGGATCGAGGCCCAGCAGGCGTTCCTCGTAGTCGGTCAGGCCATCGCCGTCGCTGTCCGCATCGGAAATCTCCATCCGTGAGAACAACCGCTCGGCCCCCATTTCCGCCAGTGATAGGCCGGTCGAAGAAAGGGCCGCCCCACCGATGATCTCCTTCGCCCCTGCCGCCATCGACGGCCGTTGCCAGGCGACGGAGAGGTTATCGCCGCCATTTCCCTCCACCTGATAGACCTCGAAGTAGTAGGGCGTGTTCGCCTCCAGGGTGATGGCGGCCGATGTCTGGGAAGGGAACTTGTCCCACTCCAGGTGGGATGTCCATTCCGCCACGGACGCGATCTGTCTTTTGTTGGCGGGTTCCTTGTCCGTGGAAAGCCAAAGCTCGGACTGGTCGTCGCTGGCGATGAAAAATTGATAGGCACCCGTTTCCGGCGGGATGATCCAACCGCGGATCCATTGGCCGAAGAAATCCTTGTCCGGATTGGACTGCGGGATGTCCAGCGCGCTGAGCCGGCCACGGAAAGCGGGCGGTGTCTGGTTCGTGACCCGTTCCTTGATTTGGGAAAGCCCCCAGCCCGTGAGTTCGTCCCACACCAGATGCTCCACGCCGCCGGAGGTGAAGGCGGTCGCGCGGTCGATGGTGAGTTCCATCTCGCCACCGGTGCCGACCACCATCGGGCCGAAGGGTGCCCATGCGCCGAGATCGGTGGAAAAGAGCGGCTGGTATTTCACGCCGGTCACGCTTTTCCAGACCTGCTTCAGCGTGTCAGGATGAAGCTCCAGCCGTTCGACCTTGGGAAAGCTGTTCGCGTCGTGCGGATCCGTGCCCGCGATCGATTCCAGCAGGTTGCTGAATCCATCCTTGTCCGGATCTTCGGAAGGGATGAGGGATTTGCCATAGGCCGCCTCCCATACATCGCTCATGCCGTTGCCATTATCATCGATCTTCGCCCTTGCGGACGTGGCGCAGGCGAGGAAGAGGATTGGCAGCGTGACCTTGGCCAGCGGGTGATTTGCTCCGGTCATGGAAAAGGGTATTCCAGCGATGCGGGATTAAACCCCGCCACACCTGCCGGGGTCAAACCTTGTTAGCCCGTGTTTCCATCCGGAAACCCTGTCCGGATGGCTCTCAGCGGTTTTTCGCCAGTTCCTCGCAGCCCTTGATGTCGAGTTTGCCGGAGGCCAGCACCGGGATCTCCTTCACCGGGATGATCGCCTTCGGGCACCAGAGGGAGGAAAGTCCTTGGTCGAGCAGCTTGTAGCGGAGGTCGATGCACTCCTGCTCAAGCGCCGGTCCGGAGATGGTGGAGAGCAGCAGGATCGCCTCGCCCTTCTGCTCATCCGGCACGCCGACGATGGCGATCTTCCGCTCCGCTTCGGAGTCCAGGCCCAGCACCTTGGCGATGGCGCCTTCCACCGTTTCGTGGGGGACCATCTCACCGGCGATCTTCGAG
Source organism: Akkermansiaceae bacterium (assembly GCA_019634595.1). NCBI lineage: Bacteria > Pseudomonadati > Verrucomicrobiota > Verrucomicrobiia > Verrucomicrobiales > Akkermansiaceae > Akkermansiaceae bacterium. The sequence goes on from JAHCBC010000005.1 coordinate 216,617, forward strand.
AAACGGGAAAGGCGGCCTTCGATGTAGAGGAAACCGTCCTCGTCCACGCGGCCGACGTCGCCGGTGCGGAACCAGCCGTCCACCAGCACCTCGGCGGACTTCTTCGGCTGGTCGAGGTAGCCGGGGAAGATGTTCACACCGCGGAACCAGATGATGCCCTGCTTGTCGAGGGGGATGTCATCGCCGGTGGCGGCGTCGGTGAGTTTCACGGCCAGGCCGGGCAGCATCTGGCCGACGGAGCCGTTGCGGGTGGATGGCAGCACGGGCACGCCGGAACCGCCCTGGAGGTCAGGCAGGTTGACGTTGGTGGCAGGGGACGTTTCCGTGAGGCCATAGCCTTCCTGCGGACGGATGCCGAATTTGTCCTGGAACGCGTCCGCCAGGGATTGCGGAAGCTTCTCCGCTCCCGTGACCACCATCTTCAGCGAGGCAAGCTGGGCCGGCTCGATGCGCTTCATGTAGCCGCGCAGGAACGTGGGCGTCGCCAGCAGCAGGTCCACCCCGTGCAGGCCGATGAGTTCCGCCAGCCGCTTCGTCTCCAGCGGGCTGGGGTAGGTCACCAGGTTGATGCCCTCGATGCACGGGAACCACAGCGTGACCGTGCAGCCGAACGAATGGAAAAGCGGCAGGGAGCCGAGGATGGAGGACTTCGGCGGCAGGTTCAGCCGGGTGGCGAACTGGCAGACGTTGCCCAGCACGTTGCGCTGGGTCAGCACCACGCCCTTCGGCTCGCCGGAGGAGCCGGAGGTGAAAAGCAGCAGCGCCTCATCGCTGTCGCGGCGCTTGTTCAGGCCCAGCATATTGCCGAGCACCGCGGCGGGCAGCAGCTTGGAAAGCAGCACCCACTTCACGATCTGCTTCTTCAGCGTGGGCAGTGTGCGCTCGATGAAGATCAGGTCGCGGTTCGGCGGCCATGGGAAGCTCGACACCTTCCGCACGAAAGGGTCCGCGGTGATGAAGCGGTCCACGCCGGATTGGCGGATGGATGACTTGATCGCATCATGGCCGGCGGTGAAGTTGAGGTTCACCGGAGTCTTCCCCGCGAAGATGACGGCCAGGTTGGCGATGAGGCCCGCCTTTCCGGGCGGCAGGACGATGGCGACGCGCGGCTTGTCCGTCTCTTCCTGGATATGCTTCGAGAAAGCGATGGCCGCGCCGAGGATCTTGTCGAAGCCCAGCTCGGAATCATCGGAGCCATCCAGCACCTTGTGCTTCGTGGCATGCTTCTTGAGGCCCTGCAGCAGGACCATCGCCAGGGATTTCTTGAACAGCGGTCGGGAGGAATACGCGGCCTCGAATGCGGTCAGCAGGCTCTGCTGGTAGGCGGCGACGCTCGCTTTTTCCGCAGGGATCGGCTCCCCTACCGAGATGACCGCCTGTGGCAGGGAGGAACTGCTCTCGATGGAAAGGTGGGAGTCCCGGGGCGTGTCGATGGCGATGGGGACGATGGGAAGGCCGAAAGCGGTGAGAGCCTTCAGGTGGGCGGACGGGATGTGGCAGGCGCTGCCAACGCGCACCTTCGCCTTGCCCGGGACGTGGATCAGCACGCCGCCGTTCTCAAGGAAGCCCTTGAGCTGGTTGCCGGCAGCCGCCGGGGCGGTGTCCGCCGCGGAATACATGGCCCCGGACCCGGATTTCTCCAGATGGGAGCGGATCGCGGGTTCCAGGGTGGCGTGCTCCTCGATCAGCCAAGTGATTTTCCGGCCGGAGAAGAGCTTTTCGATGGGTGCAAGATGCTGGGAATCAAGGCGACCCGGGATAACGAGGGCGCCTGATTGCGGGAGGCGCGATTGGTTGAGGATCTGGATGGAGGACATCGGGAAAGTGTCTGAGGTGGAACAATGAATCTGTTCCACGGCAATTCACGCGGATTTTACCCCTGGTGACACGGTTTTTTTGCCAGAAATCTTCGCCGGAAATACGGCTCACTCAAGGGGTGGCGGCAAACCCTGCCCTCAGACGGAAGAAACACTTGTTCCATCCGGAAGGGACTTCCGCCTGCATCCGGATGAATCCGGAGGCAACCCCGCTCTGGTCGGCGGAGGGCTGGAGGAGGTCCGGCCTGGGCGTCCAGTTTTCCAGGGTATCGGAAATTTCCAGCGTGCACCCCAGCCGGTCGTCGGCGGAGCCGCTGCGCAGGATCGTTTCGAACCGTCCGTGATGGGCGGCCAGCGGCAGGGGGGCATTACCCGTGGGGTCCGTTCCCAGGAGATATTCCAGGATGGCGGGGTGCCCGTCATGGTCGGAGTCGTCCGCGGCGACTGCGGAACGCCCGGCCCCGGTGGCGAGGCCCGCATCCCTGGCCCAGTCGAGGAAGCGGTCACGGACGGCGGCGGGACCGTAGGTGAATTGTGCGGTGACGGTGGTGGCGGTGCCTGCTTTCACCCGCACCCAGTGGGCCTGGAAGGCATCCGGAAAGGCATGGGTGAAAGTTTGGCCCGGCTGGACGGTGAAGGTGCCGTAGGTGGACCAGGTGTTGTCAGCCAGGAAGTCCACCTCCACGGTGAAGGTGACGGGGGATGGCGACCGGTGGGCGAGATCCAGTGATTTACTACGGTAGCCGTACATCAGGTAGGCATCCGATGGCGCGTTGGCGGTGACGGTGGTGTCCAGCCACGGACCGCCGGTGCCGCGCGGCTCGCCCATGCGCCAGATGTCATCGATCTCGCCCAGCCAGAGCGCGGAGCCGTCGGCGGATTTCACCAGCGAATCCGACTCCGGCGCGGAATCGAGCACACCTGTGAGCACCAGCAGGCCACGCCAGGAGGCGAAGTCCGTGATGCGCTTTCCATGGGTGGAGATGGGCTGCAGCTTCCGCCTGCCGCCGGAGTTGTCACGCGGCACCTCATAGAACGTGCCGTGGCAGTTCAGCAACACACGCTCCGTGACCGCTTCGCGGAAACCCCGCGCCCAGCCGGAGAGGAACTCCGTGTCGTAGCGCGGGTCGGTTTTCGGCAGCCGCAGCTTCGCCGTGTTGGAAGCACTGACGGTGACCCAGGCGGAGGCCGCGTCCGATCCGAACTCCTTCGTCGTCGCAGCGGCGGTCCGCATCGCGGATTCCGTGGCGGGGGCTGCGACCGGTTGGAGCTGCATGCCGCCGCCGATCTGGTGGTAGCCGGTCGTCGCGGGGCCGGACGCGGGCTGGTGCCTGGAGGCGAACTCCAGCTTGAGGTCCGTGCCGGACATCACGCGGATGAGTCCGTCGCTGGAGGCACCCGTGTCGCGGATGTCCGCCAGCGCGGCGAACTCGTCCGTGCCCGCGGAGGCGGGCGTAACGTGTGGGTGCGGATTGGAAAGGAAGATGGTGGCGGTGATTCCGGTGACGGCGGCACCGGAGCTGGAGGTGAGTTTCAACCAGGTGCCGGGCATGTTTTCCAGCAGCTCATGCAGATAGCCGCCTGAGGGAACCGTGATGCTTTTCCAGCGCTGCCATCCACCCACACCATCGGAGGTCATGAGATCCAGCGGCAGCATGGCGGTGCCGGTGTTGCGCACATGGAGCGTGCCATTGAGGAAGCCCGCCACCAGGAATGGATCGCTGGATTGGCCGGGCGCGACCGTCGCCGTGCGCCACAGCGTGCCGTGGCCCTGCGGTGCCCCCCATTTCCGGAGATCCGACAACTGGCCGAACCAGAAGTTCGACTGGGCGCGTGGCACCAGGTCGTTGCTGAACTTGGAGGTGTCGTTCTTCGCCATCACCAGCCGGCCCTCCCATGTGCAGTAATCGACCGGCATCTTGTAATGGGAACAGATGGGGGAGAGTCCGGAAAAGTTGGCGGAGGAGAAGGTTTTCGGGAAATCGTAGAACATGCCGTGCATGTGCATGAGCAGGTGTCCGGGCAGCACCTCGCGGATGCGCGGCCATTCGGTGTGCCAGCCATGGGCTCCGTCGTGGGTGCGGGAACCCTTCGGCAGCCGCCAGGTGTGCCAGATCCCGTCTTCAAACGTCCGCAGGATCACGGAGTTCGCATCGAAGCCGGTCGTCCACACCGGGTCGCTGCTACTGGAGTTTCCGTAGATGCCGCCGGGGCCGGTCACCTCGCAGGTCTGGACGCGGTAGTGCTCCGTCCACGCCGTCATCCACTCCGGGTTCGTGTCCGCCGTGCCGCGGACGGAGCCGTCCCATGAGGCGAGGACGCCGGATTCCTGCGCCGGGTCGCTGGAGTAGTCGTGGCGGCCGTTGTTCGCGGCGATGAACCTGCCCCCGCCGGTGTAGGCTCCCTTTCCGTGGTAGCCGAAGAGGAAGTCATCCCCGCCGCTCTGCCGGTCCGGGTAGCGGGTGATCACGCTGAGATCTCGGGTGTCCACGTCATAGAGGCCGTCCTCCATGGTGAACATATAGACGCGGTTGGGATCGGAAAGGTGCGCGGCGGTGGCGGTGATGCGCCCCGGCGCGCGGGAGTAGGGGATGGTCCGCACGGTTTTCGCGGCGTCGATGAAATGCGGGCCGATGATGAGCTGGTTCGACGCGGTGTGGATGAACCGGTTCGCCGGGGTGCCGCCGATGGACTCCGGACGGATGCCCAGGGACAGGGCGGGGGAGATCTGGTAGAGCTTGTCATTGCTGCCATCCGGCCGGTGGGGGGCGTAGGTGACGGCCCACAGATCCCCCTGCCACGGCACCACCGCGCCGATCCCGCATTCGTTCTCACTGTTGGTGACGGCCAGGTGGGGATAGACCCCTGAAATGTTGACGATCTTCGGTGGTTCCGGCGGCGGGGGCAGGACGAGCTGGTGGGTCGCTGCGGGCGGGGCTTCCGCCGTTGTGGTGATCGAGACATTGTCCACCCAATAGGAATGGGCGGCCTTGTCCGGCCGGTCGAAGCGGATGACGGAGATGCCGGAGGCACCCGCCGCGGCGGCATTGGTGAAAGCGGTGAGGTTCAACGCCGCGTGCTTGAGCGTCGTCGAGCCATGGTCGGACCAGACCAGGTCATAGTTGGCGGACAGCGTGCCGAACCCACGGCCGATGATGCGGAAGCGCATCAGCCGATCCGCAGGGAAGGTGAAGGTGGTGCCCGCCGCGAGCGATGTCACATGGTGGAACTGGCCGCCGGAGTTCAACTGCACCGCATTTCCGAGCGCGCCCTGCAGCTCGATGGCATTGCCCGCGCCGGTGTCCAGCAGCACCCGGAACGACCGCGCGGTGGTGGTGCCCGCAACGGCCACCTGCACGTCAAAGGTGAAGTCGCCGCGCGCGGTGAACGCCTGTGAAAGCGTGGCCGTCGTATTGTAGGGCAGCCGCGCCGCGTTCGCGCTGCCGTCCAGCCCCGGTTGCTGCGCGGTCACCTCCGTGGACGTCCAGCCGGAGGTGAGGGGCGTCGATTCGAAGCCCGGATTCACAAGCTGCGCCTGCAGGCCGGGAAGGCCGATGATGATCGCCAGGAATGGGAGGGGCGGGATCTTCAAACGAAGGTGGGTTTCTACCAACCTGCGAAATCCCGGGAGCCTATGGAAGGGAAACTTTCGGCGCGAGCTGGCTCTCGAACAGCTCTCGCAACGCCTGCGGGGATGGCACCCCGATCTGCCTGCCGGCAACGGACAGGTGACCGGATTTCTTCAGCTTCGCCAGGATGCGGGAAAGGGTTTCCTGCCGCGTGCCCAGCTCCGCCGCCAGCACCAGCTTCGAGACATGGAGCTGGATGGAGGCGGGCTTTCCTCCGGCGGGACAACGCTGGAGCAGCCAGTGGAGCAGCCGCGTCTCCGCATCGCGCAGCTTGTAGCTTTCGATGGTGGAGACCAGCTCGTGCAGGTGGCGGCTGAGCGACCCGAGCATGCGCATGGCGAGGTCCGAACGCTCCCGCAGGTGGGCGAGGAATTCGTCCCCGGAAATGAGGATGACCTCCGTCGGTTCCAGCGCACGGGTGTGGGCGGGGTAGCCGGGCAGTCCGGCCACGGCGGGTTCCGCGAACGACTCGCCCGCGTGGATGAGGTGGATCAGTTGCTCCCGTCCGGACTCATCCGCGCGGAACGCCTCGATGATGCCCTTCGTCACCACGAAGAAACCGACGACCTTCTCGCCCTCGCGGAAAAGGATGTCGTTTTTCTTCAACTTCCGCACCGAAGAGTACCCGGCGATCCGCAGCAACACATCCTCCGGCAGGCCGTTGAAGATGGTGGCCTGGTGGAGCGCGGAGGCGAGCGCCGCGCGGCGGATGGCGGAAGGTTTCATGGAGGCGATCCTGTGGGTTTCTTGACATGGATCAAGAAGACGCTTGCGGCATGATTGCGGGCGCTCCCGGCGTGTTGTCCGCTGGCACCGATGAATGCCACCAACGAACCCAGCCTGAGCGAAGAGGTCATCCGCATCGTGAAAAGCACCGCGCCGGTGCTCCAGGAGCATGGCGAAACACTGACGCGCCATTTCTACCAGCGGATGTTCCGGGAGAACCCGGAGGTCGCCCCGCTGTTCAATGCGAAGAACCAGCACGGCGGCACCCAGCAGCGCGCGCTGGCGGGGGCGATCTGTGCTTTCGCCGCGAACGTGGACCGGCTGGAGGTGCTGGGCGCGGCGGTGGAGGGCATCGCCCAGAAACACGCCGGCCTGGGCATCAAGCCGGAGCACTACCCCATCGTCGGCTCGAACCTTCTGGCATCCATCCAGGAGGTGCTCGGCATTCCGGAGGACCATGAGGTGGTCCGCGCCTGGGGAGAGGCCTACGGATTTCTCGCCCACATCCTCATCGGCCGCGAACGCTCGATCTATGATGAACAGGAAAGTGCGCCGAACGGCTGGAGCGGTTTCCGCAAGTTTGTGATCCATCGGAAGAAGGCCGAAAGCACGGTCATCACCTCGTTCCATCTGCGCCCGGTCGATGGCGGCGGAGTCCCACCTTACAAACCCGGCCAATACCTGACCGTCCGCGTGCCGGATGGCAACGGAGCCACCACCATGAGGAACTACAGCCTTTCCGGCGCGCCGCGGGAGCACGGGTTCCGCATCAGCGTGAAGGCGGAGGAGAGCGGCCATGTCTCCGGATACCTCCATGGATCGCCGGAGGGGACGGAGCTGGAGATCGGCCCGCCATGCGGGGAGTTCTTCCTCGATCCGGAGGTGAGGAATTCCAAGCCGCTGGTCCTGCTGTCCGCGGGTGTCGGCATCACCCCCGTGCTGGCCATGCTGGAGTCGGTGGTGAAATCACAGCCGGAACGGCGGGTGGTTTTCATCCACGGGGCGTTGAACGGCCGGACCCATGCCTTCGGACAGGATGTGCGTGAGCTGGCGTCAGCCCATGCGAACGTCTCCACCCACTTCCGCTACAGCGATCCGCAAGCCGGCGATGATGGTCATGACAGCGTGGGCTTCATCGATGCGGAACTGATCGAAAGCCTCATCCCGGAAAAGGACTGCGAGTTCTATTTCTGCGGGCCGAAGCCCTTCATGGTCGGCATCTACCAACAACTCCTGGAGTGGGGCGTGCCCGGCTCGCAGGTGCACTTCGAGTTCTTCGGCCCGAAGGAAGCGCTGGCCGGTGGGTAGCGAACCTCGTGAGAGGTTCGGCGGGGCGGACAATCCCATACCCCAACCACTCCGGTTCACCATGGACTTCCCCCCCAGCCGCAGGGACCTTTTGACTGGCGGACGCGGCCACCGGATGGATAAATGGCCGGAGCTTGCCGTTCTCAGAACTTCCATCACCGGACATCACCCTTGAAGAGGTTCTCGGAGTGATTGTCCGGACCCAACAACGTCACCGGGTGGTATGGACCGCAGGCCGAGTTCTCAAGGAGGAGGGTTCGTTGCACCGCATAGCGACCTCAAGCCCGGACCGCCGCCGGTCCGTCCTGCGTCGCATCCGGAACCTCCTGAAAGAACTGGAGCGTGAAGGGATGCTGTCCGCGCGGGAACCCCAATTCAACTTTGGGACAGGCAAGGAGGCCGCCTACGATTTCGTGGCGTAGCGAATCCCGTGAGAGATTCGGCAGGGCGGACAATCCCACACCCCTACCACACCGGTTCACCATGGGCTTCCCCCCAGCCGAAGGTCTCACGACCTTCGCTACCCTCAGGGGTTAAAGCCCCGCTTCCGCCAGACGATCCGCCATCTCCGCCTTCTGCAGTTCGTTGGTGAACTCGCTGAGATCCCCGGCGATCACACCCGTCAGGTTGTGCGAGGTGTGGCCGATGCGGTGGTCCGTGATCCGGCTCTGCGGAAAGTTGTAGGTGCGGATCTTCTCCGAGCGGTCGCCGGAGCCGATGAGCGAGCGACGGTGGGAGGAATACGCCTCCTGCTGCTCGCGCAGCTTCTGTTCGTAGAGTTTCGAGCGGAGGATCTGCAGCGCCATCTCCTTGTTCTTGATCTGGGAGCGGCCGTCCTCGCAGCGGACATAGATGCCGGTGGGGAGGTGGAATACCTGCACGGCGGACTCCGTCCGGTTCACGTGCTGTCCGCCCGCGCCACCCGCGCGGCAGACCTCGATCCGGAGATCCTCCTGCTTCAGCTCCACATCGACTTCCTCCGCCTCCGGTAGCACGGCGACGGTGACGGTGGACGTATGCACGCGGCCCTGTGTTTCCGTGGCGGGCACGCGCTGCACGCGGTGGACGCCGGATTCGTATTTCAAGTAGCGGAAAACCTGCTCGCCGGTGATTTTCAGGATCACTTCCTTGAAGCCGCCAACCTCGGATGGACTGCTTTCCAGATGCTCCGATTTCCAGCCCCGCCCGTCGGCATAGCGCTGGTACATCCGCATCAGTTCGGCGGCGAAGAGTGATGCCTCATCCCCACCGGCTCCGGCGCGGATCTCGATCAGCGCGTCGCGGTCCTCCGTAGGATCCGCGGGCAGCAGGGCATACTGGAGTTCCTCCGTGAGCTGTGTGATGAGCTGCTGCTGCGCGGGGATCTCCTCGGCGGCCATCCCGGCGAAGTCGGGGTCACCGGACTTCGCGAGATCCTCGTTGTCCGCGAGCTGCCGCCTGGTGTCCTCCAGCTTCTCCCACAGGTCGAGCGATGCCTTGAGGTTCCGGTGTTCCCGCAGGATCTCCGTCGCCCGCTTCGGGTTGTCGAACAGGTTCGGGTCGCCGATGGCTTCCTCGAGTCCGGCGAAGCGTTGGCGGCGTTTGGAAATGACGGCGGAGTAATCCATGGAAAGCGGGCGGGCGGCTAGATACGGGACATTCTCGCGCGGGTGGAGAAAAAAACGAGTTTTTGGGGGTGATGGGCGAGCAGGCCATTCTTCCGGTGATCCTCCATCTTGGGGAAGGTTCTGGACTGCCGGGAAAATCCCTGCCGTCCTTGCGGGCGCAGACCCATGCTGGAAACCGTCATCCCGTTCATCGTCGAGTGTGAGAAACTGAAATCCGTGCTCCGCCGCACGAAGGTGGTCGGCACGGACCGGAGGGAAAATTCCGCCGAACACAGTTGGAGCCTCGCGCTGTTGGCGATGGGGCTTTTCCCCCACATGCCCGCCTCGCTGGACCAGCTCCGGGTGCTGAAGATGGTCATCCTCCATGACATCGTGGAGATCGATGCCGGGGACACGTTCTGCTATGCCGCCCGACTGGACAAGGCGGAGTGCGAGCAGGCCGCGGCGGACCGCATCTTCGCCCTGCTACCTCCGGAACTTTGCCGTGAGTTCATGGACATCTGGCATGAGTTCGAGGCGGGGGAAACGCCCGAGGCCGCCTTTGCCAATGCCCTGGATCGCCTGCTGCCGCTCATCCAGAACCTCAACAACAACGGCCAGAGCTGGCGGGAGCACGGCGTCACTTGGAAGCAAGTGCACGAGCGCAATGTGGTGATAGCGAAAAGCTCGCCCACCCTCTGGCAGGAGGTGGAAGCCATGCTGCTGGAGGCCGCCGGAAAAGGTGTCCTCCCGCAGGGCGGGACGCTGTGACGGGGATTCAGTTCTTCGTCACTTTCAGCCTGAGGAATTGTTTTCCTGTGGATGACTGCGTTTCCGCGAGGCGGTAGGTGGTGGTGACAGTTCCGGCTTGCGGAGTGCTGGCGTGGAAAACCACTCCGTCCGTCCTCCAGCTTCCGGGGGAGAGATCAGGACTCCGCTCGACCTCGCAGGTGATTCCTGGCGGCGGAGGATCCGGCTGTGTGAAGGAAAACGTGGCATAGGTCTGTCCGCCGTCCTGGTGGGTTCCCTGGGTGAGCTTTCCGGAGAGGTTGGATGCACCTGCGGACAAGCCGAGGGCGTATTTCACCAGCAGCGGCGCGGAGCCGTCGGAAGGAATGGCGGTGGCATTGCCGGGTCCGCTTTCGTCCATCGGCAGTTGGTTTTCCAGCAGCCAGAGCTGGTAGCCGGTCGCAGTGCCCGGGGCGGCCACCGCCGGAGCGGATGGCATCGGGAACCGCGTGGCCCATGAGGAAAACTGGCCTGCGGGGGCGTTCCGCACCCGGTAGTGGTAGTGGACGCCGGGGAGGACGGACGTGTCGCTGTAGGCGGTGCCTCCGGATGGCAGTGTGTGCAGCGCAACCCAGTCTCCATGGACGGCTTTCCGCTCGATCTCAACCGTGTCGGAGTTCGCCGGGGCATCGAACCAGGAAAGCACGATGCCGGTGCCGGGAGTGGCAGTGGAAGTGAGGAAGCCCGGCCGCAGCGGTGCCGCGGCGACGGGAGGAGTGGTGGTGCGGATGAAGGCGGTGGGGGAACTGTTTCCTCCGGGATTCTCCGCGGTGATGCGGTATTCGTAGGAAGTGTCCGGCTGCGCGGTGGTGTCCGCATGGGAACCCGGGCCGGACGCGCTGAAGGTGGTCTCTGAACCATCATCTCCGCGCCGCTCGATCTGGTGGCCGGTCGCCATGGCCTGGGCATTCCAGTTGAGCGTCGCCCCGGTGGAGGCCGTGGAGGTGATGGTGAATCCCCCGGGTGTGACGGGCAGAGGCGGAGAGGTGAGGGCCACGTTCTCATAGACGCCCAACTGGTAGTCCACCACCGCGGAATCCGCGCAGTGGTAGATGCCCCAGTAGGCGGTGGCGGGGAATCCACTGATTGACTGGCTGGCGAGATGGGTCCAGTTGGTGCCATCGGTGGATACCTCGGAAACGAAAAGGTCCCCCATGCGCGTCAGGCGGACCCAGCATGCGATGATGGTGGCGTTCGTGTTGTTCGGCCATTCCGGTGCCGCCGGTGCCACGGTGGCTCCGCCGGTGGTGGTGCGGTGGAGAAACTTCGTGCCGAAGCCGGTGTTGGACGAGGAAAGGGTGACCGCCATCTGCGCGTTGGTCGTCAGGGCGGAGCGGACCATCACGCCGAACCGGGCGTTGTTCTGCGCGGGGTTGGAACCCCGCACCCGCATGACGAGGGAGCCGTCCCCCGTGCGCGTCTGGTGGATGAAATGGCCGCTTTCCGCGGTTCCTGCGGCGACGGGGGCGGTGCCGCCGATGATCGCGTCACCGATGGCTCCGTCCACGGTGACCGCGGGTGAGTTGTAGGTGATGGTGCCCAAGGTGGCGGAAGTCCACGGCGCGTCCAGCGGCGCTGCCGGATCCTCCATCAGGGCGGAGTGGGTGGTTTGCAGCCCCAGGCCCATGCCGCCGGTGGGATTGCTGAGGGTGACCTTGAACTGGCGGGGGAAACTCGGCGTCGTCAGCATGGGCACGTTGATGAACTTCGTGCCGGACTCCCCGTCCTGCCATGTCACGCTGCCGGTGGTCGCTGTGTAGTGGGTGCCCGCCGTGGCGGAGGAATTAGCCGTGGTGAAGGAGACGCTGGCCTGTCCATGGGAGCCGGAGCCGCGGGTGACGGGGATGAACGCCGTGCCGGTGGTCCGGTCATACTTCGCAAGGGCCTGCGTGAACTCGACGATCCCCGGGATCGGCTCGTGGAAAGCTTCGTTGGACGGGATGGAGTCCGCCGTGCCGAGCGCGGTGACGCGGTAGATGTAGATGCCCGCTTGATAGGCAGCGGTGGTATCCGTGTAGCGGGTGGTGTCCGCGGGGACCGTAGCGATGGTGGCGTAGGTGCCTGACTGGCCGCTTTTCCGCTCGATGCGGAAGCCGGTTTCATTGTCCGAGTTGTCGGCCCATGTCAGGGTGATGGTGGTCGCGGGCGTCACAGGCCCGCCCGTGAGGGCGATGTTGTCCAGACGGGCGCCGCTTCCCGCCGCGAAGCTGACGGTGAAGACGATGGCATCGCCGGGATTGAGCGTCACTCCGGGGATGGGCACGGAAAAGTCCCCGTAAGGCTGGGGATCGGTCGAGTCGATGGATGTCGGCAGGGCGAGCGGTGTGGGGGTGATGCCCACGGATGCCCCGCCGTTGACGGAATACGATACATTCAGTGCCGAACCCGCGCTGAGGGAGGTGGCATCCAGGAGGAGGGAGTCGAGCAGCCATGGGGTGGCTCCACCGTGGTTCACCGTGATGGTGAACGGCCCGGTCATGCGGAGGAATCCGTCGGACGTGTTGGGGGATTTGATCCTGCTGTCACCGTAGAACTTGTCGTCGCTGCCTCCGGATGAACGTGAGTCGGTGGACTTCGTGAGGGAGGCGGTGACACCGGCTGCGGTCTCTTCAGCGGCTTCTCCGGCGCTGGAATTGTTCTCGAACCGGTGGAATCCGGCGAGAACGGTGGGGAGGGACAACATCGCCTCGAGTTCCGACGGATTCGCGGGTCCGGCGAGTGTGGCGGCGGATGGAGTGATGGTGGCGGGGGATCCGATACTGAGATTATAGTAGGAACCTCCGGGGACGTTCTCCAGTTTGAGCGTCTTCACCAGATAGGTGAGCGGTGCTCCCTCAGGTGCCGCCGCATCGGCGTAGCCGGGGATGGCGAGGGGTTCCGCGGTCAGCCGGGTGAACGGGCCGTCCGGAGAGGGGCCGCGGTACACATGGTAACCCGCCGCTCCGGTTTCGGTGGAGGCGGCCCAGTTCAATGAGACTCCGCCGTTGGAACTGGTGGCGGTCAGGGATCGTGGTGGTTCCACCGTGTGCAGGCGCAGGGCGGGGTCGCCCATCAGCGAGATGTGCGCGTAGTTTCCGAAGGAAGCCTGCGGGGTGTAGTTGGTGCCGCCGGACAGGCCGGAGTTCATGGACGCGCGTGCCGCGTGGCCCCATGTCTCTCCCAGGCCGGGCTGGTGGGTGAACCAGTTGGGCCGGCCGCTCCAGAAGCACGTCAGCCCCAGTGACGTGCCCTCCGCATTCCCGCACAGGGCCGCGCGCATCAGGTTGTTGTCGGACGCCCAGTCCCCGAAGTAGCTGCCGAAAAGGGAGGTGAAGACGACGCGGCTCGCCTTCGTGCCGAAGTCCCGGGAGTTGCCGAAGTTGGAGGCGTTGTCATAGGAACCGCCGCCGCAACCGTAGCCGAAGAGGTAGTCCTTGCCGGAGGCGAAGGCCGGGGTGAACCACTGGTTGTTCCCAGGAGTGTCAACGACAGGGCCAACCGCCGTCAGCGCGGTTGCCCAGCCCTGGACGGCGAAGGCTTCGCTGTTGTTGAAATGCCCGAACCCGTCCCGGATGATGCTGCGCCGCGGGATGTCCGCGTAGGCTCCCGTCTTGTGCCGGAACTGGTGGGCCCGCTGGAGATAGCGGCGCAGCCGGGATGCTTCCGTGACCCCGCCGGACGGGGCGCGGTTCATGCCCGCCAGATCCACCCGGCCGAGTTCCAGTTCGATCGCGCTGGGGAAGGTGTTCTGGTCGAATTTTCCGTCGCCGGGCACGTTGTCGTTCCGGGTTCCGCTGGCGTTGGTGTTGTTCACCGTGGTGTCCGTCCAGTTCCCGTTCATGTCCCCGTAGTAGCCGTCGCTGGGCCATGCGCCCACGTGGTCGGGGGAGTGGCCGTCCGGGGCCATGTTTCCGGAGTAGGGAACCGGCACCCGTCCCAACAGATACAGCGACTTGGTGTTCACCGGATCCTCGTCGTAGGCCGCCTTGATCAGCGCCTTGGTGGAAATGGCGGTGCCGCTGCGGGGAGCGGTGATGGTGCGGACCGTCCATCCGTCGGCTGCCAGGTCGGCTTTCAGCAGGGAGATTTCGGCGGCCAGCGGGGTGATCATCGTGTCGTCGATCACCAGCAGCAGGATGCCCCGGGAATGAACCTCCGGAACCTTCACCCCGGCGGAGATGTATCCGATGGCGATGTTCGGAGATCCGCTGCTGAATCTTCTCTCCAGCCAGTATTCGTAGGATTCACCGAGGACGGCGGTGGTGTCCGTGTAGGATGTCTGCGTCGTTGTCAGGGTGGAAAGCAGCGTCCAGATATTCGAGCCCTTCGGGCGGCGGTGGATCCTCTGCGTGGTGACGGTGATGGGCGTCGTGCCGGTGACGGGTATCCGTACCGTCCAGGAAAGGGTGATGTGCGGGGCGGTGTCGGAGACGGTGGCCTGCAGGTCCACGGCGAAATCACGTGGTGTCGCGGCATGGGCGGACAAAGGTACAAGCGCGGCGGAAGCGACGAGCGCGGCAACGGGTTTCACGAAAATGACGGGTGGGTTTCCTAGAGAAATGGCAGGAGCCGGAAATTCTTCAAAGGAATTCCTCCGGGGTGATGGTCCCACTTTCGGAGGGCGGCGGAAGTCCATGGAAAACCGCAGCCGGTTCACCCGATGATCTCCATCAAATAGAAGAAACCGCAGATGGCCACAGATGAAAGAGATCCATTCCTACCTCTTTCCTATCTGCGTTCATCTGCGGTTCATTGCATCTCTTCATCCGAGGGAACACCGACGGGAAATCGCAGCCGGACCATCCTTTGGCATCCACCCCGCCGGAGCTCTCACGAGCTTCGCTATCCCGCGCAAATCACACGCTCTTCTTCAGGATCGCGACGGTTTCCTTCTGCCGTTGCACGACGTATTCACGGGCCTTGGCGGTCTTCTCCCTGGCTGCGGCGGGATCTTTCGCCATGGCCAGCACCGTCCCGACCAACCGCGAACGGTTCTCCTCGTCATCGAGATCGAACAACCAGTCACCCAGCCCGATCTGCTCCCACATGAAGCCCTTCGTCGTCTGTTCCACAAAGCGGCAGACGATCGCCGGTATGCCGTTGCCGACGCACATGATGGGCGTGTGCATCTCACTGCCGAAGTATCCGGCGGAGCGGGCATAGACGCTGAGCGCCTCATCCGTGAGCCAGAACTTGTCCCGCCACGCGACCCTCGGTTTCACCTCGTCCGGCAGGGGGTCGAAAAGCAGTTCCTTCCCTTCCTGCATCTGCGTGGAATCCTCCGGGCAGATCAGGACGTTCAGATCCGTCTCCTGGATGATCCGGATGATCGCCTCGCGCAGCAGCACATGGTCGTGCTCCTTCATCTTTTCGTTCTGTTCGTGCTTCGCGGGATTGAACTTGGTTCCGCGCTTGATGCGCCAGTAAGGGGCATTGCGGAGGTTCGGGATGCAGCAGAGGAACTTGCCCCCCTTCAGACCCTGGGCTTCCATGAACGCGATGGCCTTCCCGTCATTCCGGACATCACAGGCGAAGGCACCGTCCGGGCCGAACTCGATGATGGGTGACTTGACCCCGGCATCCTTCACCACCTGGAGGGACTTCGGGTCGCGCAGGAAGACGAAGGCGGCCGTGTCGAGGAGGGACTTGGTCCGCTCGTCCAGGCCGCTGTTGTTCATGATCTTCATCCCCGGGTCGCCGGCGGGGGCCATGGTGATGCCATAGACCCCGTAGGGCTTTTTCACCTCGTTCTTCCATATCTCCACATCGCGGTGGGCGGTGAGGTAGGGGCCGGAGCCGTGGAGCAGGAAGTCGCAGCCATCGATGATCTTGCGGTCCTTCGTGATGACCAGCTTCGGGAAACGCCGGAGAAGCATTTCCTCGACTCCATCCGCCACGCTCGACGGCCAGAGGATCACCTCCGCCTCGGGGAAGTAATTCTCCAGGATGGCCAGCACGCCCGGCGTGTGGGCGATGTCCCCGATGTTCACCGTCTGCCAGGAGGAACGGAGGACGATCTTCGGCGGGCGCTTGCCCTGCGCCACGGCAGGGATGGTGGCGAAGGCGGCGGCGAGGGCGGTGTGGAGGAAATGGCGGCGTTGCATGGCGGGCGGGGTTTTCAGAACTCGGTGGAGATTTCCTTGGGATGAAGCTCGGGGGCTCCGGGCTTGAAGTCGATGACCTGGTTTTGATTCCGGAGCTTTTCCTGGAGCGTGGGGATGGGGACGGACTGGACCGGCATGCCGCCCGCCGCAGCCATGGCGGCGGCGGTTCCGGCGGCGTGGCCTCCCATCATCCAGGTGCTTTCCACCCGGTAGGTGCAGTAGGCGACGTGGGAGAAACTGGCCGCGCCGGGAACCAGCAGGTTCGTGCATTCACCGGACTTCGGTGTGATGGCGCGGTAGGGGATCTGGTAGGCATGTCCGCGCCGCCAGATACGCCCTTCGTTCAGGAACTCCGTCGGGGAAACGGCCAGCCTGCGGACATGATGCGAGTCGATGAAATGACTGCCGATGGCGATGGCGTCCTCCTTCCGGCGGTCCTCCTGCACATCCTTCTGCGTGACGACGTAGGCGCCTTTCATCCGGCGGGCTTCCCGCACGTAGAGCTGGTAGGGCCAGTTGCCGTTGTCCGCGAACTCATCCTTGTGCAGGCCCCAGCGTGACGTTTCCGCGCGCAGGCTTTCCGGCACGCTGGCGTCCGTGGCGAGGAAATGGAAAAAACCCAGCGTGTAGTCCGTGTGGTCCGCCACGATGCGGTCGCGTCCGGCGTAGTCCGCATCCGGATATCCCTTCTGCCCCCCGAAGTGTCCGGTGGAAATGACGGCGGACTGGCGGTTGTTGACCTCCCACTTTTTCGGGTCCGGCCTTCCGCCTAGCAGGGCGACCAGTTCGTTGAGCGCGACCTTGCCACGGGAGGCCATCCGCTCGTGGATCCAGTTTTCCAGCAGGCGGTAGCGGGCACGGTCATAGTTCGCCGGAGCAGGGAGCGGGCGGCGGAAGGCGGGGTCGTCGGTGAAGCAGAGCCGCCAGTTGTAGTTCATCACCATCGGGTCCGCGGCTCCTTCGGTGAAGTCCTTCACCCAGCCGTCGATGCCGGGCAGCAGCTTGCCGTTTTCATCCACGGTGGCCGCCTTGCGGGTGGTCTTGTCGAAGCGGATACCGGCGGCCTCTTCCCCGTATTGTTCACGGGATTCGCGGCCGGAAGCATGGCCGACTCCGGAGCGGGCCATCAGATCGCCCTCGTAGCTGGCATCGATGAACACCTTCGCGGAAAAGGTGGAGCCGTTTTCCAGGGTGATCCTCCGGATGTCAGTGCCTTCCTTCTCCACGGTGGAGACACGGGAGCCGTAGCGGATCGGGATCTCCTCCTTCCCCAGCATGGAAAGGAAGGTTTTCTCGGCCACGGAAGACTCGAAGTAGAAGGCGGGTTCCTGCTTCCCGTAGTGCCTGCCCATGTTCTCATAGAACTCCAGCGAGATTCCGCCGAAGGTCCACTTCAGCATGTGCTCGGACTCCGCGGTGTTGATGCCGCTGGTGTTCAACCCGCCGACATGGCGGGTCGGCTCGATCAGCAGGACCTTCGCCCCCTCTCTCTTCGCCGCGATGGAGGCGGCGATACCGCAGGGAACGCCGCCATAGACCACCACGTCATACCGTTCCGCGGCATGTGATGTGGCCGGGAAGGCGCACCACCCCGCCACGCAGAGCATGGCGGTGCGGGCAAACTTCCGGCTCCCCGTGCTGGCTTTCATCCCTGGCGGCGTCTGCGGGTGGAGAAGGCGAAAAGACCGGCGGCGGCCAGCAGCGCGGACGATGGCTCAGGGACGACATCGAGCTGGAAATTGTCCACCTGGACTCCGAGGCGGGATCGCTCCGTATCCGTGCCGCTGCTCGTGCCGTTCTTGATGCCGTGGAATCCGTAGTAGGCGCCTGCCAGGGCGTCCGTGTCCGTGTAGGTGAAGGAATACGTGTTCGTCCCATCGGAAACTTCTCCGGTGAGAAGGACCGATGTGGCTGAAAGATAAGTGCCGGCCAAGGACATCGAGAGGGGGGTTGATGGGGAGAAGGTCGGTATGTTACCCGTGAATGCCGCCGCGAGGGAAGTGAAAGCAGTACCTGTTCCTTTCAACAGGCTGACCGTGCCAGCCATGAAGTCCAGGCTGACGCGGTACGCGTCCGAAGTATGGAGATTGCTCCCCGTGCCGGAGGCGACAAGGGCGAACCGCATGATGGTGGGGGCGGTTGTCGCTTCCGTATCCAGAAGATAGGGGAGAGCCGACGATGACACCGTGAAATCATTCGGTCCGGTGAGTGCGTGATCCACGCTCACATGGCCGTTCTGGGAAGCGGACAGCAGGATCTGCATCCTGCGGGCATCTCCAGAGCCGACGATGTTTGTCAGGCCCCCCACGCTTTGGGTGAAGAGGAAGGCGGCTGCGGTGGTCTTGCTGGTATCGGAAAAATTTTCGCTGAACGGGACGGTCACGGTCGCCGCATGGGCGGCAGCGGCGGAGAGAATGACGGAGGAGATCGTGCCAGCGAGAGAACGGGGAAGTGTGGATGGGGATTTCAACATCGGCTTGGTTGGTTCATCAGGGATAAGACCCTGCGGGAAGCGCGGGCTTCCGGATTTCCATGTCCCGGAAGGGGGGGATGTCTCCGGAAAGGTGAAATTTTTTCCGATCATCGGAAAAAAAGGGATCAGGGTGTGACATCTTCCCCTGATGGCACATCAATCAGATGGTGGCAGCGCCCGCTGACTCGATTCCCGATGACGAACCGGACCTGATCCGGAGGGCGCAACGTGGGGATCTCGCGGCGTTCGGCACCTTGGTGGGCCGTTATCAGGCGAGCATCCGTGCCTTCGCCGCCTTGCGCATGTCCGTGCGCTGCGAGGCGGAGGATCTGGCGCAGGAAACCTTTGTCATCGCCTGGCGGAAGCTCGCGGACTTCGATCCAGGGACCTCCCTCGGCGCATGGCTGCGCCGCATCGCCCATCATCTGGTGCGGAACCACCGCAGGAAATTCCGCGCGGAGGGGGTGGGCGGCTACCAGGAGCTTGAGATCCTCTGGCGCGGGCAGGAGAGGGACAGGCCGGGCGGACCGGAGGAACGGCTTGCCGCGTTGCGGGATTGCCTTTCCAGGATGGACGGCCCTTCCCGGGAGTTGCTGCACGACCGTTATCTGGAAGGGACCAGTGTCAGGGAACTGGCGGAGAGATCGGGAAAGGGATATTCCGCACTCACCACCCAGCTCTATCGCTTGCGCGAAGTGCTGGCCCTCTGCGTGGAAAATGAAATGGGAGTCAACTCCGGAACGTCATGAACACCGGCACTGAGAACGAATTCCGCGGTTTGATGATCCGGGCGCTGGAAGGCGGACTGGAAAGGGAGGAAATGTCCAGGCTCGCCACCCTGTGCAGGGAACATCCCGGGCTTGCCCGGATGTTCGGACGGCAGGTGGAGGTGGATCGTTTCCTGGAGATCGCGTTGAGGGATCTCACCGCTGGCACCGGCTTTTCCCGCAGCGTGATCCAGCGGATTGAAGATGAGCGGGAGGTGGGGGCGCCTTTCGTCGCTTCGGTGATGGACCGGGTGGAGCGGGTGTCGCGCCGGAAGACCCGGTGGCTGACGGCGGCGGTGGGGATCGCCGCGCTGCTCATTCTCTGGCTGGGACTTTCCCTCCATGGCCGCGGCACCGCCGCGAAGCTGCACCGCGGGGACTCCGCGAAGTGGATGGCGCCTCCGGCAGGGGAAGACCTGCGGGCGGGCATGCGGCTGCAACTGGACAGCGGTCTGGCGGAGATCCATTTCGCCACTGGCGCGGAAGTCATTCTGGAAGGTCCGGCGGATTTTGAAATCCGGGGGCGGGATGAGGGCTTCATCCATCAGGGCAGGGTCTCCGTGCGGATCCCGGAACAAGCCCGGCGATTCAGGCTGGGCAGTCCCGGAGGCAGCGTGGTGGATCCCGGAAAAGCCTTCGGCCTCCATGTCGCCGCGGACGGGGAGACGGAGGCGGAGGTATTCGAAGGAAAGATCCGGGTGCGTCCGCGCCATGGAAGTGGGGAAGTGATGCTGGGGACGAACGAAAAGTTCATCTCCAGCGGCAGAATCTGGTGGAAGAGCGGGGGGATCGATGCGAATGCGTTCGTCACCAGCATGCCACCGCAGGCACCGGGTGTTCCGGAGTATGCCCACTGGGCGCTGGATGAAGGGGCCGGAACCTCCACCAAGTCCCTCGGAAAACTGACGGCGGGCGATTTCCGCCCTGCGGAACTGAGGGACTTCGGAGGAATGCCGGGTGCCCTGCCAAAGTGGGTCGACGGACCTTATGGCAAGGCGCTTGCCTTTGATGGCCTGGGGAACGCGTTGGAAACCCACTTTCCCGGGGTGGTGGGGGACGCCGCGCGGACGGTGGCCTTCTGGCTCCGCCTGCCGGAGGACTTTGATTCGGAACAGGGATATGGGATCATCTCCTGGGGGGATCTGGCGGAGACGGGGAACGCATGGCAGATATCGGTCAATCCCTACATCCACGAAGGTCCGGTCGGCAGGCTGCGCGTCGGCATCTACCCGTCGCTGGTGACCGGTTCGACGGACCTGCGCGACGGCCGCTGGCATCACTGTGCGGTCGTTCTCTACAAGGACGAACGGAACGGCCACCGCATTCCCGCCCTGCTCTATGTGGATGGGAAGATGGAGGCGACGGCGTCGAAGGGGGTTGTCACCCGGATCCACACGAGTTCGGAGGAAGGGGCCCGCCCGGTGTGGATCGCCAGGAGTCTCCGGCACGAGGAGCCGAAGCGCAGCCGCGGCACCGGCTTCTTCCGCGGGGATCTGGATGAGATCTACATCTTCGATGGCGCGCTCAACCAAGGGCAGATTGAAAATCTCATGCGCTTCAATACGCTCTTCCCCAAGTCCTACTGACCGTTCCCCCTGCTTCCAAAGCTCTCCCATACCAGACAAGACCCATGAAATCCCTCGTCCCGCTTCTGTTCCTCTCCTTGGCCGCCCTCTGCCATGCCGGCGGTTTCAAGGAACTCGTCACCTTCGGCGACAGCCTCACCGACATGGGCAACCGGTCGGTGGGTCCGGATAAGAAAGATGTGAAATTCCGTCCGACCTGGGTCGCCCAGCTCGCCGGTCCGCAAATGCTGGACATTCCCGGCTTCAAACCCTCCGGCATGAATGGCTTCTACTTCGGCGGGACCAACTATGCCGTGGGGGGATCGACCAGCGGCTACGCCGCCGCCAAGGGCCGGGACCAGAATAAGGGCCAGAACCTCACGGTCCAGATCAGCAAGCGGTACCTCAACCCGGAATTCAACAAGGACGGGGTGAAGAAAGACGCGCTGCACATCGTCCGCATCGGCACCAATGATCTGATGGCGCTGGCGATCCAGCCGGAACAGATCGGCTCAGCCTGGACCACCCTCAGCCAGGAAGCGGCGAAGGTGGTGGTGGATGTGGAGGGACAGATTCAGGCCATGGCGGACGCGGGCGTGAAATACGTGATGTGGGGGAATCTCTCCGATGGCTCGAAATTCCCATCCCTCGTCCGCCGGGTGGCTATTCTCGGTGACATGGCGCCCATCGCCCTCAAGGCGGTTTCCGATGCTAGCAAAGCGTTCAATGCGGAGATGGATGCGGCCATCGTGAGGCTCCAGGCGAAGAACGCCGGGCTGAAGATCATCAAGCTGGACATGGACGCCATGTTCAATGAGGTCGAGGCGGATCCGGGGAAATTCGGCTTCGTCAGCGTGACGGAAGGTGCGAATGACAGCCGCCACCTTTTTTCCGCCGATGGCCTCCATCCCACCCCGGCCGGGCACAAGGCGCTCGCGGAATATGCCTTCCGCGTCATCTCAGACCCGAAGACACCGAAGCCAAACTGAATGCAAAGCATCCCCCGCGGCATGCACGATGCACCGGCTCCGGGATGGGAAAAGAAGGCAAGTCATTGTGGATGCTTGTCTGGCAGGCTGGGCATGGGAGCTGCGCCGGAGCTTCCACCATGAAAACGAAAAAGACGAAGTATGATCTCAGCGGAAAGCGGGTGGCGGTGCTGGCGACCGACGGATTCGAGCAGTCCGAGCTTTCAAAACCCGTCGGGGCGCTCCGGGAACACGGCGTGAAGGTGTCCATCATCAGTCCGTCGGGAGAACCCATCAAAGGATGGACCGATGACGACTGGGGGCACGAGATTACGGCGGACCTGGCCCTGGATGACGCCAGCCCGCTCGACTATGACGGACTTCTGCTGCCTGGTGGCGTCATCAATTCCGACGCACTCCGGCAGGAGGAACAGGCACGGGAGTTCGCCCGTCACTTTTTCGACGCCGGGAAACCCGTCTTCGCCATCTGCCATGGAGCGCAGCTCCTCATCGATGCCGGTCTGGTGGAGGGACGCCACATGACCTCCTACGCGGCTCTGGAAAAGGATCTCCGGAATGCCGGGGCGGACTGGGAGGATTCCGAGGTGGTGGTGGACAATGGATTCGTCACCTCCCGCAAGCCGGATGACCTGCCCGCGTTCTGTGCGAAGATGTGCGAGGAACTCGCCGAGGGCATCCACGCATGATCCACGGTCGGCCCCCTACGCGATCGCGTGGGAATTACTCCTTCACGGGATTGTGGGGACCCGCTATCAAATGTTCACTCAAGCCGCAACCGGCCGCTGACGCCGTTCTGTTATCCGGGGGGAAGACAGAATGGCGAGGCACCGGTTGCGGCTTTTTTTGGTGATGCCATAGATGCGGCGCGCATGCAGGCAGGGATGCCATTCCATGGCGTCCGGCTGGGAGATCCACCATCATCGCCCGATCCCATTCCATCCTGGGGCCCATAAAGCCATCTTCGGACAGGGGCGTGATGATTCCTGTATCGCGGGTTTTTCAGCCGCCCCACCGGGTGCCATTGGAATGGCGATCCCTAGCCAACCGTTCAACGGAACAGGAAATATAGCGCCAGCACGAAGAACCCGAACCAGACCGACGCGACGTGGGCGACTCCGAAGGATCTCGCGCCGGGCGTTTCCGCAGGATCGTCACGGTGCGGCCCGAACAGGATATTGAACTTCACCAGCATCCAGACGCCGAAGATGGACCAGGCGACGAGGAAAAGGGCGAGGAAGGTTTTGATGAGGATGATCATCGGGAACAGGGCGATTTTCGCCACGCATGCCATTGATGTCCAGCCAGCGGGACTCCGGGGACCGGCAGGTGGGAAGAATAGGGGCTTGTACAGATGATAGGACTCGATTCCCTGTGGAGAAAGGTGCCAGATCATCGTCATGAATCGCCGCGAGGTGCCGAGGATCGGGATGATTTCCTATGGTGAGGATCGTCTGCGGGAGGGTGGATTCGTGACCCTGCCGCTGAACGAATCCTTCACCATCGATCCCACACGGCTGCGCCCGCATTATCATGACTTTTTCCAGGTTTCGCTGCTGCTAGGGGACGGTTCGCTCATGCATGACTTCCGCGAGTCTGAGGCCAGCGGTGCGACTCTCTTTTTCCTGAGTCCCGGCCAAGTGCACACCATCGTCCCGCGGCCGCGCATGTCGGGAACCATCGTCTCCTTCACCCGTGAGTTTCTCGAGGAAGGGGTGGAGGACGGTTTCCTGATGAATCTCCCATTCTTTTTCACGACGGAACAGGCACCTTGGTTGCGGCTGGCCGACGACCGCCTGCCATGGGTGGAGGGTGTTTTCCGTGAACTGCAGGAAGAATACGATGCCGCACCGCAGGGATTCGCGGAGGTAGCCCGCTGCCTGCTTCGCGTCCTGTTCGTGAAGGTCGCACGGTGGTATGGGGTGGAAAGTCCGGTCATGGCGCGTGGCAGGCAGGCCGTCCTGGTCCGGCGCTTCCGGCAGGAACTGGAGGCTCATCACCACGAATGGCAGACGCTGGACCACTACGCGAAGGCGCTGGGAGTGACCACCAACCACCTCCATGATGCGGTGAGAGTGGAAACGGGGCAGTCCGCCGGGGAGCACCTCAGGGAGCGGCGGCTGCTCGATGCCAAGCGCCAGCTCCTCCACTCCACCATGAGCGTCTCCGAGGTGGGCTACGGGCTGGGTTTCGCGGATCCATCGTATTTCAGCCGCTTCTTCAAACGCAGTGAAGGGATGAGCCCGGCGGAGTTCCGGAAGAAGATCCGAGAAAAATACCAGAAAGACCACGGTTAGCACCGGCCCCTTGGATTGAGCGGGGGAAGGGGCGGGAGCACCTTCGCGGGCATGGAAGACTCAACGGCCATTCCGGAGGCCACACCGCGGGCGAACTCCCATGAGACGGTGTTCGCCCTGTTGTTCGCGATCAGTTTCTCACACCTGCTCAATGACACGATCCAGGCGCTGATTCCGTCCATTTATCCCATCCTCAAGCACGACTACGCCCTGACGTTCACGCAACTGGGCCTCATCACCTTCGCCTTCCAGCTCACCGCATCCCTGCTCCAGCCGGTGGTCGGCCTGGTCACGGACCGGCGGCCGATGCCCTATTCGCTGCCTGTCGGGATGGGCATGACCTTGCTGGGGCTGGTTGCGCTGGCCTACGCCGGGAGCTTCCACTCCATCCTCATCTCCGCCGCGCTGGTGGGCGGTGGCTCGGCCATTTTCCACCCGGAGGCGTCCCGCATCGCGCACATGGCGGCGGGCAGGCGGCGTGGCTTCGCCCAGTCCCTGTTCCAGGTGGGCGGAAATGCGGGCAGCGCCATTGGCCCCTTGCTGGCGGCATGGATCATCGTCCCGCACGGGCAGAAGTCGCTGGTCGTCTTCTCCGCCATCGCCCTGCTGGGTGTGCTGGTGCTGTGGCAGATCGGGAAATGGCAGAGCGCCAACCTGCACCGCATCCACCGCAAGCCGAAGGCCGCGGGTGCCGCCGTGAGTCCGGTGAGCCGGAACCGCGTGATCCTCGCCATGAGCGTGCTGGTGGTGCTGGTGTTCTCGAAGTATGTCTATCTGTCCTCGCTCACCAGCTACTACACCTTCTACCTGATCGACCGTTTCCATGTCTCCGTGCAGAGCGCGCAGATGCACCTGTTCCTGCTGCTGTTCGCGGTGGCGGTGGGCACCATCGTCGGTGGTCCGGTGGGGGACCGCATCGGCCGCAAGCGGGTGATCTGGGGTTCCATCCTCGGTGTCGCCCCGTTCTCGCTGGCCCTGCCCCACGTGAACCTCCTCACCACCGGCATCCTGAGCGTCTTCATCGGCCTCATCCTGGCGTCCGCTTTTTCCGCGATTCTGGTCTATGCCCAGGAGCTGCTTCCGGGAAAGGTGGGGATGGTCGCGGGCCTGTTCTTCGGGCTGGCCTTCGGCATCGCCGGCATCGGCTCCGCCGTGCTGGGAAAAGTGGCGGACATCCACGGCATCAACTTCGTCTTCCAGATCTGCGCGTTCCTGCCGCTGCTGGGCCTGGCGACGGTGCTACTGCCGGATGTCGAGGTGGAGAAATAGAGGAGCCCTACCGCTCCTCCATGATCCGCTTCATTTCCTCCGGTGGCAGGTTGCCGAACACCTTGTCCCGCAGCTCGGGCCTGTCCCGCAGGACCTCGATGGTCTGGCGGATGAACTTGTCCCGCTGCGGGCCGGGGTGGTCGCCGATCCACTTTTGGAAGGCCTCCAGTTGCTGCGGGGATTCCGCCACCCCCCATGTGATCTGCGGTCGGCCGAATGATGTTCCTCTTTCCCCGTCCACGAATCCGACCAACTCACGGATGTAGGCATCGAGGTTCGCTCCTTGGATCGAGCCATCCGCCAGCGGCCCGAGGAAGGCCGGAAAATCCCCCGGCATGCGGAAAAGCATGGCCGAACGGAAGGCGTCCGCCTGCAGGGAGTCCGGCAGCTTGGCGATCATGTTCACTGCTTTTGCCGCGGGTCCATAGAGGCATGCGGCGGTCCCCAGTCCCCGCGCGGCGTCCACTCCCTGGGTGGTGCCTTCCATGGCAACCACATGGGCGATCGCCGTCTCCGGTGATTTGTTGTAGAGGCTTCCCAGCAGGCTGTTGATGCCGCTGTGGGAGGTGACTCCCATCTCCCCGGCCAACCACTTCATCTGCCCCAGGATGGTCCCGGCGGAGTCCGCCTGCATGGCGAACAGGGTGACATGCTGCCTGACGTGGGAAGGGGCGTTGCGGACGTATTCCATCGCCGCCTGCGGGTCCTTCGCCCGCAGATGATGGAGCATCATCGGCAGCACCACGTTCTGGTATTCCGCGTTCAGGGACTCCGCCCAGCGGATTGCCGCCGCCGGGTCTTCCTTCGCCAGCGCCTCAGCGAACGTCTTCGCCATCCCTGCGGACACCCCACCCACCGGGCAGCGGTTGAGCCAGTGGCTGACCTCCTGCGGGTCCAGTTGCCGGAGTTCATCCAGCCGGTCGATCCTGGTGTGGAGCGTGATGTCATGACCCATGACGCCCTCGATCCGTCCCACCCAGCGCAACGCCACCAGCGGATGCGTTTGGAAAAGTTCCTGCACCTGCCGGGGAAAGAACTGGCTCCTCCCTTCGTAGCCGAACCTTCCGGGCAGCAGCAGCGCCGCCTGGAAAGCCGCATCCGGATTTGCCGCGATCCATGCGTTGAAGAACGCTTCCACGATCTCCCGTGACGGCTGCGGGTCCGCCTTGAGCAGGGCTTGGAAAAATCCCCGTGGGTCCGTGGTCGCGGCTGCGGCGGCATCGGCGGCGGTGATGCCATCCAGATCATGCGCCTCCTTTCCGGGATTGGAGTTAACGCCGGACCGGGCGGTAGCGACGGATGGTGCGGCACTCGCTTTTCCTTTGCTGGGGGGAAGGGGGATCACCGCTCCCAAAAGGCAGCCCGCAGCCAGGGTGATGGTCATGAATTTCGCGGTGGCTTTCATGGTTCCTTCTTCAGCTTGCCGGATGGTTGCGCCCCCACTCGCCGGATGGTTTCCGATCTCAGCGCCTCATCGGCAATAGTCGCCGCCCATTCGGTCGCCGTGGCCGGGTCCGCCGGGGCCAGACGTGTGACCAACGCACCGATGGCCGCGTCCTTGTCCGGTCCGGTGGGAAGCTTCGTGATCCATTCGGAGGCCAGATCCGGATTCCTGTCGGACCACTCCAGGACGGCCTGCCTCAGGCACTCCTTCCGCAGTTCCGGATCCTTGGTGGCCAGCACCGCCTTCACCGCCGAAACGGGATCCGCCAACCGGAAAGTATCCGCTCCGTTGGCCCAGGATTTCATCAGCCCCGCCACCGCCTCGCTGCGGTGCGCGGATGGAGGCAGTTCTGCGATCATTTCCAGACACGCCTCCGGTGCCCGCGCTCCAAAACCGGCGGCCTTCTTTCCCAACAGCTCCGCACGCTCGTCCGGCTTCTGTTGCTCCAGCAGCCGCATCCGCTGCTCCAGCGGCAGTTCGGAAAAAAGGGCCTCCCGGGCGGTGCGAGCTTCCGGTCCATCACCGAGGTTGAATGACAGGGCAATGCTGCGGTCCGCATCCTCCCGGGCCAGGCGGGGCGATATCGCCTGGAAAACCAGAGCCGCGATGCGTCCGTCTTTCTGGCGGGTGAGCCAATCCAGCAGCAGATCGTGGTGCGGATTCCGGATGGCCTTCACGAATCTCCCGGCCAGCTCCGCGGCCAACCCACGGTCTTCCATCGAGTCGATGTGCGCCATCATCCCGGCGGGGTCCGTTTCCATCCATCGCTCCAGCCTTCCTTCAGTGTCCTTGGAGAGCAGGGCGGTGATGTCTTCCTTCATCACAGACGCCTCACGTTCCCTGACGGTGGCGGCGTGCGCCTGCTCCGCCGCAGGCTGATGCGGTGCCATGGCCAGACGGATGGCGACCACCACCGCGGCACCGGCTGCACCCAAGGCACCGCCCCAGATGATCTTCCACAGGCGTTGGTTCGAAAGGTGCATCGCACCTATCTGGATAACCGGCCTGCCCCGTCAGGACAACGGGTTTAGTGTAAATTCGGATTTACAGAAGCAAGGGCAGGGACCGCATTCCATGCGGTCAGGCGGTGAAGATTTCCATTATCCCGCGATTCCGCTTCTGGAACGATTTTCCTGCCTTCGCGAAAGGGGGATCAATAGGAGAGTCGGTCATCCTGCGGCATATGCCATTGCCCCCGCCGGACCGCATGGAATGCGGTCCCTGCCTCAACCCTTCGGCAGCGACACCCGGAACACCGTGCCTTCGCCGGGTGCGCTGGTGACATCGATGGTGCCCTCATGATTGTCCACGATGGCTTTCACGATGGCCAATCCCAATCCGGAATGCCCGCCGGTCGCGGCGCGTGCCGGATCGACCCGGTAGAAGCGGTCGAACAGGTGGGGAAGATGCTCCGGAGCGATGCCCTTGCCGGTGTCAGCCACATCGAGCAAGGCCCTGTCAGCGTCACCGGAAACACGGACCGTGACACTGCCGCCGGGATCCTGGTGATGGATCGCGTTCGACAGCAGGTTGACCACCACCATCGAAAGGGATCTCGCATCGCCGGGGATGGAGATTTCATCAAGCCAGGCCTCGATCCGGATCTGTCGCTCATCGGCCAGCGGGCGGAGGAGTTTCACCGCGTCCGATGCGATGGTGGTCAGATCGCAGGACTCCTTGGTGAGCGTGGAGGAGTTTCCGTCCTGCCGGGCGAGCACCAGCAGGGACTCCACCAGGGAGCGCATGCGTTCCGCCGCATCACGCGTGGTGGAGAGGATGTCGCGGTATTCCTCCGCGGGGCGGTCACGCTTCAGGCCGCGGGAGGTTTCGGAAAGGATGACCGTCAGGGGCGTGCGCAGTTCATGGGAGGCGTCCGCGGTGAACTGCCGCTGCTGGTGGATGGCGGACTCCAGCCGGTCAAAGGTGTCATTGAGAACCCGGCTGAGACGGCCCAGCTCGTTATCCGTGTCGGAAATGTCGATCCGTTCCGACACATTCCCGTTGGTGATGCGGGAGGCGGTGCGGCTGATCTTTTCGATGGGGCGGATCGCCCGACCGGACAGCCACCATCCACCGAGCAGGCCGAAAAGCCACAGCCCCGCACCCAGTCCGCTGATCTGCAGTGCCATCGTCCGCAGGTCCGCGATGTCCGGCGAAATGTCCCGTCCCACGATGCCATTGAAACCACGCGGGCCGCGCCGGATCACCTCACGGGTCAGGCCGTGGTCCGTCCGTTTTGCCCGGTCGTCGATCTCCTCGCGCGTGGGCCGGACGAGATCTGCCGGTGCGTTCGCGGAGCGGAACAGCACGTTGCCCTCATGATCCCAGTAGCCGAGATAGACACTCTCCGTCGCGTTCGGATCGAACAATCCGCGCATGAAATGGGGCAGGTCGCTGGCGGTGTTCAGCCCTGCCAGCAGCGCCCGGATGTCCTCCGTGGTGGGAGGGCTGTCAGGCTTGGAGTCCGTGGCCTTTTCCCACACCCGGCGCATGAAGGACCGCTCGAAGTTCTCCAGCTCCCGCCCCACCCGCTCCGCGCGGTCCTCCGCGGCCAGCCGGTAGGCGAGCAGGCACAGCGCCGTGATCACCACGCCCAGGATGAGCGCGTGCCAGAGCTGGACACGCCAGCGCAGGGAATGGAGGAAACCGATCAAGAGCGTTCAGGGATGGGAATGTCACTCGATGGCATAGCCATGGCCGCGCCGGGTGACGATGAAATCATGGCCGAGTTTTTTGCGGACGTTCGACACGTGGACATCGAGGAGGTTGGAGAGAGTATCGTCATCCTCGTCGAAGAGGTGTTCATAAAGCTCGCTGCGTGAGATGACCTTCGGCCGGTGGCGGGCCAGGTATTCCACCAGGGCATACTCACGCGGCGTGAGGGAGGCTGCTTCACCGGACAGGGAAACGGTGCGCGCCGCGGTGTCGATGGTGACATCCCCGATCTCAAGCAGGTTGCTGACCTGTCCGCTGTTGCGGCGGATCAGCGCGCGGATCCTTGCCAGTAACTCTTCCCCGTCAAAGGGCTTCGTCAGGTAGTCATCCGCCCCCGCATCCAGGCCGCGGATGCGGTCCGGGATGGCATCCCGCGCGGTGAGCATGAGAACCGGCGTGGTATTGTCCGGGCGCAGTTGCCGCAGTACCTCCCACCCGTCGAAAACGGGCAGCATCCCGTCGAGGATGATGCAGTCATAGGCGTTCGATCCGGCTTTGAAGAGTCCGTCCTCGCCATCGCTGGCGGTGTCCACGGCGTAGTTCTCCTCGCGCAGGCCGGTGGCGAGGCTGCGCTGGAGCAGGGGATCGTCTTCGATGAGGAGGAGGCGCATGGGTGGATGGTTGAGAGCGGAGAGTTGAGTGTTGGGAGTTGGAAAGGATCTCTTTCCCTCAACTCTCAACCAACAACCTCCAACTATTCATGTCTGAGTGCTTCAATGGGATCCAGGGCGGCGGCCCGTCTCGCGGGCATGAAGCCGAACAGGATGCCGACGGCGGCGGAGAAGATGAAGGCGATCACGTTGATCTTCGGGTCGAACAGGAACGGCACCTCGATCAATTTCGAAAGCCACACGCACAGGCCGAAGGCCAGGCTGATGCCGACCACGCCGCCGAAGGAGGAAAGGGTGATGGCTTCCACCAGGAACTGCAGCAACACCTCCCGCGCGCGCGCGCCGATGGCCAGACGGATGCCGATTTCCCGCGTCCGCTCCGTCACGGAGACGAGCATGATGTTCATGATGCCGATGCCACCGACCAACAGGCTGACTCCCGCCACCGCACCCAGCAGGGTGGTCATCACCTTGGTGGTGGAACTGAGCGTCTCCGCGATCTGGCGGGTGTCCATGACGTTGAAGTTGTCGTCCTCATGGGGGGACAGGTTCCGCCGCTCCCGCATGAGGGCGGAGACTTCGTTGATGATCCCTTCCGTGGACGCCCCGTCCTCGCCGGAGATCATGATCTGGTCGATGGACTTCAACGAGGCCGCTCCCTTGATCCGGCGTGCGAAGGTGGTGAGCGGGATCAGGATGGTGTCATCCTGGTCCTGGCCGAAGCCGGTCTGGCCTTTCACCCCCAGCACGCCGATCACCTGGATGGACGCGTCCTTGATCCTCATGCGCTGGCCGATGGGATCCTCATTGCCGAACAGCTCCCGCTTGACGGTCTGGCCGATGACGCAGACGGCCCGCCCTTCCGCGATGTCCGTCTCATCGAACAACCGTCCTTCCGCCAGCTTCCATTTCCCGATGCTGAAGTACTCCGGATAGGTTCCTGACGTCCGGGTGGTGCGCGCCTTGTCGAGATACTGCGTGCTGAAGGAGGCTTCATCGATGGGCGCGACCGCGCGGATACCGCCGACCTGCTCGCTGATGATCTTCGCGTCCTCCACGCTGAACTGCGGGACACCCGGCCCGCCACCCCGCCCGAAGCCCATGCCGGGACGGAGAACGAGAAGGTTGCTGCCGAGGTTGGAAACCTGTGCTTTGACCGTCTCCGTCGCACCGCGGCCGAGGGTCACCATGGTGATGACCGCCGCGACGCCGATCACGATGCCCAGCACGGTGAGGAACGCCCGCATCAGGTTGCGGCGGATCTCCCGGAGGGCGATGAGGAAGGTGTTGAAAAACATGGCGGAGGATCACTTTGAGATGTCGGATTCGATCAGGCCGTCTTTGACCCGGATGATGCGCTTCGCGTAGGCCGCGACCTCATCCTCGTGGGTGACCATGATGATGGTGATGCCGCGCTCCTCGTTCAGGTTGCGGAGGAGCTGCATGATCTCGACGGTGGTGGTGGAATCCAGGTTGCCCGTGGGTTCGTCCGCGAACAGCGTGCCCGGTTCCGTGACGATGGCGCGGGCGATGGCCACCCGCTGCTGCTGGCCGCCGGAAAGTTCGGCGGGCGTGTTCTTGTACTTCGACTCCAGTCCTACGATCTTGAGCGCCTGGTGCGCCTTCTCATGGCGTTCCTTTCTCGGCACCCCGCGGTAGAGCATGGGCAGCTCCACATTCTCCAGCGCGGAGGTGCGGGCCAGCAGGTTGAACCCCTGGAAGATGAAGCCGAGCGCGTGGCGGCGGAGCAGCGAACGCTCATCCGAACCGAGCGTCTCCACGGCGATGCCATTGAAGTTGTAGCGCCCGGAGGTGGGGACATCCAGGCAGCCGAGGATGTTCATGAGCGTGGATTTTCCCGAGCCGGAGGGGCCCATCACCGCGAGGAACTGCCCCGCCGGGATGTCCAGATCCACCCCGCGCAAGGCCTGGAAAGCGGCGTCACCCTGACCGTAGGTCTTGGTGAGCTTGCGGAGTTCGATCGCCCCGCTGTGGCTTGGCGAGGGCTGGCTCATGGAGTGGTCGGCGCGATGATCTGGCGGATGATGATCTCATCCCCCTCCTTCAGCTTGTCGGTGATGATCTCCGTCCGGCGGCCGTCGGTGAGACCGGTCTTTACGGTCACCTGCTCCGGCTCGCCATTGGAAAGGATCCAGATCTGTGCCTGGTCGGATTTTCCGCCTCCTTCTCCTTCTCGGCCGCCGCCCGGACGCCCGCTGCCACGGCGGCGCGGGAATTGGAAGGTGATGGACTGCATGAAGGTCTTCTTTTGCTGGGGTGCGGCGGATTTCTCGTTCGGGTCCTGGGGGCGGAAGCGCAGTGCGGTGGTCGGGACGAGAAGCACCTGCTCCCGCTTGGCAACGTCGATGGTGGCGGTCGCCGTCATGCCGGGGCGGAGGGTCAGATCGTCGTTGGTGACTTCCAGCTCCGCCTGATAGGTGACGATGTTGTCGAGGATGGTGGAACCGTAGGAAATTTTCTTCACCTTGGCGTTGTAGGTGCGGCCCGGCCACGCCACGACGGTGAAGGACGCGCTCTGCCCGCCCTCGACCTGGCCGACGTCGGCTTCCGCCACCGCCACCAGCAGTTCCATCTTCCGCAGGTCTTCCGCGATGACGAACAGCTCGGGAGCGTTGAAGGATGCGGCAACCGTCTGCCCCACCTCCAGCGAGCGGGTCAGCACCACGCCGTTCACCGGGGATTTGATGATGGCCTTGGAAAGGTCGCTTTCGTTGGCGAGGAGGTCGGCCTTCGCTCCGGCGACGGCGGCGTTGACGTTCTCGAGGTCGGACTTCGCCCGGTCCGCCGCGGCGATGGCGGTTTCCATCTCCGCTTTGGATGGAGTCCTGCCACCGGACAGTTTGTGCAGTTCCTCCAGCCGTTCAAGATTCGCGGCGGACTCGCGCACCGTGGCCTGGGATTGCTGGACGCGGGCTTCCGCGGCGGCGAGCGTGGCGCGCGTTTTCTCCGTCTGCTGGCTGAGCTTGCGGGTGTCCAGCTTCGCGATGTCCTGCCCTTTCGTGACTTCGTCGTTGGTATCGACATAGACCGCTTCGCAGATGCCGGACAGTTCCGAGCTGACGGTGACCTTGTTGATGGGCTGCAGGTTGCCGGTCGCGGTGATGCCGAGGGCAATGTTGCCGCGCTTCAGTGGCTCGGTGACAAAGACGGGCTTCCCTTCATCAGCGGCTGACTTCGCACGGTAGTAGAGGAAGCCGCCGATCACCGCGATGAGAACGAGGATGATGGCGATCCATTTCCGCACCGGCTTCGGGCGGCCGCTGTGGACGATGGTGGCGAGGTCTTTGGAGGACTCGGATTTCATGGGAGAGTGGTGTGGGGAAATTACTTCGACCAGCCGCCGCCCAGCGCCTTGTAGAGCTGGATGTAGGCGATCGCGCGGTCGGCCTGGGAGGAGATCACGCTTTCCTCCAGGCTGAGGAGGGTGCGCTGGGAATCGAGCACGGTGAGGATGTCGGTGACACCGGCCTCGTATCTCTGCTGGGAAAGATTCGCGGCGGATCTGGCGGACGTTTCCGCCTCCCGCAGGGTGTCCAGCCGCTCGGCGGATTTCCGGCAGGCGATGAGGGAGTCCTCCACTTCCGAAAGGGCGGTCAGGACGTTGGAACGGTAGGTCTGCACCGCCTGTTCCTCGAAGGCCTTGTTCGCGGCGATCTGCGCTCGGATGCGCCCCGCGTCGAAGATGGGGCTGGTGATCCCGGCGGCCAGTCCGGCGCTGGCGGTCTCCGGATTGAACAGCTTGCCGGAGGTGATGGTGTTCAGGCCGAGAGAACCGGAAAGGTTCAGCGAAGGATACTTCTGCGCCTCCGCGGAGCGGACGCTGGCGGCGGCGGCCAGCAACTGGTAGCCCGCCACACGGACGTCCGGGCGTTGGCGGATGGTGTCGGCGGGGATCCCGATGGCGAGGGACTTCTGCGGGTTCGGAACGGCTTTGCGTCCGGAGTTGAGCAGTCCGTCGAGGGAGCCGGGGTTCTTTCCGGCCAGCCGGTTGATCAGGTTGCGGGTCTGCGCGGAGGATTGCTCCAGGGACGGGATGGAGGCGCGTGCCTGCTGCAGGCTGGTGAGTGCCTGGTCCGCTTCGAGCGTGTCGATGAGACCGGCCTGTTGGCGGAACTTCGCCAGGTTGTAGGTTTCCTCGCGGCTTCCCAGGCTGGCCCTGACGGTGGCGAGCCGGGACTCCAGCGAGCGCAGCGTCACGTAGGAGATTGCCATTTCCGAGGCGATGGCCGCCTGCACGGAGTTATAATTTTCTTCCGTGGCACCCAGATTGGCGGCGGCGGTCTGGAGCTGGCTGCGGAGCCTGCCGAACAGATCGATCTCCCATGACGCGCTGAGACCGGTGGAGAATGAATTCGAGGTGGTGCCGATGCTGTTGTTGCTCGCCGCGTTATAGTTGGTGCCGGCGGATCCGCTGAGGCTCGGGAAAAGGGCGGACCGCTGTGCGTCGAAATTCGCACGCGACTCACGGATGCGGGCCGATGCGGTGGCCATGTCCGGGCTGTTCTCCAGGGCCGTGCCCACCAGACGGTTCAGCACAGGGTCGTTGAACTTCGTCCACCAGCGGGAGAGGTCGCGGGAAGGGGAGGCGACGGGGAATCCTCCGGCATTCTTCCAGTCCGCGGGCAGGGGCTGGTCGGCATTCAGGCCGGTGTGGGAAGCACAACCAGCGGCCAACAGCGCGGCGAGGGGGAGGATCAGCAGTCGGGCGGATTTCATCGGCGGATGGCGTGAAACTATCCTCCGCTACCTTTAGGAAAGGTGAAGATCACCTACAGAGGGGGGATTTCTCAGAGCGCGCCGAAACGCCGGTGGCGGGATTGGTACTCCTTCACCGAATCGAAGAGGTCCCCCTGGCGGAAGTCGGGCCAGAATTTTTTCACGATCACGATCTCCGCGTAGCTGATCTGCCACAGCAGGAAATTCGAAACCCGCAGCTCGCCCGAGGTACGCACCAGCAGGTCAGGATCCGGGATGCCGGCGGTCTGGAGGCGTGAGGAAAACGCCTCCGCATTGATCGCCTCCGGCGAAATTTTTCCGGCCAGCGCATCTTCGGCGAGCGCCCTGGCGGCGGCGACGATTTCCTCCCTCGCTCCGTAGGAAAGAGCCAGCACCAGCGTCATCGAGCGATGCCCGGCGGTCCTTGCGATGATCCTGTCCAGACGCTCGCGCGTCTTCGGCGGCAGCCGGTCGAGCTGGCCGATGGCCTGCAGGCGCACCTTCTGCTTGTCCAGTTCCTTCGCCTGTTCGTCGAGGAAGCGGTCCAACAGGTTCATCAACGCCTGCACCTCATCCTCCGGGCGGTTCCAGTTTTCCGAGGAAAAAGCATAGAGCGTGAGATACTCCACGCCCAGTTCCTTGCACGCCTCCATCACCTCTCGGATGGACTCCGCTCCGGCGCGGTGGCCTTCCCGCCGCGGCAGGCCCCGCTCCTTCGCCCAGCGCCCGTTGCCATCCATGATGATGGCGATGTGGCGGGGGATGTCCGGATGCTGGGGCATGGATTGGCTCGGCGGATTCTCGGTGAGTGTGGCGGATTTCACGGGGAAAGGGAAACCAACACTTGTGGCGGGATGATGAAGACGGCGTTCGTTTTCCGCGAAATCAGAGCTGTCAGACCACCAGCGTCTGCACCCGGTCCGGTCCGACGCCGACGAAGGCCAGCGGCGCGCCGCAAAGCTCCGACAGGCGGGAGAGGTAGGCCTTCGCGTTCGCGGGCAGATCCTCGTAACGGGTGGTGGAGGTGGTGTCGCTCAGCCAGCCGGGCAGCGTTTCATAGACCGGCTTCGCCTTATCCCATGCGGAACGGTCGGCGGGAGGAAGCTCATGGACCACGCCGTCGATCTCGTAGCCGGTGCAGATCTGGAGCGTCTCGTATTCGTCCAGACCGTCCACGTTCGTCACGGCCAGACCGGTGACGCCGTTCACCATGCAGGCGAAGCGGAGCAACACGGTGTCCAGCCAGCCGCAGCCGCGCGGACGTCCGGAAACGACACCGAACTCACGGCCCAAGCCATGCAGGTATTCGGAAAGCCCTTCATCGACCGTCGGGAACGGACCGGAACCGACCCGTGTGGTGTAGGCCTTGCACACGCCCACCACGCGCTGGATGGCGTTCGGTGGCAGGCCGGAGCCGGTGCAGGAACCACCGGAGGTCGTGTTCGAGGAGGTGACGAACGGGTAGGTGCCGTAGTCGATGTCCAGCAGCGTGCCCTGCGCGCCTTCGAAAAGGACGGTCTTTCCTTCCTTCCATGCTTTGTGCAGCACGGGGATGGTGTTGGTCACGTGCGGACGCAGGCGCTCGAACGCCGCATAGACTTCCGTGATCACCTGTTCGGCGGTGAACTGCGGCAGGTCGTATTTCGCGAGGACTTCGTTCACTTCCGCAACCCGGCGCGTGACCTGGGCGATGGTGAATTCCTTGTCGAGCAGGTCCGCGATGCGCAGGCCGCAGCGGTTCACCTTGTCCGCATACGTCGGGCCGATGCCACGCTTCGTCGTGCCGATCTTCTGGTCGCCCAGCGCGATCTCACGGGCTGCATCCAGTTCCTTGTGGAAGGGGAGGACGACGTGCGCACGGTCGGAAATGAGAAGCTTCTCCGGGGTGATGGACACGCCCTGGCCTTCGTTGCGCTCGATCTCAGCGACCAAGCCCACCGGATCAACGACGACGCCGTTGCCGATGACGTTCGTCTTGCCATCCCACAGGATGCCGGAAGGAAGCAGGTTCAGGATGTAGCGGACGCCTTTGGCGATGACGGTGTGGCCGGCGTTGTTCCCGCCCTGGCCGCGCACGACCACGTCAGCGGTTTCCGTCAGGTAATCGACGACTTTGCCTTTTCCTTCGTCTCCCCACTGGAGACCTACGACGATGGTGTTCATACGGATTGGAGAATTTGAACCGCGAATGGACGCGGATTCACGCTAATGAAGAGGGTTGTTGTGAGGAGAGGACGATGTGTTCCCACTCCGGGGCATTTTGCGGACGGTTCTACTTCTTCGATTCGTCGATGAGCGCGGAGAACTCCTCGAAAAAGTAGGCGGCGTCATTCGGGCCGGGGGCGGCTTCCGGGTGGTACTGCACGCTGAAGACGGGGTGGGTCTTGTGGCGCATGCCTTCCACGGTGCCGTCGTTCAGGTTGATGTGGGTCACTTCCACATCGTCCGGCAGGGAATCCGGGTCCACGGCGAAGCCATGGTTCTGGGAGGTGATGGAAATCCTCCCGCTGCGCAGGTCTTTCACCGGCTGGTTGCCGCCGCGGTGGCCGAACTTCAGCTTGAAGGTGGTGCCGCCGAAGGCGTGGGCGAGGAGTTGGTTCCCCAGGCAGATGCCGAAGATGGGCTTCTTGCCGATGAGTTGCTTCAGTTCCTCATGGATGTAGCCGAGGGCCGCCGGATCCCCGGGGCCGTTGGAAAGGAAGACGCCGTCCGGATTCTTCGCCAGCACTTCGGATGCCGGGGTGGTCGAGGAAACGACCTCCACCTCGAAACCGGCCTGCCGCAGGCGGCGGAGGATGTTGTACTTCAGGCCGAAGTCATACGCGACGATGCGGTGCTTCACCGGTGGCAGGTCCGCGTAGGGACCGCTGATCTCGGCGAGAGCGTTCGGCAGGATCCACTCGCGGGATTCCGCTGTCCAGTCGTAGGCCTCCGCAGTGGAGACTTCCTTCACGTAGTCGGACCCGGCCATGGATGGCGCGGCCTTCGCGGCGGCGATGGCGGCTTCCTTGTCCAGTTCGGTCGTCAGGCAGGCCTGCATCGCACCGCGGGAGCGCAGGTGCTTGGTAAGCGCGCGGGTGTCGATGTCCTCGATGCCCAGCACGCCGTGCTCGGCGAGCCATTCGGAAAGCGGCTTGTGGGAGCGCCAGTTTGACGGTACTTCGCAGAGTTCCCCGATGACAAATCCCCGGATGTGTGGCCCGTTGGACTCGTCGTCCTCCAGGTTGATCCCGTAGTTCCCGATCTGCGGATAGGTCATCGACACGATCTGGCCGCGGTAGGACGGATCGGTGATGACTTCCTGATACCCCGACATCGAGGTGTTGAAACAAATTTCCCCGGTGGTGGTTCCGGTGGCTCCGAACGCGGTTCCTTCGAAACAGCGTCCGTCTTCCAAGGCGAGAATAGCGGATTTCGGCACGGCGGGGCGGAGGCTAGGTGGGGGGGCGGAACGATGCAAGAGAATGCTTGGCCTCACCGTATCATCCCGCGCAATGACCTCTCACACGGATGCATTTGCTGAAGATTTTAATTGCGACGCAGTCTCAAAATGCTACGGTCGGCCCGTGAGCAATGGTTGCCCGAGCAATGAACCAGCCCGCTTTTGGCGTGTGAGCGCCGCAAAGGTGGTGGAGGAGCTTTTCCGGACGACTCCGGAAGCTGCTTGGAATGACCTGCTCGATCTGCGCGGCCTCCTCATTCACGGCACCGACTGGGAGGAAGTCCTTGAGTGCTTCCTCGGTTGCCGCCGGAAGCTGGAGGAGGACCACTATCTCCCGTTCTACCGTCTCCGGAAAATCCTCGCCTCCCACCTCCAGTTGGAGCACGACGGTGCTTCCCTTGAGACACTTCTCCGCCAGCGGGACTTCAGTTTCCGCAAATGGCAGCGCAATGCCCTGCGCAAGGGCAAACCGGCGCGCATTCTCGAAGGTGTTTCCTGAGGACCGCGGCTGTGGGGCAGCCCGGACTCTTCAGCGGGCAACGTGACCCCGGTCAAACCGTTCTCCGCCGAAGACACACGAGGGCGAGGCCGGGAACCAACAGAAGGGTCGTCCCGGGTTCGGGAACAAGGATGCTCTCGAACGTCGTGGCCACGCGGATGTCGGAAAAGCTGCCGCCTTGCGGTTGGGTGGCGTTCAGGGTCGTGATGATCCCCAAGCTGACATTGGCGGCGACGGTGTTGGACCCCAGGGAACTGCCACCGTTCCAGATGAAATTCTGGCCGGTGATCTGGACATCGGGAGCGCCCAGTGCGCCCTGTCCTGCGCCCAGGTCGGGATCGATCCAGAGATGGTAGATGTCGTCGTTGGTATTGGATCCCTGGGCCATCCGGACCAGCAGGGTGTGGGCGGAGGTGCCCGGAGTGGTGGTGGAAAGGACCTGGCCGTTCAGGGTCGCGCCGGATGCCCCGGTCGCCAGGAATGCCTTTCCGCCGTCGATTCCGAAAATAATCCTCTGCCCTGCGGCCCCTGAGTCGCGGTGGAGGGGAATGGAGACGAATGCCGCCTGCATCGTATCGGTGGAAATCGTCGCCATGGTCCAGAATTCCTGGTGGAGGGCGGTGGAGTCAGGTGTGGAGGCGACGGTGAACTGGGCGTATTTCGAGATCGGGGTGGTCGATGTCGTCTGGGTGCGGGCGAAGGAGAGGAGGCTGCCATTGGCGGAAAATGTCCCGTAGCTGTCATTGGTGGCGGTCCATGTTCCGGAGACATTTGGTCCTGTCGCCGTCCTGCCGTGGATGGAGCCGGACGGATAGCTGGAGAAATCCTGGTGGAGGAGTACCGTCGCTTCACAAACGGCGGAACCCAGGCACAAAAGGCCTGTGATGAATGCGGGGGCTTTCATGGGGTTTCATGTTTGTATGATGTCCCGGTGCCACCATACAACCCTGAAATCCCGTCGCTTCGGACAGGGCGCCATT
The DNA here is from genome assembly GCA_019634595.1 of Akkermansiaceae bacterium. Classification (NCBI taxonomy): domain Bacteria; kingdom Pseudomonadati; phylum Verrucomicrobiota; class Verrucomicrobiia; order Verrucomicrobiales; family Akkermansiaceae; species Akkermansiaceae bacterium. Next base: position 256,340 of record JAHCBC010000005.1, read on the forward strand.
TTTTCCGGAATGGATGTCACCGGAGGAGCGGAACGCCCGATCGTTCCTTGAAACAGATGGGCGCTGCCCGTAGTAGAGAGGTAACGCAACAGCCCATCACCTCCCATCCTATGAAATCCACGTTCCTCGCACTTCTTTTCCTTCCCACGCTCGCTTCCGCCGAACCGCTTTTCAACGGCAGGGATCTCAGCGGCTGGACGCCTGATGTTCCCTCGGCCGACGGCAAGCCGGAGACGCCTCCGAGCTTCATCGTCCGCGACGGCCTGCTCGTCAGCAAAGGGGATCCGAAGGGCCACCTCGTCAGCGACAAGTCCTACTCCGACTACAAGCTGGAGGTGGAGTACCGCTTCCCCGGCAAGGGCGGGAACTGCGGCGTGCTCATCCATGCCTCGGAGCCGCGGAATCTTTACCAGATGTTCCCGAAGTCCATCGAGGTGCAGATGAACTCCGGCGACGCGGGGGACTTCTGGTGCATCGGTGAAAACATCGAGGTGCCGGACATGGAGAAGCGCCGCCCGCGGAAGGAAGGCCAGAACTTCGGCGGCGGTCCGGCCGATGCCCGCCGCATCCTCAACCTCAACGACGGAGCCGAGAAACCGCTGGGTGAATGGAACACCATGATCATCGAGTGCAAGGGCGACGAGGTGATCGTCCACGTCAACGGCGTCCTTGTGAACCATGGCTCGAAAAGCACCGCATCCTCCGGCAAGCTCGCGCTCCAGGCGGAGGGAACGGAAGTGGAATTCCGGAAGCTGGAGCTGACATCCCTCAAATGATCCGCGCCGCATTATGCTGCTGGCTGCTTGCTCTCGTCCCGCTGCACGCGCAGGTGGGGGATAAGATCGTCGGGGCGGCGCGCAAGCAGATCGGGGTCACGCTGACCTATGACCCTGCCTACACGTCGCTCTCCTATCCCAATGGCGACGTGCCGCGGGAGAAAGGGGTCTGTACGGATGTGGTGATCCGTGCCCTGCGGGATGGTCTTTCGCAGGATCTCCAGAAGCTGGTCCACGAGGACATGAAAGCGAACTTCGGCAGCTATCCGAAGAACTGGGGGCTGAGCCGCACCGACCGCAACATCGACCACCGGCGTGTGCCCAATCTGCGGAAATACTTCGAACGGAAGGGATATGGCATCAGGCTGGCCTCACCCGTGGACTACGCCGCGTTCCAACCCGGTGATCTGGTCACCTGCACCGTGCCGCCACATTTGCCGCACATCATGATCGTGAGTGATAAGAAAACCGCCGATGGTAGGCCGCTGGTCATACATAACATCGGTGGCGGTGCGAGGGAGGAGGACGTGCTGGCGGCCTATCCTCTCACCGGCCACTACCGCTGGAAGTAAGGAGAAGTAAGGAGGGAGGACACTCCTGTCCTCCGACGGCATTGGCGAATCAGAGAAAATTCACCGCCAAGACGCCAAGCTCGCCAAGAAAGAGTATGGAACTCTTCAAATTCGCCAGACTCGTGGTCAGCCTCTTCCTTTCCCTGAAAACCAAGAACTGAAAACTTCTCCTCCTTCTTCCGCCAATGCCGCCGGAGGACAGGAATGGGAGCGAAGCGGACATAGCGGCTCTGCCGCAATGTCCTCCCTCCTCAGCAACAACCCGCCCCCGCACACGCAGGGCTGGCGGGCAGTCCGCAGTCGGCCTCCGGGGCTTCCAGCGACGGATTCGGGGCGAGCGTCGAGAGGCCGAGCTTGGCGAGCAGCGCACGGTCCTTCTCCACGGACGGATTCTTCGCGGTGAGCAGCTTGTCTCCGTAGAAGATGGAGTTGGCGCCGGCGAAGAAGCACATCGCCTGTGTTTCATCGGAAAGGCGGGTGCGGCCTGCGGAAAGACGGACTTTCGCCTTCGGAATGGCGATGCGGGTGACGGCGATCATCCGGACGAGGTCGAACGGATCGACCTGGGGATTCTCCGCCAGCGGCGTGCCCGGCATCGGCATCAGGGAGTTGATCGGCACGCTTTCCGGTTGCGGGTTGAAGCTGGAAATGACCTCCAGCATCCGCAGGCGGTCGGTGATCGTTTCCCCGAGACCCAGGATGCCACCACAGCAGACGGACATGCCGGCGTCCTGCACGTTGCGGATGGTCCGCAGGCGGTCGTCGTAGGTATGGCTGGAAACGATGTTCGGGTAATGTTCCGGGGAGGTGTCCAGGTTGTGGTTGTAGGCGGTGACACCCGCCTCACGCAGGCGGACCGCTTCCTCCGGGCCGAGTTCGCCGAGGGTGACGCAGACCTCCATGCCGAGGGTGGAAACGTCCTTGATGATGTCCAGCACCTGCTCGAAGCGCTGGGTGCCGCCGCGGACACCGCGCCAGGCAGCGCCCATGCAGAAGCGGGTGGAGCCTGTCTCACGGGCGGCGCGCGCGCGTTCCATGATCTGCTCCTTCTCCATCAGCCGTTCGATCTGGACGCCGGAGTTGTAGCGGGCGGACTGGGCGCAGTAGGAACAGTCCTCGGAACAACCGCCGGTCTTGATGGAGAGGAGCGTGCAGAGCTGGACTTCGGCGTCCGGCCAGTTGGCCTCATGCACCTTCCGGGAACGCTGGATGAGTTCGAAGAAGGGAAGGTCGTAGAGTGCCTGGAGTTCGGAGAGAATCATGTGGGAGAGTGAAAAATGGGAAAGGGAAGGGGGATATGCCGGTCTTGGTATCGGGTCAGCGTGCCCAGCCGCCATCGATGAGTGGCATTTTCCCCTGGCCAACGGAAGTGTAGAGCGTCTTGCCCCTGGCACCCTCCAGAGGGATGCCCACGGTGTTCCTCCACACCCTGGTCATGCTTTCGCCGGTATGGCAGCCCCAGCTCTTGCAGTAGGCGTTTTTCGAGAAAACGGAGGACTTGATCTTCGGCAGATCCCGCTCATGCAGCCAGGCGGTGGACGCCGCCATGATGTCACTGCCGTAGTCGAGCATGAAGGCGTGGCGGTTCGAGTGGCCGAAGTAGTCGAAGGTCTGGACGGAACCGCGCGGACGGGAGTTGATGGCGCGGATGAGGTCCCCGGTGGTGTTCACCCAGATCAGGGTGACGCGCCGCTTCGCCGCCTGCTCGTTGATCCAGGTGGTGTAGGGCTTTCCGTCCTCCCGGCCACGGGCCTGGTAGCTCCTCTGGTGGACCATCCATACGATGGCTGCGTCCGATCCGTAGGCCTGCCGGACCTCCGCCATGCGGAGGGTGGCCGCGCGGATGAAGTTCGCCCACCAGCGGTCGTGCTGGTCATCCGGCACCCGCAGGTTCTCCCACTTTCTCAGGGATGGACCGCCGGATACGATGACGTGCTCCGCGCTGGCGATGCCGGAAAGGAGCAGGAACAACAGGGCGGCGAGCCGTGCGAAGAGTCTCATGGCGGGGAAGGTAGAAGGTCCGGATGCCTGAGACAAATGAAAAACCCGGTTCGTGGGAACCGGGTCCTTTGAACTTCATACGCTCCGGTGGCGTCGGCCGGTCAGGCGGACTGGGTGCCGTTCCGGACGATTTCAAAGAAGCTCTGCGGCTCCAGCGAGGCACCGCCGATGAGGGCACCGTCGATGTCAGGGCAGGCCATCAGTTCCGCGGCGTTGTTCGGCTTCACGCTGCCGCCATACTGGATGCGGATCTTGCCGGCGGCGTCCGCGCCGTACAGCTCGGAAATCACCGACCGGACGAAGGCGTGGGCCTCCTGCGCCTGCTGGGAGGTGGCGGTGACGCCGGTGCCGATCGCCCAGACGGGCTCATAGGCGACGACGATTTCCGCCAGGTCCTTTTCGGAGACATCCTTCAGGCCACCGGTGATCTGGGTGCGGAGCACTTCCTCCAGCTTGCCGGCCTCACGCTCGGCGAGGGTTTCACCGATGCAGAAGATCGGCTTCAGGTTCGCTTCGCGCGCCTTCTTGATCTTCGCGTTGATGACGGCGTCCGTCTCACCGAAGATGGAGCGGCGCTCGCTGTGGCCGAGGATCACGTAGTGCACGAAGAACTCGCGCAGCATCAGCACGCTCACCTCACCGGTGTAGGCGCCGGAGTCATACTCGGAGCAATTCTGCGCCGCGATCTGGATGGCGTGGGCGTTCTGGACGGCGGTGGCCGTGTGGAGCTGGTCCGCCAGCTTCGCCAGCGACACGAACGGCGGCGCGATCACGATCTCACTGTTGAAATTCGAACCCTGGAGCTTGGAGAGCAGGCTCTTCACGAAGTCCTCCGTTTCCGAAGGTCCTTTGTTCATTTTCCAGTTGGCGGCGAAGATCGGCTTGCGGTTCATATCGTTGGGATCGGGTGTTTTGACGTAAAAGCTGGCAGGTAATTCAATCAAGCGTCGGAAAGTGCGGCCACGCCAGGGAGCACCTTGCCTTCGAGGAGTTCGAGGGAGGCGCCACCGCCGGTCGAGATGAAGGTCATCTTGTCATCCAGGCCGAACTTGTTGACCGCGGTGACGGAATCTCCGCCACCGACGATGGTGGTGCCGGTGTTGGCGGCCATCGCTTCCGCAACGGCCTTGGTCCCCTTGGCGAAGCTGTCGAGTTCGAACACGCCCATCGGGCCGTTCCAGATGATGGTCTTGGCCTTGGCGACCTCCGCGACGAACTCGTCCACGGCCACGTCACCGATGTCGATGCCTTCCCAGCCGTCCGGGGTTTCGCCACCCTGTTCGTAGGGCTGGGTGCTCTTGGTTTCGGCACCTTCCTTGAACTCCTGCGTGATGCGGGTGTCGGCGGGGAGGAGGAACTTCACGCCCTTCGCCTTCGCGTTGGCGAGGATCTCAAGCGCGAGGTCCAGCTTGTCCGCCTCCACGCGGCTGTTGCCGGTGTGGTAGCCCTGGGCCTTGCGGAAGGTGTTCGCCATCGCACCGCCGATGAGGAAGGCGTCGGCCTTTTCCATGAGGGCGTTGATGACCTGGATCTTGTCGGACACCTTCGCTCCGCCCATGATGACGAGGAACGGGCGCTCCGGGTTCTCCAGCTTGCCGACGAGGTATTCCAGCTCGCGGTCGAGCAGGAAGCCGGAAGCGGCCTTCGGGATGAAATGGGTGACACCCTCCGTGGAGGCGTGGGCGCGGTGGGCGGTGCCGAATGCATCGTTCACGAAGATCTCCGCGTTGCCGGCGAGGGCCTTCGCGTAGTCCTTTTCGTTCGCTTCCTCGGCTGGATAAAAGCGGGTGTTTTCCAGAAGCAGGACCTGGCCCGGTTGGAGCGCGGCGCGGAGCGCGGCGGTTTCCTCACCGATGCTGTCCGGGGCGAGCTTCACTTCCTGACCGAGGATTTCGGAAAGGGCGGCCGCTGCCGGAGCGAGGGAGAACTGGGCGTCCGGTCCGCCCTTCGGACGGCCGAGGTGGGAGCAGAGGACGAGCTTCGCGCCACCTGCGATGAGGTGCTTGATCGATGGCACGGCACCTTGGATGCGGGTGTCGTCGGTGATGGCTCCGTCCTTGAGAGGAACATTGAAGTCCACACGCATGAGGACTTCCTTCGCATTGACGTCGAGATCGCGGATCGAGAGTTTGGCCATGGGCGGGGAATCCCGCCCGAGAGAAGCCCCGCTGTCAAGCCATGCTCATCTCCGGCCCCCAAGAAAGCTCCCGGAATGCGGGAATCTAATCCCCGGGGAACGGATCGGTTGAAAATCGCTCATACTGGCGGCGGATCATTGAGTCCCCGGGTGCGAAATTCGTGGCCAGGATGGACCATTTCACCGCCCCTTTCCTGTCCTTTTTGGCGAAATGGACCTCGGCGAGGGTGTCCAGGTAGGCCGCTTCGTCCGGATTCAGCGCAAGCGCCTTGCGGGACAGCGCTTCCGCCTCCGGCAGGCGGCGTACGGCCCGGGCTGCCAGCCAGGCACTGCCGTTCAGCGTCTGTCCGGAGAGTGGGAAGCGTTCGGCCAGTCCGGACATGACCTTCCAGGACCGCTCGAAATATTGGTCATGTTCCTTGATCAGGCCCGCCTTCCGCAGAGCGGGGAAAAAGTAATCCGCCAGATGGCCCACCCCGGGAAAGAAAGAGTGGCACCGTCCCAGCATTTCGAGACCCCGTTCCCGGTCGCTTTCCATGAGGGACAGACCGTGGGGGAGATCCGCCCGCAGGCGCATGTTCAGGAGAAACTGGGCCTGTGACAGGTCCGTGTCATTGTCATTCGCACGAAGCGCCATTGCTTCCGCAAGCGCGGCGGATTCCTTCCACCGGCCCTGCTCCAGAAGCTGGACGGAGTAGCGGTTGAGGGCATCAAAGGAGTAGCCGCTGATGAGATCCCCATAGGGTTCGGAGGAGGGCGATGATTCGATGGTGTAGCGGGCCAGCCAGATGGCGGATCTTTCCATATCGCCACCGAAGGCATAGGCGTTCGAGATCATGATGGAGGAGCCGGAGTCACCCAGCGACAGCTTTTCGGCCCAGCCATCATGCACCACCGCCTCTTCCTCCCGCCCGGCCCGCCTGAGGCTGGCGGCGAGGTAGGCATGCAGTTCCGGACGCCTCAGCGAAACCTTGTCGCCTTTGTCTCCGGCGATCATCTTCGTGAAAATATCCGCCACCTGCCCCCACTCACCCCGGATGGAGAGGCCCATGAAGCTCTGCGTCTGGAGGGAGGAACTCTGGTCGGCGGCGGGTTGCATGCCCAGCACCTTCAGGGAGGTGGCCATATCCGCGAACCGGCCCTCCGTCCGGGAGAAATCGGATGGGTAGGCGATCCGCTTGAGATACTGCGGCTTCTGGGCGGGTGTTGCTTTTTCGACCGCCTTCCATGCGAGGCCCAGCCAGCGGTCGCGGGTCCGTTTCGGATCCGGGATGACTCCGAACAATCCAAGGAGTCCCTCGAACCGGTCCGCGAAGGTTGCATCCCCGTCCAGCACCTCCTGCCAGTCCCACCACTGGATGGCGACTTCATCCTCGCTGAACGCCAGATTGACCAGCTGGCGCCAGCGTCCCTCATCCTCTCCCGCCCATTTCGTGGCGACCGCCTGTGCCAGGACGGCGGTGTCACACGGGCCGGGGCCGTGATCTCCGGAAAAGAGGGAGGCCAGCAGGATCAGGAAATCGTCCAGATCCGTCTCCGCCATTGAAAGCAGCGGCTTCTCGAAGGCGGAGAGCATCTCCGCTTCGAGGCCCAGTTGGTGGAGGAGGAGAGCCAGTCTCTTCAGTTCCTTTTCCGCCTCGCCGGATTCGTTCTCCGCGCGCTCGTTCTCGAATCTCCTCTGGTTCAGATAGACTCCGAATTTCCCCTCCACCCATCCCTTGAAGTCGGGTGCCTCAGGATCCAGCCCAAACGCGGAAAGCGCTTCATCATACCTTTCGATCGAGGAGTAGTAGTCGATCGTCTGGAGCAACGGAGCCTTGGGCAACGCGGCTTCCGCCAGGTCGGGATAGCCTGCCAGGAAAAGATTCCATGCAGCGCCGGCGCGTGCAGCCCCATCCCGTGAAGTGGTGGCTTCGGAGGACAGTTGCCGGAGGGCGATTCTTGCTTCCTCCTGCCGGTTGGGATCCCACCGGCCTCCGACGATGTCCATGTAGGGTTTTCTCGAGGAGTTTTCACCGTCCTCCTTCATGAGATCCAGCCAGGGCAGGAGGTCACCGTTGAACAACCCCATCGCCGCCGCCAGTTCCGGATCACCCGCTTCCTTCGCCGCAGCCGCCGCGGTGGCGGTGTCACCCGCCACACGGGCCAATGCCACACGCCAGTCCGCCGGTCCGGAGGCCGCCTTCAGGCGTTCTTCCTCCAGTGTTCCATTCGTGCGGTGGAAGCAGGCCAGGGCCATCAGCGACCGGGCATCGCGCGGTGCCAACTCCAGAAATTTCCGCGCTTCATCATCCTTCCCCTGGATGAGCTTTTCCCGTGCCCCGATGATGGCGGCTTCGTAGGCCTGATCCAGCAGTTTCCCCAGGATCACGGGATCCGTTTCAGCGGCATAAAGTTTCAGGATCTGGTGCCATCCCCGTTTCATGGCGATCTTCTTGAAAATATCCGCTTTGTTCCCGGGGAGCGCCTTCTTGTAGTCCTCCACGTGCTGGATCAGCTCCGGGTCCGTGTCCGGCGTGATGAAATGCTCGATGTCCCTGATGAGCTTCGATGCGCGGAACGCCACTTCCGGATCATCTCCTGCGGCGGCTTTCCTCAATTCCCCGAGGATCGGTTCGCCCAGGGTCCAGAGCTTGAGCGTCGCCTTTTCACGCACCCCGAAGTTCTCCGAGGAAAGGTCGGAAATCAGCGCCCTGACGGTTGCCTCCGCAGCGCTCCCCTGGGTGTTGGGGGCGTCTTGGGAGGGAGCGGCTGCAGACAGCACTCCCGTTCCTGCCAGGAACGCGAAGAAGGCGGCGCTGAAGGGATTCATCAGAGCTACATGCTCGTGGATTCCGGGGAGAAATCAACCCCTGAAGGTCAGGGGGAGCGGGGTGGGAAAAGAAAACCGCTGTGCCGTTCTTGGCGCTATGAGCCACGTTCCGTAAGCTCAACAAGTGGGACCGTCCGGACTAGGTGGGTCTTCCTGTGAAGGCATGACCTGATTGGCCGGATTATGATCCCGTGGTAGTGATATCGGTTCGGGCTAGCTGCCAAAATCGAACGCACACAGCAGTCGTTGGACAGAGTAAATCCGATCCCTCCCCCCGCAACCAAAATCTGGTGTTCCATCCGATTGAATTTTTCCCGCGCCAAGCCGGGTGGGCGGTGTTAGAGACGGTCATGAAATGGTGGTGCGGTTTCCTGCTTCTTCCTTCGCTTTCCATCGCCGCCCCGGCGGGTCCGCCGGATGCGGAGGAAGCCGCCTATCCGGCCATCGAAAGGTTCATCCAGGTGCTGGAAGCGGTCAGGAAAAACCATCCGGATACGGATCGGCTGGCTTATGAACGGTTGGTCAACCACGCGCTGGAGGGGATGATGGAAGGGCTGGATCCCTTTTCCTCCTTCATCCACCCGGAAATGGCGGCGTTGATGAAATCGAATGAAAAGCTCGATCCGGAGGTGCCTTCGCTGGGGATGACGCTCGGTCTGCGGGATACCGGCCTCTATGTCATGGCGGTGGCTCCTCCCGGCCCGGCAGGGCGTGCCGGGATCACCACAGGCAGTTCCGTGCTGGAGATCGATGGGCGGCCCACGGAGGGAGGGGAGTTCGAGGATCTGGTCGGAACCCTGCGGAAGAAAGCGGGGGAGACGAGCCGTCTGAAGCTGAAGTCCCCCGAAGAACCGAAGCCCACCGAAGTTTCCCTCGTCCACCGACTGGTGGAGGAGCGGTCCGTTGCCGACGCGAAGATCATCAACAAGGAAAAGGGCACCGGCTATATCAGGCTCGCTTCGTTCGGTGCCGCTTGCGCGAAGGAGATGGAAGTTTCCCTCGATGATCTGGAGGACGCGGGCATGAAGTCACTCATCCTGGATCTCCGTGGCAACGGCGGAGGGGATCTGCATGAAACCGTGAAAATCCTCGGCCTTTTCGTTCCCCCGGACACCACCGTGGTCACCACCCGCAGCCGGAATGAGGCGGAGGAATCGCTCAAGACCCCTTCACGGCAACGCCGGAAGCGGGAGTATCCCATCGCGGTTCTGATCGACCGCATGTCCGCATCCGCGTCCGAACTCACCGCCGGCGCGCTCCAGGACCTCAAGCGGGCGACCATCATCGGGGAGCTGAGCTTCGGCAAAGGTTCCGTGCAGAACATCATCCCGCTGGGGCAGGGAACCGCCATGCGTCTCACCATCGCCACCTATCACACACCCTCCGGGCGCACTCCCCACCGTGTCGGCATCACTCCGGATGTGCCCGTGGCACTGGAGGACATGGACCGCGATAATTTCGAGAAGCGCAACCGCGCGGACTCCCTCGATGAGGCGGAGCGGAAGAAGGTGGAGGCGTGGGGGGATCCCGTGATGAAAAAAGCGGAGGAAGTCCTGCAGAAAGCGGGACAGGCGAAGTAGGAGGCACTTCGCCCGGATCTCCACCGTTCCCGGACCGTAGCCGGGAATCTGGTGAAATGCGGCCAGCCGGGATTACTGCCGTGCCTTGTCGTAGGCGGCCTTCAGTTGGCTCGCTTCGGAAGAGGCGAGGTAGGCGGCGGGGAGCTTCTGTTCGACGGTCGAGCGGGCGCTGAGAGTGTCGTCCTGCAGCTTCCGCAGGGTGGCGGTTTCCCGCTGGATGACAGCCTCGACGGCGGTGGCGGTGGCGGTCAATTCCTCCCTGATCGGTGCGGCGAGATCAGCCTGTGTGAGACGTTCCTGGAGCTTGCCGAGTTCATCACGCTTCGCGGTGATGACGGCGAACTGGGCTTCGAGGGATTTGAGGGCATCCGTGAAGCCGGCGAGTTCGCCTTCGGATTCCTCGGTGGCGGTTTCCGCCTTCGCCGTGGCCTTGATGGCGCTGGCGTTGATGGCGGCGGCGAGCCAGTGCTTCTCCGCGACCTTGATCTGCGGCAGTTCGTTCTTCACCGCTTCCGCAGCGGCGACGGCGGCGGCCGCACCTTTGCCCGCTTCCTCCACGGCCTTGCGCAGGGGAGGGAGGGCGTCTTCCGCGGGTTTGATCCGGGCCTGGGCGACGCCTGCCGTCTTGTTCGCCATCTCAAAGGCGGAGGCAAGCGGGCCTTCCTGGTTGGCGGGGGCATCGAAGGCCTGCTGGAGTTTCACCAGTTGGTCGCCGATCTCGCGGTTCTTCTGCTCCGCGGCGGATAGCGGGGCGGGGTCGCGCTGGTCCTCCGGCAGTGCGGCCAGCGCGGCTCTCTTCGCGTCGGTATCAGCTTGTGCGGCCTTCTTCGCTTCCGCGAGGCGGTTGATTTCCTCCTGCTGCTTCTGGCGCGCGCCTCTGCGGGCGTCCAGTTCCTGCTTCGCCTTGTCCGCGCCCGCCTTGGAGGCCTGGGCGATTTCCCTGGACTGCTTGAGGGTGTTCTCGGCATCGGCGAGCGCCTTCTTGGCGGCTTCCACGGCAGCGGCCTTCTGCTTGGCGGCCGCCTCCGCATCCGCCAGCCGCTGGTTCTGGGTGCCTGCGCGTTCGGCCAGTGTCTTGATGCGGGTTTCGATCGCCGGAGGATTGGCATGGATCTCGCCGAGAGGTTTGCCCTCGGTGGTGTCAAAGGCGCGGATGGTGCCCAGCGCATCGGCCACGAAGGCCTTCTTGCTCTCGACGTCGATGACCACGGAGGTGGGGAGTTTCGGCAACGGGCCGATTTCCTTCAGCAGGTTGAAGTCCGCTTTCCACAGCTTCGCCTTCTTGTCCCGTCCGGCGGTGATGAAAGAGCCGTCGCGGGCGAAGGCGAAGGCGGTCACCCCGCCCGGGTGGGCGTCGATCTTCTTCACCTCGCCGCCGTTGTTCATCTCCCACATGCGGACGGAACCGTCTTCGGAAGCGGAGGCGAGGATGTTGGAGTCAGAGCGGAAGGCGAGGCCGGTGATGCCCGCTTGGTGCGCCCGCAGGGTGTGGAATTCATTTCCACTGTCCGTTTCCCAGACCCACACGCCGCCGTTGCGGTCGCCGCTGGCCAGCAGGACGCCGTCGTTGGAAATGTCCAGCGCCGTGATCCAGTCGGTGTGCTTCTTGATGGAGGTGATCATCTCGCCGTCCTCCGTCTTCCAGAGTTTGAGCAGGCGGGATGGACCGCCGGTGGCGACGATGTCGAAGCCGGGCTTGATGTCGGCGGCGAGGATGGAGTCGAATTCCTTCGCGGCGGAAAGCAGGCGCGAGCCGTTCGTCACGTCAAAGGTCACCGTGATGCCGGACTTGCCGGGGATGCCACCGCCCACGATGAGATAGCGGGCGTCCGGAGTGAAGGCGAGCGAGATGGGGTCACCCTCCGGGAAAGGCAGGATGCCCACCAGTTCCAGGGTGTTCGTATCGTGCAGCAGGATCTGCCGCTGGCCGGTCACCGCGATCAGCGGAGCCCACGGCGAGACCGCCAATGCATGAACCGAGGATGCCTTCGGAGTGATCACCTCCGGCTCCAGCAGGACATGCTGCGGCATCGGCGGCGGGCCATCCGGCTTTTTGGCGGGGTCGGAACCCATGGTGGTCTCGAACTTCGGCTTCGAAGGCTTCTTTGCGGAAGAACTCTTGTTCTCCAGCAGGCCGCCTTCGATCCACTGCTTCAGGACGTCGATCTGCGCACCCGCCATCTTGTCACCTTCAGGCGGCATCTTCGGTTCGACGGACTGGATGACGCAGCCGAGCAGCTTGGAACCGGCGTCCCCTGGCTCAACGATCTTTCCGCCCGAACCACCTTTGAGCGTCGCGCCGTAGGTGGAGAGGTCGAGGCCTCCCCTGGCCTTGTCGGGGTTGTGGCAGTTGAGGCAGGCTTGTTGGAAAACGGGCAGGACGTGATCGTCGAAAGTGACCTTGTCCGCGGCGACGGCGAACGGCGCGGAGAGCATGAGGAGAGTGGCGTGGCGGGAAATCACAGGTCCGAAGCTTTGGGTTGCAGCGGAATACGTGTGGGTAAATCCCGGTTTTTCGTTTATTTTTCAGGTTTGGGGGGCATCCGCTTCCGGCGGACCGGGTGGCGAAGGAGCGGTTCTCCCTGATGGGAGACAGTGCAGTGGTGATCTCCCTCTGCCTCCAAACAGAAATGGCCCGGTGTCACCGGGCCATTTGAATTGATCGGATGTGAAAGGGATTACTCCTTCTCAGGGGCTTCGGCGGGTTTCTCTTCAGGTGCCTTCTCTCCCTCCGCTTTCTCATCGGCGGCGGGGATGCTGACCGGAGGGGTGACCGCTTCGACCGGCTCCGTCACCGCTTGGTTGGCCGGGCCGCTTCCCGGGACGATCATGCCGGGAGGGAGGTTGAAACCTCCTCCTTGGGGAGCGCCCTGGGCACCCTGATCCTGTGGCTGGGGATCGGGCTGCTTCGTGAGGGTCGCGCGGTCTTTGAGCAGTTGCTCGAAACTGGCCTTCGCCACCTGGAAGGTGTAGGGCGCGAATGCCTTCACCCTGGCCAGCGTATCATTCAGCTCTTTGGTGCGCGTGGCGAACGCTTCATCCTTTGCCTTGGCGTCCTCCGGCTTTTCGCCTTCCTCCTTCTTCCGTTCCTTGGGGATGTCCGCCTCCACGGCGACGGTCACCAGATAGGTGTCTTCCGCGGCGGGGGAGGGATCTTCCGGGTTGGAGGATGCGGGTTTGTCCGCCGCCTTCGATGGGGTGAAGGTGATGGTGTAGGTGATGCCTTCGAAGGTCTTGATGCTGGCCACGCGCTTCTGGTCCGCGACGGCCCGCTTCTCCACCTCGGCCTTGGTCACGACATCGTCGAAGCGGTTGTAGGCGAGCAGGCTCTTCAGGGAGGTGGCGGCCGCAGGGTCGATGGCCTCACCGGCGGCAGCTCCATCAAGGGTGAATTCGGCGTCTTCCTTGTCCCGCACCACTTTCCAGGCGATGTCTTCCTTGCCCGGTTGGGTCACGGAGATCGACTGGATCTTCTCGACGCGGAGGAATTCGTCCGCGGCGAGCCAGCTTTTCGGTTGGTCGCTGAGGCTGGAGAAAAGCTCGCTGACGGCGTAGAAACCGGAGTCATCCGCATGGTTGCGGACAAAGCGGCCGGTGGATCCGCCGCCTGCCAGCGGAACCCCGCTGCCGGATGCGGATTCGATGTTCTTGCCGACGGTGATGTGGGCCAGTTCCTTTCCGGCGGAGTCCTTGAAGGTGACGTTGATGCCGCGCTCCTTCGGATCCTCCGAGCTGTCATCCATGCCGAAGCGTGCGGCGAAGGACGGGCCCGCCTGCATGCTCTGGGCGATCTTGAGTTCACCGACGGTCCGGAGCAGATCGTTGACGCTGTTCACTCCGCCTGACTTCGCCGGGAAGTTCTCGCGCTGTGGGATGACCCACTTGCCGTCCTTCTTTTCAAGTGTCACGGAGGAGTCCGCGCCCTTGATTTCAACGGTGGTGACATCGCCGGCGGGGAAGGACTCCAGCAGGGTCTGGCCTGCGGCGCGGTTCGTTGCGCTTTTGATCTCCTTGTCCTTTCCGCGTTTGATGAGGGCGACCGAGGCCGCCAGTACGGCGGCGACGATCCAGAGGATGATGACCTGACGTTTGTTCATGGGAAAATGGGGAAATTGCTTTGGTTGGGTGACTCGGGTTCCCGCGGTATCAGCGGGCACGGGTGGATGACCGGCGCTTCAGGAAGAGGCCGAAGCCGAAAAGGACGACGAGGGCGGGCATGGCGGCCACGTTCAGCAGGGTGATCCTGCCGCCCAGTTCATCTTTCTGGCGGCGCAGTTCCTTCTGCTGGTCGCGGACCATCCGCGCGTAGTTGACCTGCTCCGCGCGCAGCTTGCGGATCTCAGCCTCCTGCTCCGGGGAGAGGTAAAGCTCGCTGCCCTGCGTTTTCTGCGCCTGCAGCTCGGAAAGCTTCCGCTGGGCTTCCTTCTGCTTGTCCTCGAACTCGGTGATCTTCGCTCCCACGCTCTTGTTGAATTCCGCTTCCATCTCCTGGACGACCGTGAACGGCCGGCGGAGGGCGGAACGGGAGCGGGAACCGATGAGGTGCTTCGAACCGATGGCCTGGTCGATGATGTTGAAGAGCATCGTCGCGTTGCCATTCATGGGGCTGGCCATCTGCATGCCCCCGAAGTTCTGCACGTTGTAGGCGAAGCGGTCATAGAAAGCGTCCACATCCGCGATGAGGAACACGTTGCCGTCCTGCGCGCTTTCGGTGAGGTGGGTGGGCTTGGCGGCTTCGCCTTCCTTCTTCTCTTCTTCTTTCGGTTCCTCCCCGTCCGCGGTTGGCTTGCCCTTCGGGAAGGCGGTTTTGAACTTCCCGCTCAGGTGGGTGACCAGATCGAATGCCTTGCCCTCCGGCTTGAGGGAGGTGGCTAGGCTCGGGTCGATCTGGGATGCGCGGACGGCATCCACGAATCCGGCTTCGGTGGAGGAGCGGATGAGTGTGTTGACGGACACCCCGCTGCCGCCCGTGCGGCTGAACGCGCCGGGGAGGAACAGCACCACGGAGCCGAGGTCCTTGGTGATCACGTTGTCCTTCTGGGGCATGGAGGACTGCGGCAGGGAAAGCACGGCGAGTCCCTGGCGGTTGCCACCGAGAGCGGTGGAGTGCGTGGGATCCGCCAACACCTTCACGGACTCGAAGGAAACGCCCCATGCGGGCAGCAACTCCGGCAGGTTGGAGCTGACCGGGGTACCCTGCTGGCCCATCATCGGGTTGCTGTTGCCGCCCAGCATCTGCGCGGAGACGGAGAAGGCATCGAGGGCGGCGACCACGGTGCCGCCGCCGAGAAGGTACTGGTCGATGGCGAATTCACCTTCCGGAGTGATGCCGGCGGGGTGGAAGACGAGGAGGACCTTCAGTTCCTTGGGATCCAGCTCGGTGTGGTTCAGCGGCAGGTACTTCACCTCATAGGACTGCTTGAGCTGCTGGAAGACGACCCAGGCGGGGGTGCCCTGCTGGCCGGGCATCATCGCCGGCTGGCCGGCCAGGTTGAAGGCGGACATCACGCCCACCACCGGCTTCTTCGGAGTGCTCACCTCGGAGATGGCCTTGGAGAGTTCATACTCGAACATCGTTTCCTGGTTCGGATCGAGGAACGGGAGGACGCGGGTTTTGTCCAGGCACGCCACGGCGATGCCGAGGTAGAGGTTCTCGTCGTTGATGCGCTGGCCGCTGATCTCATCCAGGTTGGCGGAGTCCTCCGCGTCCGTGTCCGGCTGCGGGTCGATGTTCTCGATGCGGATCTTGCCGTTGGAAAGGGAGGCATACTCCTTCAGCAGGTCGTCCACGCGCCGCATGTGGATCTTCAGATCCTCCGGCATGTAGGGGGAGTTGCGGGTCGCGTAGTAGCGGATGACGACCGGGGTATCCAGCTCCGAAACCAGACCCCGAGTCCCTTCGGAGAGCGTGAGGATCTTGTTTTCGGTGAAGTCCACCCCCTTGTTCCCGAAGGGAGTGAGGGAGATGAGCCAGTTGGCGAGGATGGCGATGGCGGTGAGGGCTGCGATGCCGAGGGCCGCCCGGGTAACCGGATGTGTGGTTTTGGCCATGGTTGGTGGAGGAAAGGAATATTGGGTTGCGGATGGTCAGGCGCGCTTGGCCGAAAGGATGGCGCCGGTGCCGAGGAGGGGCAGGATGATGAGGCTGCCGAACCAGATCAGATCCTGGACGCGGAACAGCCCGCGGGTGAGCGAGCGGAAATGCTCCCAGACGCCGAAGGAGGTGAGTACCTCGACCACCGAAGGAGCGGCGATTTTCCGCAGCTCCGTGACGACCGGCTCATAGGCGACGATGACCATGATGGCGCAGACCGCGGAGGAAACGATCAGGCAGACGACCTGGTCCCGGGTGCAGGCGGACACCAGCATGGTGATGGCGATGAACGTGCAGCACACCAGGAAACTGCCGAGGTAGCCGGAAAGGATCGCCCCGTTGTCAGGCTCACCGAGATAGTTGACGGTGATGACGATGGGGAAGGTGAGGAGCAGGGCGAGGAACCAGACCGTCGCCGGGGCCAGGAACTTGCCGATGATGGCGCTCCAGGTGGAGATCGGCATGGTGCCCAGCAGCTCGATGGTGCCGGTGCGCTGCTCGTCCGCCCACAGTTTCATGCCGACGGCCGGTGCCAGCAGCATGTAGAGCCAGGGATGCCAGGCGAAGAACGGCCACTCCAGGGAGGCGTCGCCCGCGGCGATGAAAGCGCCGAACGAGAAGGTGAAGCCCAGCGCGAACAGCAGGAAGATGACGATGATCGCGTAGGCGGTGGGCTGGGTGAAGTAGCTTTTCAGCTCGCGTTTGTAGATCGTGAACATGGATTTGGGAAAAGATGGGCTGTTGGGGGATCAGGCTGCTGCGGTGTCCCGGGTGGTGACGGAGCGGAACAGGTCGGTGAGGGAGCCGGTGCCGGAACGCTCGATCAGCTCTGCGGGGGTGCCGTCCGCGACGATCTTGCCGCGGTCCACGATCACGGCGCGGGTGCAGGAGGCCTCCACCTCCTCCAGGATGTGGGTGGAGAACAGGATCGCCTTGTTCTGGCCCAGCCGCTTGATGAGCTGGCGGACCTCGTGCTTCTGGTTGGGGTCAAGGCCGTCCGTCGGCTCGTCCAGGATCAGCACCTCCGGGTCATGGAGCAGCGCCTGGGCCAGGCAGGTGCGGTGCCGGTAGCCTTTGGAAAGGGTGTCGATCGACTGCCGTGCCACGCTTTGGAGGAAGCAGGTCTCGATGGCTTTTTCCACCGCATCGTTGCGGTCGCTCCCGCGCAGCCCCCGCACGCTGGCGCAGAACTTCAGGAAACCGGTGACGGTCATGTCATTGTAGAGGGGGGCGGACTCCGGCAGGTAGCCGATTTTGGTCTTCGCCTCCGCCGGCCGGTCCGTCACGGAGATGCCGCAGACCTTGGCTTCGCCCGAGGTGGGTGGGAAGAACCCGGTGACCATCCGCATGGTGGTGGACTTGCCGGCGCCGTTGGGTCCCAGGAATCCCAGCACTTCTCCCTTTTTCACGGAGAAAGACAGGTTGTCCACGGCCACTTTGGTTCCGAAGGATTTGGTGAGGTTTTCGACTTCGATCATGAGAGACGGAATGATTGGTGAGACAGGCGTCTTAGCGGCGCAGGTCCGGATTGCTGTTTGAAAAAACAGGGTGGGCGATCTTTTCAAGCCAAAAGCTCACGGATACGGTTGCGCGCGACACCCTGCGGTGTTTATCTGATGGGAAATGTCAGGGTTGGAACTTCCGGAAAGATGCGGTGTCATGCTGTTGCCGGACTGCACCCTGTTCCCGCATGGCGGTCTGCCGCTGTATATTTTCGAGCCGAGGTACCGGCGGATGCTGGAAGAGGCCATGGAGGGGAACTGCTTCTTCGCCGTCACACGGCTGCTCGGGGATGAAAGCACCCGCCCCGCGGACTGTTCCGCCCCTGTGGGAACCATCGGTCTGGTGAGGGCCTCGCGTGAGCAGGACGACGGGACCTCCCATCTGCTGCTGCACGGGGTGATGAGGGTGCGTTTCCTGCGGTGGCACTCGGATGAACCCTATCCCTCCGCCACCATCGAGCCACTCGTTTCCCATTTCCAGCCGGAGCATCAGGCTCAGGCAGCCATGCGGACGCTCCGCGGGGCGGTGGAAGACTCCATCAGCTCCCTGCCGCAGGTGGTGCGGGACGGCATCCTCGCGTTGATCGACCGGGCGGACACCCCCGCACTCATGACGGACATCGTCAGCCAGCAGTTCGTCCATGAACCCGACCTGCGCCAGCGCCTGCTGGAAATGGACGCCGTGGCGGACAGGATACCCCTCATCTGCCAATACCTGCACGAAGCCAGCGGCGGGAACTGACGTTTCTTCCGTTTGGAAAGAAACGCCGGTGATGAATGGACACAAAGAAGGGCGGACATCGCCCGCCCCTCTCCGATATGGGAGATCATCCGATCACGCGATCACTCCGGTCCGCGGTCGTAATCGATGCGGAACGGTCTGCCGCGCAGGCGGGCGTTGCGGGTGCGCTGGAGGACCTGGTCGGCCATTTCCGCCGGGACATCGACGAGCGAGTGCTTCGGGAAAAGGGTGATGCGGCCCAGGCAGCCGTCCGGCAGACCGGCTTCCCGGTACATCATGCCGACGATCTCCTTCGGCAGCACGCCGTGGGTCTTGCCCAGCGAAAGGAACAGGCGGGCCATGCCGGGTTCCCTGTCGATCGGGCCGCGGGCACCGCGTTCCGGTCTCGGGCCACGGTCCTCCCTTTCCTGGAACGGACGGGGCTCGCGCACGGGGCGGGCCGGGCGTTCACGCTCGCGGTCCTCCTCGATTGCTTCGCCCTCGCGGCCGGAGGATTCACGCAGCATGGTGACGAGCGCCCCGGCGATATCCGTGGGGGTGTGGCCCTGCTCCAGCAGGCGGTCGATGTGTTCCTGGTGGGAATCAAACTTCCCGGACTCCAGGCGTTCCTTGAGCTGTTCGAAGATGAGGTCGGCGCGGCGGCCCTCCACCTGCTCCACGGACGGGATCTTCTCCCTCTTGATGACCTGGCGGATATAGCGCTCGATGGCCTGCAGGCGGTAGATTTCACGGCCGAAGACGAAGGAAACGGCGCGGCCGGAGCGTCCGGCGCGGCCCGTCCGGCCGATGCGGTGGACGTAGTCCTCCGGGTCCGTCGGCAGGTCGTAGTTGAAGACGATGTCGATCTCATCGATGTCCAGGCCCCGTGCGGCCACGTCGGTGGCGACAAGGAGTTCCACGGAGCCGTCGCGGAAACGTTTCAGCGTGCGCTCCCGCATCTGCTGGGTGATGTCCCCGTGCAGGCGGTCGGCGGCGTAGCCACGGTTGATGAGGTCTTCCGTGCACTCGTCCACGGAGCGCTTGGTGTTGCAGAAGATGATGCCCAGCCGTGGCGGGTTCATGTCGAGGATGCGGGAAAGCACCTCCACCTTCGAGCGCTGGCGCACCTCGAAGTAGGACTGCTCGATGGTCGAGACGGTCTTCGCCTTCTGCTGGATCTCCACCTTCTGCGGATCGTTGCCGAACTTCTGAATCAGCCGGGACACGCCGGGATTCATCGTCGCGGAGAAGAACAGCGTCTGGCGGTCCGCGGGGAGGGCGGCGAGCAGCTCGTCCATCTCATCCTTGAAGCCCATGTCCAGCATGCGGTCCGCCTCGTCGAGGACGGCCATGCGGATGTTGGACGGATCGAACGATCCGCGGCGCAGGTGGTCCAGCAGGCGTCCGGGCGTGCCGACGACGAGCTGGGTGCCCATGCGCAGGGCGCGGAGCTGGCGGTCCATCGGCGCACCGCCATAGACGGGGGTGGCGTGCAGGCCGGGGAGCTTCGCACCCAGGCGGTGGACTTCCTCACAGACCTGCACGGCGAGTTCGCGGGTGGGGCA
The DNA here is from genome assembly GCA_019634595.1 of Akkermansiaceae bacterium. Taxonomy (NCBI): domain Bacteria; kingdom Pseudomonadati; phylum Verrucomicrobiota; class Verrucomicrobiia; order Verrucomicrobiales; family Akkermansiaceae; species Akkermansiaceae bacterium. The sequence continues at coordinate 276,100 of JAHCBC010000005.1, forward strand.
CAGGATCAGGACCTGCGGCACGGCCAGCTTCACATCCAGCTTTGCCAGCGCGGGCAGCGTGAATGCGGCGGTTTTTCCCGATCCGGTGGCGGAAAGGCCCAGGATGTCCTTGCCTTCGAGGGCCGGAGGGATGCTGAGCGCCTGGATCGGCGAAGGTTTTTCATAACCCAGCGCCTCGACGGCGGCGAGGAGCTGGTCTGGGAGTCCGAGTTCGGAGAAAGGAGGCGTATCCATAAGACGTGCGATGCTGAGAACGCCTTTGGAAAACGGATCCGTTGGCGCGGGACGCAGACGCAAACGCTGTTTCGGTGGAGAACACAAGCACGGAATGAGTGTTTTTCCGGGCGGAAAGACGGCTCCGAGTTCTGGTATGCCATCTGTCCTCACGGAGAGGGTTGGGGATTGATGCCCCGGAGGAAGACGGGTTAATTCGGGGCGCGATGCCAAAGATCCGGGTTTTGTCAGACATCCTCGCCAGCCAGGTGGCGGCGGGGGAGGTCGTGGAACGCCCGGCGTCCGTGGTGAAGGAGCTGGTGGAGAACAGCATCGACGCCGGGGCGGGGGAGATCCGCGTCGATACGGACCGGGGGGGCGCGGCGCTGATCCGGGTGAGCGATGACGGCTGCGGGATGTCGCGGGAGGATGCGCTGCTGTCACTGGAGCGCCACGCGACAAGCAAGCTGCGGACCTCGGCGGACCTCGGAGAGATCCGCACGCTGGGCTTCCGCGGAGAGGCGGTGCCCAGCATCGCCAGCGTGTCCCGTTTCCGCATGGTCACCCGGGAGCCCGGGGTGGATGTGGGGACTGAAATCTCCGTCGATGGGGGAAAGGTGAGGGATGTGAGGGATGCGGGCTGCGCCCCCGGCACGGTGATCGAGGCGAAGGCGCTTTTCTTCAACATGCCGGCGCGGAAGAAATTCATGCGCGCGGAAAGCACGGAGTCCGCCCACATCGAGCATCAGGTGAGGCTCCACGCGCTGGCCGCTCCCCGGGTGAGGTTCCGCCTGCGGCGGGATGACCGGGAGGTATTTGATCTTCCTCCCGCCGACTCCGCCATCGGGCGGGTCCGCCAGATTGTGGGAACGGACCTGGCCCGTGAGCTGATCACGGTGCCTGAAACCCGCGGAAATGGCGTGACCGTCTCCGGCCTGCTGCTGCCTACAGGCCATGCGCGGAAGGGACGGCGCCACCAGTTCGTCTTTCTCAATGGCCGGCCGGTGGAGGATCCCGTGATCTCCCGGGCGCTGGTGGAGGGTTTCCGGGGTGCGCTGGCGGAGGGTATGCACCCCGCCGCCTGGCTGTGGATCGATCTGGAACCGTCGTTGGTGGATGTGAACGTCCACCCGGCGAAGAGGGAGGTCAGGTTCCGGCGGCCGCTCGATGTGAAGGATGTCATTGTCGAAGCCGTGGCCGACGCCTTGCGTCCGCCCCCGGCACCCGTGGTCCCCGCAGCCGTCGTGGTGCCGGTGGCGGATGTCGCTTCCGGCCCCTCATTCCGGCCGGTCCGGGAATCCGCGCCCGTGTTGAAACCATGGGCGACCGTCACCAAGGCGATCCAACCTCCGCTGCCGGTTTCCGCGCAGGGGCAGGTGCTCCCGGATGCGGTGGAAGTGCCGCTGGAAGATCCGGCCCCGGCCCGTTTCCGCGTCCTGGCCCTGCTCCACCAACGTTATATCCTGTTGGAAAGTGTGGAGGGGCTGGTGATCTTCGATCCGAAGGCAGCCCGTGAACGGATTCTCTACGAAGAACTGCTGCGCCGCCATGGGGAGGGCATATCGGTCCAGGGGCTGCTTGTTCCGGTCTTGATCGAACTGGATCCACGCGACCTGGATGTGGTTCTGAACGAAAGACAAGCACTCGGTGACATCGGGATCGAAGTGGCCGGATTTGGTGGGAACACGCTCCAGATATCAGGACTCCCGGCATCGATCCCCGTGGACCAGCCGGTCGTTTTCATGCGGGAACTTCTGGACGAACTCCTCCACGATGGGGTTCCGGGGAAACGCTTTGCCTTCGAAAGGCTGGCGAAGCTGCTGGCGAAAAAGGCCGCCCAGCCGGTGAAGGCCAGCCTGAAGGAAGCGGCGCCTTTGCTGGATGAGCTGTTCTTGTGTGAGCTTCCCTATTGTGCGGCGGATGGCAGGCCGACTTTGAGCGAGATCAGCCTCCAGGAGTTGGCGAGACGCTTCAGCGGTGGCAGGGAACTTCGTTGAACCAAACATTAAAGATTTTTAAAATATCTTGATTTTTTAGATGAATAGGTTACTTCCCGGGAAGTTTGGACCCGGATCGGGAAAATGACACCTCCCGTTCATCAGGTGGCTGTGAGGGTGTAACCCGCATAGGGTGAGGAAAAAGAGGCGGCGACAGGTGAGTTTTAAATTTGTTCAAATAAATTCATTTTTTATTTGTTAAGATTTCAAAATATTTTTAATCTCCGCGCATTCCGAAGGCATCTGTGTTCGAGTTTTTTGCGCGCAAATGACAAAAAATTTAATAGCGGTGATGGGATGGATCGTTGTCAGTCTCGCAGGGACTGACGCATCGATTCTTTTCAGCGACCGGCTGGAAGCAGCGCATCAGGGTCTTCTTGAAGACCGCAGGTCGGCGATCTCCTCCCTGAGCGATCCATTCGGAGTCCCCCGGGTGGCCCGCAGGGTGGCGGAGCAGTCCGAAGACAGGATCCGGGCGAACATGCCATGGAAACGGAACATCACCGCCACCGTGTTCTGGGTGGGGGAGCAGCCTTCCGGGAACAACCCGACCCCCAACGTGAAGAGCGCCTGGGACCAGAGCTGGCAGGCCAGCTTCGGCGGGTATGATCACCCGGAGGAGCGGAACGGCTATGCTCCGGTGGGTTTCGCTCCGCGGTTGAACCCTTTTTACGTGGCGCTTCCCTACAATGACATCGGGAAGGATGGCCGCCACCGGCCGGAAGCCAGCGAGGTCATCCCTTGGTTCTGGCGGAGCTACCGGGGCGACAATGTGTCCGTCTGCAAGGGACGGTGGCTTGTGATCCATCACGGCGGACGTGTCTGCTATGCCCAGTGGGAGGATGTGGGGCCGTTCGAAACGGATCATTTCCAATATGTTTTCGGCAGCGAACCTCCGCGTCCGAACCGCAACCATGGGGCGGGCATCGATCTCAGTCCGGCTGTCCGGGATTTCCTCAACCTCCGCAGCGGAGCCACGGTGGAGTGGCGTTTCGCCGAGGATTACGAAATTCCCGCCGGTCCTTGGAAATCATGGAGTGATCCCTCCGCCAACCGCTGAATGGCTTTCCTGCCACCGCTGTCAAAAACCCACACCCCGCACATCCGCCCCTCCCGTCTTCACGTAATATATAATTTCAGGAGCAGGACTATGATAGGTGCTGCTCCGGCCGGTCTGGATCAGGTATTCTGTCCCGAATCGGCACGAACGGTGAAGACCGCACGTGCCGCTCTGATCCAGATCGGCGGCTTCTCCGGCCATGGGCTGGCGGAGCGGCGGATGCCACACACTTTCACACCCAGCCATGAAAACAAGCCGCGCAGCCGCCGCCATACGGGCGGTTGCACTCACCATCTGCGGGATCTGTGCCGGAAACGTCCGGGCCCAGGATCCACCGGTGCCGGTCGGATCCCTGTCCGCGACGCCGACGTACGTCCAGATTGGCGAGAGGCCGTTGTTGAGCTGGGACATCACCTACCCCGCGGTGGTGAAGGACATCATCAGGATCACCCCTCCGGGCACCTGCACTCCGAAGGTGAAGGTGGCGATGGACGTGCGGGTCATCGGGGCTTCCGTCAAGGTTGTCTGGACCAACCTGTGGGGGCAGATCACCCGCTGGGAATGGGCTCCGACCGAAGCCCAGATCAGCATCAACAACGGCAACTATTCCCGCATCTTCTACAACACCCAGGACAAGGTGAATCCTTCGACGGTGGTCTATACCGGCACCATCCAGCCGGGGAATGACATCAACTTCGCCGGGCGTTACTATTTCGACGGCTGGTCAACGCAATTCAGATCCACCAATCCGAACGGAAACGTCGTGGCTCTGGTGACCGGTGACATGCCACCCACGACCACGCCACTCTACCAGCAGCCCACCATCGACGATTTCATCCGCCAGTATCTGGACGGACAGGGACGCGTGAAGATCGGGCCGAAGGATGTGATTTACCTGATGGAACTCACCCACACCAACAAAAACGACGGTGGGTTCGACCTCCAGGACCTGGCGCTCCTGGTAACCTTCCGGGAGGTCAAGTGACCTGCCGCCGATGCTTTCCAAAACCACCCCCCCTCATGAAACGACACCTCATCCTTGGAACCGCCGGTCTGGTGATGGCCATCACCGCGGCCTCCGCACAGCAGAAACAGCAGATGCGCGATGCGGCGACCCACGAGCAGCTCGCGGGCGTTCTGAAGCAGCAGCAGGCCAATGATCCGCTCGGCGAGCTGCCACGCCAGGAAGGGAAGGATCCCAGCAAGGAAAACGTCCCCCAGGACCTCATCAGCCGTTCGGACGTCCTTTGTTTCAACGGCATGGCGACCCTGGTGCCCAAGAAGTCGATTCTGGCCCTGCCCGCCCGCTTCGCGGACCGTGTCGGGATCCAGCCCGGAGCCAAGCTGGTGGGCTGGAATGAATTTTATGCCGCGAACCGCGGCTGGCTGACATCCCAGGAGATCACGCTCGCCCAGGCACGCGGAGAGCACCCGTTGGAGGAGGCGCTCAATGAACGTCTGGCGAAGAGCACCAACGTCGTCGTCTCCACCTTGCAGGGCGGTCCGATTTCGAAGCTGCAACCTACCCCCCCAGCCCCCCCAACCAACTGATCTGATGAAAACGAGCTTTTTCCGGATTCTTTCGGCCACAGCTTTCACGGTCGCGTCCCTGTCCGCCCAGACGACCTATACTTACACCAATTTCATCCGGCAGATCCAGATGCCGTCCGGTGTGGAGTGGGAGTTGAGCAACATCAGCGCAAGTGGCGAGCGCCAGTCCGGCCTGTCCGTGGCGAATGACGGCGCGCGTTTCGAGCTGTGGACGGTGAAGTCCAACCCCCTGACCTCCTATCTCCTCGACAGCAAATTCGTGGGTGCCTACATCCCGTCGGCCACGCTGACGATCCGTTCCGAAGACACCTACACCACGATACCCAGAACGCGTGCGGACCGTCCGTTCTGGGTGGATGTGAATGTCACGGGGCTTTCGTCCGATGCCACCGCCCCAGCCGCCGCCAGGAGCGTGACCTTCCTGCAGCATACGCAGTCCTATGGGACCGGCGGTCTGGGACTCAATCTGGACCGGCTGCTCGCCACGTTGCTGTCACAGGTTTCCATCACCGGCAATGGAGAGCGGCGGTTCTCTTTCCAGGTGACGTCCATCGCGGGAGCGGACCGCACCAAGGTGAGGGGGGAGGAGCGTTTCTCCATCTTCTCACTTCCTGATCTGCTTTCACCGGCCTCCCAACTGGCCTCCCAGTACATCCAGATCTGGCCGGTCGCGAACGGCAGCATCTCTGGAATTGCGGAGGGGGAGGTGTTCCGGGCGAAGATCCGGACGCTGACCGTGGCTGCCAACGACCTGTATCCGGACTCCCGGGCGTATCTCCAGATTTACAAGGGGCCGGCCGTTCTTGGTACGGAAGGGATCGTGGTGCCCTCGTCCGTCATGCTGGGGGACGCCAACGTGCCGAAGGATGATGCCCGCCCGGTAGATCTGGACCAATACGTGACTTCAGACGGGACCTGGACGGTGGAGCTGCTCACCTCCACTCCCTTCGGCATCGACCGTCTTGCTAAACTGACCTTCCAGGTGAGCCGCAGCCTGCATGTGAACAGCATGCTGGGAACCATGGAATGAATCACTTTTCCGGTGAAGCGAGAACCTGCCTGATCTCCTCCCTCAGATTGTCGTTGCGGTAGATCAGTGAGAATTTCGATTCACGCTTTTTCCGCAGGAGATCCTCCACCTCCGTGAATGCCAGCAAAATGAACAACCCCTTCACCGGCTCCCGATGAAACGACTGGGTTTTGGTGGCGAACTGGTCGCTGACCGTCCTCTGCTGGAGGTTGTTGGTCAGCTTGCCCTGTTCCGCGGTGACCTGCTTGCGGAGGTCTTCGAACCTTCCTTCCATGATCTGGGGGGAGGCTTCCGGATCGAAGTAATGGACCGTGATTTCGTAAAGCTTGCCCCCGAGGAACCGGCCTTCGACGGAGCCGGCCTGGGTGTCCGGCAGGAAGCCCTTCCGCGGCTGGATTCTGAGCACCCGCAATGCAGGTTGATCCCCCGGGAGAAAAAGATTAACGTCCAGCGAATGTCTCCCCGCCCAGTCAATCAGTTTCTGCGGAGAATCACCCCATTGCAGGCCGAACGGAGGTTCGAGGATCGCCTGGCCGACCGCGGTGCGGGCCGCACACAGCAGGAAGATGAGGATCAGTCCGGAAATCCTGGCGGCACCTGTCACACGCGCACTTTCCGCAATGTCGGCGGTTTCCGCAAGCCGGGATCCCGCCGGGGCTTCGTCCTTGTTGAAGCGACGCTTTCCATGGCGATCCTGACGATCCTGGGACTGGTGTTGCTGAAGCTCTCGCTCAACGTCCTGCATCCCCGGCAATGGGCGCTCCAGCAGACGGTGACGGACGCCTACATGACCTATGAGCGGGCCTACGCGCAGCGGGTGCCCTTTGACACCATCACCTCCAACACGTCTCCCTGGCCCATTTATCCGAACACCACCCAGAGTACGGTCGAACTGGGCCGCCTGCCCGGTGACCGGCCCATCACCGGGACCGTTTACCGCTCGCGCACGGCGGATCCGGGGAACCTTCCGGCGGATGGCGGGACCGGCACCGCTGCCTCCAACCCCGCCGGGATGAAGGTGTGGCGTCTCCAGAGCGTGGTGAGCTACCAGATCGGTGGCCGCCAGTACATCAAATCCCGAACCATCGTCCGCACGCAATGAAACTCCGGCACCGTGCGATGAGGAAGGGGATGACCTTGGTCGAGCTGACCCTCGCCATGGGCGTGGGGATGGCGATCGCCGCCATCGTCCTGCTGCTCGTGAACCAGCAGATCGCCTTTCTGAGGATCCTCGGAGCCCAGAGTTTCCTCAGCGAGGAAGCGCCGATGATCGGCCTTTACGTGGGGAAAATGGCGGGAAAGGCGGACCGCTTCCGGCTCCATGACAATATTTCCGATGCGCTGGCCGGAAGAAATCCCAGGCTGACGGCATCCCCGGTGATGCTGATGAACTTCCGCCAGCCGGATGGAACGATGCGGTCGGCCATCCTCGCCTTCGAGAAAAAGGATGGCAGGGACGAACTCAACTACTACCTGGTACCGGAATCCGCGAGCCCCACCCTTGGAACGCGGCAATGGTCCATCACCCGCAAGGCGGCGAATGTCTCGTTTTTTGTGACCGATGGCATCCTCCGCATGCAGCTCACGGGGCCGGGACAGGAGAGGCTCACTTACTCGGGAACCATGCAGCAATGAAGACGAATCCGAAACACCGCCTCCCGGGGGGCTATGTCGCGTATGTGATGGTGATCTCCACCGCCGCGATCCTCACCTTCATGCTGATCTTCGCCTACAAGCGGGCGCTGCTCTCACAGTCCGTCCAGTCGGACATCCAGCTCAGGATGGACTATGGCGAGAAGGAAGATGTCATCCTGCGTTCCATCGTGGCGATCACGCCGAACCGGGCGATGAGGGCGATGCAGAATGGATCCGCCGCATCGGGCGCGGCGAGGGATTCCCTGCGGTGGCAGAACATTTTCGCGGACGCCGTCATCCAGGCGAACGCAGGCACCTCCATCACCACGGACGGGAAGAAGAACATCGGCCAGACGAACAGCGTTTCGTCGAACGCCGGAGATGGGGCGTTGGGCACCACCAACCTGATGTTCGGCAACGTTCATGGAGCGGCCAGCACCGTGTATGTGACGCCAGGAATCAACCGCACCGCTTCCACCGGCTTTCCGGAGGCGCTCGTCTCCACCGACGGCACGGTGAACACCAATGACCTGGTCTATCCCATCATCGCCAACAACAAGAACTACAGCGGCCTGGCGGCGAAGCAGTACAAGACCCTGCAATACCCTGCGATCAATTTCGGATACGCGAAGCCCGGCGAGAACTTCCTGGCGAAGAGGAACTGGTGGGGGTTCTCGATGGATCTGGCGGACCATGACGATGGGTTGACCTCCGCCGCCCTGTCCCGCAGGCAGTTCGTGCTCTCCATCTACGAGGTGCCGTCCCAACTGGCGATCTCCGCCTCCTCCTTCGTCAATCTGGGGAAATACAAGGACGGGGTGGACTGGAACAACATCGACATCTCGGGGAATGTCTTTGCGGACAGTGCGGTCGTGGAAGCCGGCGTCACACTGCCCGGCCTTTCCACACGGAGCGGTCTGACACTCAGCCGGAATGCGACGGTCGGTGGGCAGAAGTTCGACGGAAATCCTTTCCAGCCGGGAGTTCGCGAACAGTTCGAGGTGGCCAACGGCGGGTATTTCCCGATTTCCATGCCCTCGGAAAGCGGACGCGCGGCGTTCATCCCCATCAACCGTGGGGAGGATTTCTTCGACCGCCATTCGGTGACAAACGATGACGAGACCAATACCCTCTCCACCACCCGATGGAACGAATACAGTTCCGGGGCGAAGCAGTGCGCCATGCGTCTGGATGTCACGAAGGTGACCGCCGGGACCTCCCCGTCACCGACGGAATTCAGGTTCGAGTACTACAAGGGAGGCTCACGGCGCTCCGATCTCTTTCCTCCGATCCAGGGGAATGCCACCTCACTCCCCATCGGTTTCGTCAAGGTGGCCAACCGGAATGAGACCTACACCTTCACCGAGCCCGTGGATGTGGCCTACGGCACCACTTCAAAGCTCTATTTCAAATCGGGTGTCTCCGGTGCCATCACTTTCAGTGATGCCGCCTTCGGATGGTCGGGCAGCGGGACCCGCGTGGGCTACTACCGCCCCCGTGTGCCATTCACCACGGCGGTGGGACCGCAGGGACGGATTTGTGTCTCCGTCTTCCCGGAGCGATTCCCGAAATTCCTCGCGGCGATCGGTGGGGACAACGTGACGGTGAACCATTCCCTGGTGGTCAATTCGGACTACCGTTCGAATGTTCTGGTGAAGAAACCTTCGTTCCCTGCCGCGAGCGGGGATTTCGGCCTCATCCTCAATGAATGCGCGAATCTTTCGTCATTCACGAAGGGTTTCTCCCTGGTGACGAACTACCGGCTCTACATCGGCAGTGATTTCAACACCGTCAGCATCGCGGCTCCCGCGGCTTACAGCGGGACGCTCCCATATTATCCGCCATGTTCCCTGTTCGCTCCGGAGAAGCGGTTCGGCGCGGATTCCTCCCCCTACAGCGTGGGGGTCACCGGGCAGATCGGGTCGCTGGCTGCCAAGGACGGCGATACTCCCGCAAGGCCGCTGGATTCACGTGGCATCAACGACGGTCTGCTCAACCCGGCGAACACCACCATGAACTTGCGTCCGCTCATCGACCCGGCGGATCTCCCGCCGGTGACCATGATGAACTGGCTGGTGGTGATCGAGGAACGCCGCAGGGAGTTCTGGTGATCTTCAGCCGGCGTGGAGGATGCGCCCGCAGTTTTCGCAGGTGGCGCGTTCCGAGGCTGCCTGCACCTTCACCACGGTGGAGGCGATGAGTTTCATCTGGCAGCCGCCGCACCGGCCGCCGTCCAACATGGGGGCGACGGCGAGGCCATCCTTCGTTTTCATCAGCCTCTCGTAGTAGGCGAGCAGGGAACCTTCGATGTCGGCGGCCAGCGGCGCCCGTTCCTCCCGGACTTCATCACGGGTGGCGGTTAGGCGTTCCTTGCGTTCACGGATGCCTTTCAAATCCTCATCGATCAGGCCCTGGGTGTGCTTCCTCGCGGTTTCGGCATCCGTGAGGACTTTCCGCAGCCGGTCCACCTCCTCCATCAGTTCCAGCTCCTGGGTTTCGAGTTCATCAACCTCCTTCTCATACCGGGTGACCTCGTGGCCGAGCGCCTGGAACTCCTCGTTCTTGCGCGTTTCGAACTGCTGGTTCTTGAGGCGGAGGATGCTGGTCCGGCGGGTATTGGCATCCAGCTCGACCTTTTTCACCTTCAGCTCGGCTTCGCGGAGGGCATCGTGGGCTTTCGTGACCGCGGCTTGGTCGGCGGCGAGCTTCGCGTTCGCCCGGGCCTCGTCCTGGGGGAGTTTGTCCAGGTCTTTGGCGAGCGCCAGCAGGCGGCGGTCACGGTCCTGGAGAATCAACAACGAGCGCACTTCATCAAGCATGCCCATGGGTAGCCGCCCGCCGGGCGAGGGGCAAGCCCCGTTCGTGGCTCAAGCCACCGGGGTTCTCCGCGCACGCATGGCATCCCACGCGTAGATGAGGACGGCGGCCCAGATCAGCGCGAAGGAGGCCAGGCGCAGGCTTCCCATCTCCTCCTGATAGAGCAGCCAGCCGATGAGGAACTGGATCGTCGGCCCGATGAACTGGAGGATGCCCAGCGTGGTCAGGCTGATCTTCCGCGCCGCGTAGCCGAAGCACAGCAGCGGTGCGGCGGTGGCCACCCCGGTGGCGGCCACCAGCAGGAACTGGGACGGGGAGGTGCCAAAGGCATCCGCAGGGGTGGAGGAATGGAGGATGAGCCATCCCAGGGCCAGCGGTGCCAGCAAAACTGTCTCCGCGGTGAGTCCTGCCAGCGAGCCGAGAGGGGTGCGCTTGCGGATGACGGCGTAGAGGGAGAACGTCACCGCCAGCGTCACCGCGATCCATGGGAACCTGCCGATGGCCTGCACCTGCAGCAGGACGCCGCAGAAAGCGATGGCGATGGCGGCGAGCTGCCCCCGGTTGTGCCTTTCCCCGAACCAGAGCGCGCCGAACAGCATGTTGAAGAACGGATTCAGATAGTAGCCCAGCGCGCCCTCGATGATGTGGTCGTTCAGCGTGGCCCAGATGTAGAGCAGCCAGTTGGAGGACAGCATGACTCCGGACAGCAGGTGCCAGAAAACGGCGCGTGGGGATCTCAGTCCGGCGGAGAGCGAGCCGGTCTCCCGCCGCAGGCGGAGAATCAGCAGGAGGATCACCAGCGACCAGAGCGTCCGCTGGGCGACGATCGAGATGGGAGGCAGGAAATGCAGCAGCTTCCAGAACACCGGAAGCACACCCCAGAGAAAGAAGGCGGCGATGGCGGCCAGGACTCCGGAGCGGGATGGGTTCACTTCCGCGGAATCTGGCGGCGGCCGGTGCGGAATCCAAGAGGGAATGTGTCCAGGTGGGGAAGGGTGGTACAGTAGCAAATGGTAGGGCTGGCCTGGACTGGGACCGCGGAATTCATTCCGCCCCGTAGAATCCAGCGAAACCAAGCGGAATGAATTCCGCGGTCCCAGCCCGGAAGTATCGGCGCGCCCGGCGGTCGCGGCCTACCGTATTCCAAAGGCCGCCACGCCCCAAGGGTTGCGCTTGGCAACGTCCGGACGGACGGCCAATGTCCACCCATGTCTTCCGAGCGTCTTTCGATCCCCCGTTACGCGATGGCGCTGGCGCATGTCGCCAGCCTTCGGTCGGAGGATCCGTACCGGAAAGTGGGGGCCGCGGCGCTTGATTTCGACAACCGGGTGATCGGAACGGCCTACAACGGCCTGGCTCCGGGGTTCATCGCTCCGGACGGATTCTGGGCGGACCGCGATGCCCGGCAGAAATTCATGCTCCATGCGGAGATCAACCTCTGCAGCCTGTTCAAGCGGGGGGAGGTGAAGCTGGTGGCCACCACCACCATGCCCTGCACCGCCTGCATGCAGACCCTGTGTTCCTATGGAATCAAGGAGATCTATTATCACGAAACCTACCACGTCTCCGATGCTCCGGAAATCGCGCGGATCTACGGGGTGAAGCTGGAACAGATCACGGACTACCCGATGGTGAAATGAATCCCGGCCACAAATCCGCGTCCACCCGGCGCATCATCACGGCTACGGAATAGACTCATTGGAGCGCGGACTTCAGTCCGCCCCGGAGAATCCGGACTTTGCGAAACCAAGCGGACTGAAGTCCGCGCTCCGTTCCGGGAGTGATGACAAGCGGCCCGGCCGGTTGGCGTCGGAGTTTCCTCAGAGCTGGAAGGTATCCTCCGCAGGCGTCTTGCCGATGGAGATCTGGACCTCGCCGTTGGCTGCCAGGTGGGTGAGGCAGTGATAGACGTCCTCCGGATCCGCATCGACTTCCTGAGCGATCGCATCCGCCGTCTTCGCATCCGCGATCAGGCGGCTGCGGACGCGGTTGAGGAGATCGAGGAAGATGCCGGCGGCTTTCTTGCCCGCCTCGACGCCCGGCTGGTGATAGGCGTTGATGTTGACCAGGGAGGCGTAGAAGGAAACCGCGCGCTCGAACAGGGCGATGAGCAGGCCAAGGTAGAACGGGGTGACTTCCGGGATGGAGATGGTGATGGATTTCCGGCCGGACTCATGGAGCGCCTTCCGCGTGCCGCGGAGGAAGCCCTGGAGGTAGTCCGCGCTGGTGGTGCCCGGGTCCACCTCGATGCTGGAACCGTTCCGGCCCTTGCGCACCTCGATGAACACGGCGAAGAAGTTGTTCACGCCGTCCCGGAGCTGCTGCACGTAGGCGTGCTGGTCCGTGGAACCCTTGTTGCCATAGACGGCGATACCCTGGTTGACCACGTTTCCATCCAGATCGTGTTCCTTGCCGAGCGACTCCATGACGAGTTGCTGGAGATACTTCGAAAAGAGGACCAGCGAGTCCTTGTAAGGCAGGACGACCATGTCCTTCTCACCCTTGCCATTGCCCGCGTGGTGCCAGGCGAGGGCGAGGCGGAGCGCGGCGTTCGTGGCGGCGTCCGGCTTGCGCGTCTCCGCATCCATGGCGGCCGCACCGGCCAGGAGGGCGTCGATGTCGATGCCCTGGAGGGCGGCGGGGACGAGGCCCACCGTGGAAAGCACGGAGGTGCGGCCACCGACCCAGTCCTCCATCGGGAAGCGGGCCAGGAAACCGTTCTCGGTGGCGTATTTGTCGAGCTTTGAGCCGGAGCCGGTGATGGCGACGGTGTGTTTGCCGAAGTCGAGCGAGGCGGCGTCGTAGGCGGCCTTTGCCTCCAGCATGCCGTTGCGTGTCTCAGGGGTACCGCCGGATTTGGAAATGACCAGCACCAGGGTCTTGTTGAGGCCGCGCTTGCGGAGCTTGGCGATGACGTTGTCGATGCCCTGCGGATCGGTGTTGTCGAAGAAATGGAGGGGCAGGCGGGAGAACTGTCCGAGCGCATCCGCGACGAGCTGCGGACCCAGAGCGGAACCACCGATGCCGATGAGCAGGATCTGTTCGAAGACGCCGCCGGAAGGTGGTGCCACGGCACCGGTGTGGACGTTCTCCGCGAAGGTCTTCAGGGCGGCGAGCGGTCCGGTGATTTCCGCGCGGAGTTCAGCCGTCGGGGCCAGGGCGGGGGTGCGCAGCCAGTAGTGGCCGACCATGCGCTGCTCATCCGGATTGGCGATGGCACCGCCCTCCAACTCCCGCATGTCCGTGAATGCTTTCGTGATGTTGCCTTCCAGCGAGGCGTCATGGCCCGCCGGGATATCCATCAGGGACAGGTCGAGGGAAAAGGCCAGCTTGGGGTATCGGACGATGCTTTGGTTGTAGGATTGCCAGGACATGGTGTGCGGACGTTTTGTGAAATCAGTAGGTGAGAAGGGCGTGGACGGGGTGGCCGGCGAGCTTTCCGCGCCCTTCCAGAAAGGCCAGTTCGATGACGAAGGAGATGCTGATGATGCGGGCTTCCAGCGTTCCGAGCAACCCGGCCGCGGCCGCGGCGGTGCCTCCGGTGGCCAGCAGATCATCGATGAGGAGAACATTCTCGCCAGGGGAGATGGCGTCCTGATGGAGTTCGATGACGGATTCCCCGTACTCCAGCGCATAGGCGGCCTGGTGGGTCCTCCACGGCAGTTTGCCCTTTTTCCGGATGGGGACGAATCCGGCTTCCAGCCGGTCCGCGACCGCGGCACCGAAGATGAAACCGCGCGCGTCGATCCCGGCCACCTTGTCCACCTTCGCCCCGCCTGCGGTTTCGCACAGCAGGTCGATCGTGCGGCGGAACAGCCGTCCGTCCGCCAGGATGGGGGTGATGTCCTTGAAGATGATGCCCTCCTTGGGGAAGTCGATCACGTCGCGGATGGCTGCGTGAAGCTCTGCGGATGCGGACATGCGGGGAGAGTCCAGATTTAGGCCCCAGGAATCAAGTGAAGAGGGCGAAATGCGATGAAACTGTCTCATGCCGTCCATGGATGCCATCATCAGCGGGAAGCTCCGCGTGGGGGAGCTGGGAGCGCCGGTCTTCAGACCGGCATCTTTTCCGTAGGGAAGCCCATGAAAAACCGGAGCGGACCTGTCAGTTGTCGTCCGCCCCGCCGAATCTCTCACGAGATTCGTTACGTCGCGCTCACTTCGACTGCTCCAACATCCGCAGCAGCGGAGCCTCCGCCCGCTTGCGGATGTCCTCGGGCATTTCCACCCGGGGCTCCAGCTTGTCGAGGCAGTCGCGGAGCTTTTCGAGGGTATTCATCTTCATGTAGCGGCAGTCCGCGCAGGCGCAGCGGTCCGTCGGTCCGGCGATGAGGTTCTTGTCAGGAGCTTCCTTGCGCAGGCGGTGGAGCATGCCGCTCTCCGTCACGACGATGATGTTTTTCACCGGTGCGTTCTTGACGTAGGTGACCATCTTTTCGGTGGAACAAACCTCGTCCGCCAGCAGGCGCACGGCTTGCGTGCACTCCGGGTGGGCGACCACCAGCGCGTCCGGGTACTCCGCCTTGATGCGGTTGATGGAGTCCCGCGTGAATTCGACGTGGACGTAGCAGTTGCCTTTCCAGAGATCCATCTTCCGGCCGGTCTGCTCCATGACCCAGGCACCGAGGTTCTCATCCGGGACGAAAAGGATGGGACGATCCGGCGGAGCCTGGTTGACGATCTTCAGCGCGTTTCCGGAGGTGCAGATCACGTCGCAGAGCGCCTTCACCGCGCCGGAGCAGTTGATGTAGGCGATGACGTAGTAGTTCTTTTCCGCGTTCGCCTTGAGGAATGCCTCAAGCTGCGGGGCGGGGCAGGACTGTTCCAGCGAGCAGCCGGCATCCTTGTCGGGAAGGACGACGATCTTTCCGGGGTTCACGATCTTGGCGGTTTCCGCCATGAAATGCACGCCGCAGAAGACGATGACATCCGCATCCGTCGCCTTCGCGTGATAGGCGAGGCCGAGGGAATCCCCCACGTAGTCCCCCAGGTCCTGGATGTCTCCGGACTGGTAGTTGTGGACGAGGATGACGGCGTTCCGGGCTTTCTTGAGGGCCAGGATTTCCTCCTTCAGGTCGAGGGCGGCGGGCATGCGGGGATTGTAAGCGAGATTTGGGGGAATGAAACCAGCGGCAATATGCGGTTGTCAGGATTTCGGGGACTGGATCATCTCGATGGCGCCGGTGTGCCTGGCCCCTTCCTTGATGACGAGGGAGGCGGTTTTCACCAGTCCCTGGAGATGGGCGCGTTTCGCGAGGGTGATGGGGCCGGTGCAGGAGATCTGGCCGCGGACATTCCCGTCGATGTAGGCGGATGCTGCGGTCACCGGGTTCAGGAACTCGACCCTCGCCCCGCGTTCCACGCGGAGCTGGCGGCAGGACACCTTGCCGAGAATCTTGCCGTGGCTGCGGATCACCAGGTCTCCGGAGCAATCGACCGACCCCGCGAGTTCGCCCAGCACGGTGAGGTGGTGGCACTGGATGGTGATTCCGGAAACCACGCCGGATTTTTCGATCATTACGTCGCCCCGGGTCTGGATCCGCCGGTTCCACGGCTCGGAAATGACGTAGTCGCGCAGGCTGATGTAGGCGCTGCACCGCGGGCACTGGCTGGACTGGGCCTCCGCGACGGCCTTGTGGGTATGGCCGCAACTGAAGCAGGTCACCTCCCGGGGAGGCTTTTGCCGGAAAATGAGGCGGCGGAGCAGGGAAAGCTTCGGAGGAACGGCAGGTTGCGGTTTGAACGGGGTGACCTTCACCTGGGGTTCGCTCGCCGGGACTTCCGGCCGCACTTTGGCGAGGCGGGTGGCGGCCCGGTAGCGCGGAACCGCCTTGCCGTCGATCACCTGGAAATTCCCACGGCAGGACCGGCACTGCGTGGACACGACCATGGCGGGCTCAAGCTGGCGGTGCCCGCAGTCCGGGCACACCAGTTCGATGCGATGGCGCTTGGGCTCATCGGCCATGGTCATTCAGACGGGCAAGGGGCGAGTGGGGCTTTTCAAGCCTTGGTTCCCGCAAGTTCCTCTTGCTTCGGTTCCGCGGCGGGCTTGGACGCGGGAGCGCCTTGGGCCGGGGTGCCGACCGTCGATTTGCCGACGAAAATGGCACCGGCTTCGATGGAAAGGGTCTTCGCCTTGATGTCGCCGACGACTTCAGCGCTGGACTTCAGTTCGACACGGTCCGTGACGCTGATGTTTCCATGCACCTTGCCGTAGATGACGACGGTGTTGGTCTTGATCTCCGCCTTGATGCGGGCGTTCTCACCGACGGTCAGGTTGCCGTCCGAGGAGATTTCGCCCTCGATCTTGCCATCGACCACCAGGTCGTTGGCGAATTTGACGGTGCCTTTGATCTCCACGTCGGAAGAAAGCACATTCCGGGTGGCTCCAGCGGCAGGGCGAGCCTGGGAGGCGGCGCCGGAGGAAGGAGGAGCGGGAACGGAATAGGAAGATGCCGCAGGTGCGGAGGGAGCTGCCGGAGGGAGCTCTTGGGAAGGTGCCGGGCTGCCGGTGGGCCCGAGGTCTTGGCCGATTACTTTTTTGAACACGGATTAAAAGAGAGGTGGGTGAGATTGAATGTCAAACGGAATTCAAGGATTTGGCGCGGTCTCAGGAGCTGGTGCTGGTGCCTCGGGAGCCGGTGCGGGTGCCTCAGGAGCCGGTGCGGGTGCCTCGGGAGCCGGTGCGGGTGCCTCGGGAGCTGGTGCGGGTGCCTCAGGAGCCGGTGCGGGTGCCTCGGGAGCTGGTGCGGGTGCCTCAGGAGCTGGTGCGGGTGCCTCGGGAGCTGGTGCGGGCGGGGCAGGGGTCAACCCGGGAAGGGAGAGGAGATTTTCCGGAGCCGGTGCGGGTGCATCACCAGGGGCAGGTTCCGGAGCAGGTGGTGGATCGATTTCCACGGGCGGCTTCGCGTTCAGCAGACCGATGCGGGAGGAAGCGGTGGTGGCGAAGTTGCTTCCGGGGAACTCGTTCTGCGCCTGTTCATAGTGTTTCCGCGCCTCGTCGGTCTTACCGGCGTTCTTCGCCAGATCGCCGAGCGAAAGAAGGGCATAGGGGGCGAGGAAGCGGGTGGCTTCTCCGCCGGAGACGATTTCCCCGAAGATTTTGGACGCTTCGTCCGCCTTGCCTTGGGCGGCCAGCTTGGAGGCGAGGCTGGCCTTGGCGGTTGCCAAGGCAGGATGTTCCGCTTGCTCCGAGATGAAGGAACGGAGGGTGCTGATGGCATCGTCCTGCAGGCCGTCGGTCCATTGTTTTTCCGCGAGAAGCAGGCGTGCGCTGCCTCCGGCCGGAGTTTCCGGGTAATCCTTCACGAGCTTCTGCAGGGAGGCGAGATCCTCCGCCTGGCTGAGAGCGGCACCGGCGGTGTGCTGATGGCTTTTCTCAAGCCCCCGGTAGATGATGAAGGCAGCAGCCGCGATCACCACCACGACGGCCAGAATCAGAAGATTCTTCTGGTTGCGGTCGAGGAACTGGTCGAATGCGGACGGCTCTTGGGAGATCTCTCCGAGGGGACGGGGCGTTTCGTGGGAATCTGCGGACATTTGGAAAGCTGGATTTCGCGGTGGGGCGGAGGCGTGATCAAAGCCGGGGCTGCGTCGAAAGCAATCCGGAAGTCAGAAGGTGCGGATTTTTCGTGGTATTGCGGTGGGGGGACGCTATGGATGCGCGCGATGTCCGGACGCGTATATGTGGTGGCGGGGGAGCTGAGCGGTGACGCTCATGGCGCGGGTTTGTTGCGTTCCCTGCTGGAGCGGAAACCGGGAACCGTGGTGGCCGGAGTGGGTGGACCGCAGATGGCGGAGGTCGCGGGAACGAAGGACTGGGTGGAAGACGCCGCCGTGATGGGGGTGTGGGAGGTGCTCAAGCGCTATGGATGGTTCAAGGAACGCTTCGGGGAAATGCTGGAGGAGGTGAGACGCTTCCGGCCGGATGTGCTGCTGCTGATCGACTACCCCGGGTTCAACCTGCGCTTCGCGAAGGCGGTGAAGCGGGAGTTTCCGGCGGTGAAGCAGGTCTATTACATCAGCCCGCAGGTATGGGCGTGGAACAAGAAGCGGATCCCGAAAATGGTCGCGCTGCTGGACCAGATGATGTGCCTGTTCCCGTTCGAGGAGCCGATTTTTGCCAACGCCGGACTGAAGACGAAGTTCGTCGGGCACCCACTGGTGGATGAACTGGAGGAGCGGCGGATGGAGGTGGTCCGGGATGAATCCCTGGTGGGGCTGTTCCCTGGCAGCCGGGAGAGGGAGGTGGCCTCCCTCTTTCCGATGATGGTGGAGTCCGCGAAGCAGCTCCATGGATGGCGGAATGGACTCAGGTTCGAGGCCCCGGCCGCATCCGCGAAGCTCGCGGAAATCATGCGTGGCATGGTGCGGGAAGCAGGGGCGGAAGCATTCATCACCGTAACCGATGGCGGTGCCCATGCGTTGATGCAGCAGGCGGGGTGCGGGGTGATCGCGAGCGGCACGGCGACCCTGGAGGCGGCCTACTACGGCCTGCCCTACTGTCTGGTCTATAAGGTGGCGGGGCTGACCTACGTGATGGCGAAGCTGCTGGTGAAGATCAAATTCATCGGCATCGTGAACATTCTGGCGGAGGAAGAGGTGGTGGAGGAATTCATCCAAGGGGCGGCGGAGCCGGAGAGGGTGGTGCCCGCCTTGAAACGGTTCATCGAAGATCCCGCGTGCCGTGAGGCATTGCAGGCCCGCCTGGCGGAAACTTCCGCGAAGCTGGGGGGCTTGGGAGCGCATTCGCGGGCAGCGGAGGTGGTGGCGGGGTGGCTGCCGTAGGGCCGCTGCTTTTTTGGCCGTTGGGTGTTGCGTTCCCCCGGCGAGTGGGTATTGAAGGCGCGTGATGAAATTTTTCCTGATCGCGCTGCCTCTCTGTGTGCTTGGATTTTCCTGCGAGCGCCACGATTTCGAAGAAACCAAAAAGCTCCATCAGTCACATGGCAGCCATGGCGATGACCACGGTGCGGACCATGGCAAGAAAGACGACGGCCACGGCCATTGAGCCGGTCCGGGGATCAGGATTCCCGGTCCCGTGCGTAGCTGACGAAGCATTCACCGGATTCCGGGCAGGCTTCGAAGTGTGAGATTCTGAAATGGCGGGTTGCCGGCAGGAACTCCCGTGAGGTCCCGGTGGCGGTGGGTGCCTCCTGCCCGCCGAAAAGGGTGTGGCCTGCCAGGGTGGCGTGGAATTCATCCACCAGATCCAGGGCCGCCAGTTCCCGGATCAACTCTCCGCCGCCTTCGCAGTGGAGGTGCCTGACCTGATGCCTGGCCGCCAGTTCCGCCAGAAATCCCGTCAGATCACCGCTGTGCACGGTGACTCCGGAAGGGACGGACGGAGGTGGACCGCCGGTCACCAGCAGGTGGATGGCACCACCCGGCGTGGAGAAGATGGGATGAGCTGGATCGAGGTTTCCGGTGCGGGAGACGATGCAGCGCAGCGGGTTCTTCGGGCCGGTCATGGTCATGCGGTCGTTGTTGAGGGTGCCGCGGCCCACCAGGATGGCGTCGGCATTTTCCCTCAGGGCCATGAACCGCCGTTTGTCCCCGGCGGAGGTCCAGCCGGAGGGGGGGTGCGCGGGGGAGGAGATCTTGCCATCTGCGGAGATCGCCAGATTGGTGGAGATCCGCGGGCGTTGCATGGTGTGAGGGTGGGGGATCGTTACAGTCTTGTCAAAGGCGCGCGTGGCCTCCATTGACGGGCACCCCACGTGGGGATGTTTCCATCCATGACGTTAGAAATCGGCCTCACCCTATTGGTCATTGTGATCACCCTGGTCGCGTTCATCCGTGAATGGGCCGCGCCGGATGTGCTGGCGCTCTCGATCCTCTGCCTGGTGGTCGCGCTGGGATTGGTGAGTCCCACGCAGATGATGGATGTGTTCCGCAACGAGGCTCCGCTGACCATCGCCGCGCTGTTCGTGATCGGCGGAGCTTTGGAAAGGTCGGGGGCGGTGGATAAGATCGGCCGCCTGCTGAAGGACAAGCTGTCGGGAAATGTCAGGACCGCGATCCTGGCGTTTTCGGCGCTCACCGCGTTCTTCGGCGCGTGGCTCAACAATACGGCGCTGGTGGCGATCCTGCTCCCCGTCGCGCTTGGTTTCGGGCGCTCGAAGAACATTTCCGCTTCGAGATTGCTGATGCCCCTGTCCTATTCCTCGATCCTTGGCGGATGCTGCACCCTGATCGGCACATCAACGAACCTGCTGGTGAATGGCACGCTGAAGGACCTCGGCGAAAAGCCGATGAGCATGTTCGAACTGGCGCCGCTGGGGATACCGATGGCCATCGCGGGGGTCGCTTACCTGACGATCTTCGGGCCGAAATTGATTCCTGAGAGATCTTCGATCACCGGGGCGCTGGAGATCGATCTGCGGACCTCCCCTTTGTATCATTTGCTGGTGGGAAAGGGTTCCCCGCTGATCGGGGCGAAATTGATCGAAACCAGATTGGCTGACCGCGAATCCGGAGTCCACGTGATGGAAGTCCGCCGGAGAGGCACCCGGGTGATGACGCCCCTCTCGAAGCTGACGGTGCAGGAGAACGACCGGGTGATGGTGGCCATGCACCGTCGACGGGGTGGAGGGGCCAAGATCGAGGAACTGTTCGGGGACAACGGAGTGCAGGTGCTTTCGACGGTGGATGGCATCGTGTCGGAGCTGGTCATCCGGGAGGAGTCATCGCTGTTGGGACGGACCCTCGCGGCGTCCGACTTCCGGCAGAAATACAACTGTGTGGTGCTGGCCGTGCACCGGGATGGTGTGAACATCACCAGCCAGCTCGCCGGGGTTTCCCTTGAGGCGGGTGACACGCTGCTGGTCATCACCGCGCGCAACAATCTGGATGCCCTGGAGGCCACCCGCGATTTCGTCCTCACGGACTCGCCCGATGAGAAAGGGCAGGACGAGCAGGAGGAGGCACCGCCGAAACAGGCCAAGCATATCTGGATTTCATGGGCGACCCTGATCGGGGTGGTCGCCACGGCGACTCTGACGGATTTCCTCAACCCTTATGTCTCATGGATTCCGGAGATCCCCATCCATTACGCCGCCTTGGTGGGCGCGTTGTGCTTGTTGTGGATGAGGATCCTCACCCCGCGGGAGGCTTATACGAGCATTGACTGGCAGGTGCTGCTGATGCTGTACGGCCTGCTGGGCCTCGGGCTGGCGATGCAGAACACGGGGACCGCGAAGTTCCTGTCCGGGGAGATCGTGGAACTCACGGCGCGTTTCGTTTCACCGGATTACCTACCCATTGTCCTGTTGTGGACGGTTTTCCTGCTGACGCTGCTGCTGACGGAAGTGCTGTCCAACAACGCGACGGCGGTGATGATGGTCCCCATCGTCGTGACGCTGGCCCATGAGCTGAACGTGGATTCGCGTCCGTTCGTCATGGGCGTCACCGTGGCAGCCTCCACGGCATTCGCGCTGCCGATGGGCTACCAGACCCACATGATGGTCTTCGGGCCGGGCGGCTACAAGTTCGTGGACTTCCTCAGGGTGGGTATCCCCCTCAACATCATCTGCTGGGTCATCGCCTGCACCCTGATCCCGTTCATCTGGCCGTTCTGATCAGGAAACGTCCACGGACAGGTCCCCGCCGAGGCTTTCGATCGCGGTGGTGAGGGCGTCGGCATCCGAATTCTCCGGGATGGAAACCACGCCCCGCGCGCGGAAAAGCGGATGGCCCGCCATCGGCGCGCTCTCTAGTCCGGTGGTGAGTTCCTCGACGTTGCCGCCCGCATTTGCGATGGCGGCGGCGAGTTCGCGGACGATGCCGGGGCGGTCGTTGCCGACGACATCCACGGAAAGCGTGCGGCGGTTCTCCGGGGCGGGGGCGGCTTCCCGCACGGTCTGTACCGTGATGCCGTCCGCGCCGAGGGCCTGGAGTTGCGCAATAAGTGTGTCCGCGGCCGCATCCGCGCACTCCACGCGGACGATGCCGGCGAATTGTCCGGCCAGGCGGGCCATCCGGCTTTCCAGCCAGTTTCCGCCATGGGTGGCGACGATGTCCGAGAGGGTGCGGACAAGGCCGGGGCGGTCCGGGCCGAGAACGGTCATCACGAGGGAAGCGGTCATAGGGTTAGTTTGTGGTGGGTATGGAAGGTGATGCGAGAGATTTCAAACAGATGGGGGGATTCATTCCGGTTTTTCGAGATTCTCGTCTGAAAGCTTGTGAAGACGGCGATGATCCACCACCTTTCCCGCAAGCTAAATTTCCATGCCCCCTATGGCCAACGATCATCCCTTTCAAACGCTCTTCGAATCGTTCGGGCGGCTTCCCGCCTCCCATGCAGAGATGGTCAACCGCAAGGCTCATGATGAGCTGCTCTCCACGCTGGACGTGGAAACGGACAGGCAGGGCCGCTGCATCCTCCTGCGTGCGCCGCGCGCCGGTCATGGAAAGACCCACCTCCTTTCCAGGGTCCAGCACCAGCTCGGCGGCAGTCATGAATTCATCCCGCTGCATCCGTCCGGGAGCCGGGTGGGTGCCATTTCGGTCACCGAGGATGCGCTGAACCGGCTGGGCAGGGCGCTCCCTGCGGCCGGAGGGCTGACGGTGCTGGATCTGGTGGTCCGCCGGCTTTTTTCCTATGCGCTGCAACCGCTGGTGGTGTCCGGCGAGGTGCCGTGCCAGGATAGGGAAGGGGCGCTTGCCGCGCTGCGCAACCGGCCGGTGGAGACGTTTGATTTCCACCACCCGAATGCGGTCACCGCCCACTGGGCGAGGGAGAATTTCGAAGTGCTGGGGCCACGCCTGAGCATGGAGCTGGCGCAACGCTGCGGCCTGCCGGTGAGGGAGGTTTCATTCTGGGTGAGCGCGTTTTTCCGCTACGCGGCTACTCCGGTGGACCATCCCGGCCGGGCTGGTGCGCTGGGCCTGGAAGTGGCCGGGGAGGCGGTTACGGAAGGCGTTGCCATGGAGCGGCTGACCTCGCTGCTGGCACTGGTTTCCCTGCTGATGCGGGTGGTGCTGGTGGCGGATGATCTTGAAGGTTTCTCCGCGGATGAGACGGCGGCTCTTGCTTTCGCCGCCTTCATCGGTGGCATCCGCCATCAGGCGGAGCGGGTGGATGTGATCATTTCCCTGAACAAGGACGTGTGGGAGAACGCGTTCAAACCCCGCCTCAGCGGAGGCCTCGCGGACCGTTTGTCCGAGGTTCTGATCGAACTGGATCCACTGACCGATGATGACATCATCGCGCTGTTCGAGTCCCGCGTGCCGGGCTTGGGCAAGGAAGTGTTCGGGCGTATCGATGCTTCCGAGCGCCATGCCCGCGGGTTGATCCGTGCGGCGGGAACCGCCTGGATGAAGGCGGTCAATGACAAGGCGGAGCTGGAGCCGGCTGCCGCGGCCTTCGCGGAAACCGAGCAGGTTCCCGAGGTGGGAGCGCCGACTCTCCCGGAGCATTCCCCGGTGGAAGACGAGGCCCTGTTCACGAAGGAGCCGGAGCAGGCTCCCGTGACGTTCTTCACCGCCGTGATCGATGAACCTGCAACGGGCTTTTTCCCGGTTCAGGAAGTGGAGGTGGCCGGGCCTGGCACTTCTCCCCCGCAACAGTGGGGTGGTGGATCGGTCTATGATGCCCAGGTGCTGGATGAACCTGCCCGGAATGAGCCATTCAGCAGCGAACCGGTGCCGGGTTTCCTGAAGGATTCCACGTTTTTCCAACCGCCCTTCCAACAGGAGCAGATCGCAACGGAGGCTCCCGTTGAAAACACGCCTCCGGCCTTCCAGGTCGCGTCGCCCTATTTTCAACCGGTTGCGCAGGATGAGTCCGCTCCGCCGCCTGCGGTCTATGGTTCGGTGTTTGAACCGGTTTTCGAGCCGGCTTCTCCAGCGGCCGGCTTTGGTCCTCCGCCTCCGCCCCAGCCGAATCAACCCCAGCCGGGTCCGTCGCAACCGACCGTCGATGGGGATGACCGCGTGGATGATTTGCTGAAGCAGTTTCGCGAGCGGTACGGTCGCTGAAGCTTGTGAAAATTTTCACAAAGCCCTTGCCCACCATCTGTCTTTGGGTGCTTATTGGTGCGCCCGAATCCGCATGAGCAATATCACCACCGACTACGAGGTGCCGGACACGCTTGGCCGTGCCGCCAAAGCCGCCGAAGAATACCACGCGGAGACGGATGATATGATGGGGGAGCGGATGGTGCTCAACATGGGCCCTTCCCATCCTGCCACGCACGGCGTGCTGCGCCTCATCCTGGAACTTGATGGTGAGGTCATCATCAAGGCGGATCCCGATGTGGGATTCCTTCACCGCGGGGATGAGAAGATCGCGGAAAACATGCACTACAACCAGTTCGTCCCGTACACGGACCGTCTGGACTATCTGGCTCCGCTGGCGAACAACGTGGCCTACGCCATGGCCGTGGAGAAGTTGATGGGCTGGGAACTGCCTCCGCGCGGCCAGGCCCTGCGGGTGCTCTGCTGTGAGCTGGCCCGCATTTCCGCCCACATGCTGGGCGTCGGTGTCTGCGCGATGGACGTGGGCGCGATGACCGTTTTCCTCTACACGTTCACCGAGCGTGAGAAGATCTACAACCTCTGCGAGCAACTGACCGGCGCGCGCTTCACCACCTCCTACACCCGGGTGGGCGGCCAACTGCGCGACATGCCTCCCGGCTTCGAGTCGTCCGTCAGGCGCTTCCTCGACGAATGCGAAGTGGCGATTGGTGAGATCTCCAAGCTCCTCGACAAGAACAAGATCTTCCTCGACCGGATGGTGGACATCGGTGTCATCACCCGTGAGTCCGCCATTTCCTGGGCCATGACCGGCCCGAACCTGCGGGCCTCCGGCGTGCCGCGGGACCTGCGGAAGGACAGCCCTTACCTGGGCTATGAGAAGTATGATTTCGATGTGCCGGTGATGGAGGAGGGGGATTGCTACTCCCGCTATTTCATCCGGATGGAGGAAATGAGGCAGTCCATCCGCATCTGCCGCCAGGTGCTGGACGCCATGCCATCCGGGCCGGTGAACCTCGCCGATCCGAAGAGCATCCTGCCGGACAAGGAGCGCGTGCTCATGTCCATGGAAGAACTCATCCACCATTTCATCGTCTCCACCCAGGGCATCGACGCTCCGGCCGGAGAGGTTTATTTCGCGGCGGAGAACCCGAAGGGTGAGCTTGGCTTCTACATCCACTCGAAGGGCGGCGGCGTGCCGAACCGCATGAAGATCCGCAGCCCCTCGTTCTGCAATCTGGCCATCGTTTCCAAGCTGCTGCCCGGACACATGGTTTCGGATATTCCCGCCATCCTCGGCTCGCTCGATTTCGTGATGGGCGAGTGCGACCGTTGATGCTAAGTGAGAGCCACCATGAAAACCTCCCTCCTCATTCCCGTCGTCTCCGGCCTGCTTTCGGTTTCCGCCTTCGCGGGCTTCGAAACCTGGACCAGCAAGGATGGAAAGGCCGCCGAACTGGAACTCGTTTCCGTCAGTGAGAGCGGCGGTGAGAAGACCGGCGAGTTCAAGATGAAGAACGGCAAGACCGTCTCCATCAAGGCTTCCGCCCTTTCGGAGGCGGATGCGCAACGGCTGGCGGATTGGAAACCTGCGGAGGCTCCTGCCGGTGAAGCGGCTGCGGCCACCACGACCTCCGTTTTCGACAAAGCCTTTGAAGGCAATCTGGTGAAACTGGATGGAAAATCCCTGAAGCGTCACGGTGATCCGGTCCGCCCGGAGAAGTATTACCTCTTCTACTACACCGCTTCCTGGTGCGGTCCGTGCCACAAGTTCACCCCGTCGCTGGTCAAATTCTACAACGAGTACCGTCCGAAGACCAACGACTTCGAGGTCGTGCTGATCACCAGCGACTCCGACGAAGGTGCGATGGAGGACTACGCCGCGGAATTCAAGATGCAGTGGCCGCAACTGAAGCTCTCCAGGGCGGACAGGTTCAAGAAGGAGTTCAAGCATCCCGGCACCGGCATCCCGAACCTGGTCCTCACCGACACCGAGGGCAAACTCATCAAGACCAGCTACGTCGATGGGAAATACATGGGACCGGCTTCCGTGATGAACCACCTTGAGTCCCTCCTGAAGTAGCAACGAACAGACGGCCCCGCGCCGGAAAAACGATTTTCATCCATGTCAGGTTCCATCCTCGAAGAAACCATCGCGTCCCATGAAACACCGGGCACGCCGTTCTATCCACCGTTCGCGGTGACACCGGAACTCGAGGCGGAGGCCGATGAAAGGATCTCCCATTATCCGGCCAGCAAGCGCTCCGCGACGCTGCCCCTGCTCCACATCGTCCAGCACAAGTTCGGCTACATCTCCGCGGCCGCCATCGAATGGGTGGCGGCGAAGCTGGACCTGGAGCCGATCAAGGTGGTGGAGGTCGTGACCTTTTATCCCGGCTTCCGCCAGTCCGCTCCGGGCAAGTTCCACATCCGTGTCTGCCGCACGCTGTCCTGCGCGATGGGCGGCAGCTACGAGCTGATGGAGAAACTCTGCGAACTGACGGGCATCGACCGTTCCAACAGCGATTCCCACCATCATCCGATCTCGGTTTCGCCCTGTGGCAAGTTCTCCGTCGAGTTTGCGGAGTGCCTCGCCTCCTGCGGTTCCGCGCCGGTCTGCATGGTGAATGATGATTTCCACGAGGGTATTTCCCCGGACAAGGCGGAGGGGCTGTTGGGGAAGTATCCCGCATAAAAGACTTGTGGCGCGGTAAATATTGAGGTAATAATTACCACATGAGCATCAACTACCGTGATCTTGGCAAACTGACCCGCACCAGCATGGCTCTGGATGGCTTGACCATCCAGTTGCTCGAGGAATTGAGCAAATATTGGGACACCTCGAAGGCCGGGGTGATCCGTCGTGCCGTGCAGGAGGCAAAGGAACGGCTGGACCAGAAGAAGGCCGCTCCGTCTCCGCTGGAGGCTCTTGCTTGGCTGCAGGGAGGTGGCGGTGTGCTCCGGGAAGAAGCCGCTGCCTATCGTGCTGACCTGCGGGCGGAGCGGGAGGCGAAGAAATACTGGTGGGAAGCATGATCCATCTCGACACCAATATCCTGATCGACCTGGTCACCGCCTATCCGCCGCAGGTGGAGGTGGTGAAGCAGTGGCTGGAGGAAGGCGAGGTGCTCACCGCTTCCGCCGTTGCCTGGTCCGAGTTTCTGAACGGTCCGCACACGCTTTCCCAGAAGGACGCGGTACGCGCCGTGCTGGCCGGAGGAGTGCGTCCTTTCGATGAAGACCATGCGGAGCAGGCATCCCGGCTGTTCCACCAGACCGGCCGCCGCCGCGGATCCCACGCCGACTGCATGATCGCCGCCGCCGCACTTTGTTCGCGCGAGCCGGTGGCCACGCGGAATATTTCCGACTTCGAACGCTTCATACCCTACGGACTCCTGTTGGAGAGAATCCCCACCATTTCCCAGACCCCATGATCACCTACAAGGAAGGCAAGCAACCCCATCCACGCGAGCACCGGCTCATCTTCAAAAACGTGGACCGGGAAGGCTGGGATGTGTCCATCGGCACCTACATGAACGATGGCGGCTATGATGACCTGAAAAAGGCCTTCACCATGGCCCCGAAGGACATCACGGAGGAGGTGAAGAAATCCGGTCTGCGCGGCCGTGGCGGTGCGGGCTTCCCGACGGGCATGAAGTGGACCTTCATCCCGCCGAACAACACCAAGCCGGTGTACCTGATCTGCAACGGTGACGAGTCCGAGCCGGGCACCTTCAAGGACCGCTACATCCTCCACCAGGATCCGCACCAGCTCGTGGAGGGCATGGTCATCTCCTGCTTCGCGGTGGGAGCGCATGTCGCCTACATCTACATCCGCGAGGAGTTCCCGGAGGCCGCGCTGATCGTCGAGCGCGCCATCGAGGAAGCCCGCGCGCACAATTTTCTCGGCAAGAACGTGCTCGGCTCCGGCTTTGACGTGGAGATCTACGTCCACCGCGGTGCGGGTGCCTACATCTGCGGTGAGGAGACGGGCCTGATCGAGTCGCTTGAAGGGAAGCGTCCCTACCCACGGATCAAGCCGCCCTATTTCCCTGCTGCCCTGGGCCTCTACATGTGCCCGACCATCGTCAACAACGTGGAGTCGCTCTGCCATGTGAAGCACATCGTCCGCATGGGCGGGGATGAGTATGCCAAGCTGGGCGTGGCGCGGAACACCGGCACGCGCATCCTCTGCATTTCCGGGGATGTGAAGAACCCGGGCTACTTCGAGGTGGAGGTGGGCAAGCTCACCATGCGCGAGGTGATCTACGACCTCTGCGGTGGTCCGAAGGATGGGCGCGAGATCAAGGCGGTGATCCCCGGCGGATCTTCCTCGAAGATCCTCCGCTGCGATGAGGTATTCAAATTGAAGAACCCGGACGGCTCCACCCGCGACCTGCCATTCTGGGACATCCAGATGGACTTCGACACGCTGGCGGCCTGCGGTTCCATGGCCGGCTCCGGTGGGGTGATCGTTCTGGATGACACGCGCAAGATGTCGTGGGTGCTCAACAACCTGAACGCTTTCTATGCGCACGAATCCTGCGGCCAATGCACGCCATGCCGTGAGGGTTCCACCTGGATGCGCAAGATTTCCGACCGTCTGGTGGCCGGGGAGGCTACCCCGAAGGACATTGAGACTCTGGAAAGCGTGGCCTATCAGATCGACGGGCGGACCATCTGCGCGTTCGGCGAGGCATCGTCCTGGCCGGTGGAGGCGATCATCGCCAAGTTCCGCGAGGAACTGCTGGCGGACACGGTGGGGGAACTCGATACGGTCCCGCTCAACCCGGAGGCCGAGGCCCAGCGCCGTTTCCTGCAACCCGTCTGATCCGGTGCACCCGATCCCGAAGAACAATCCGGAACTGGCCGCGCTGGTGCTGCGGATCGCGCTGGGAGCGTGGTTCACCTACAGCGGCGGTCTGAAGATTTTCGTGACCGGGCTGGACCGCTTCACCCGGGATGTGGGCAACTACAAGCTCGTCTCCGCCCCGCTGGATGCGGTGGCGGCCTACACGGTGCCGTGGGTGGAGGTCATCGGTGGGCTTTGCCTGATGCTGGGCGTGCTGCGGAAGGGAACACTCCTTGCGATGACCGGACTGGTGCTGACCTTCGTCACCGCCGTCGGCTGGGCATGGTCGAAGAACCTCGATATTTCCTGCGGCTGCCACGGTGGTGACACCCGGCTGAACTACTGGACGAAGGCGGTCGAACTCGCGGGTTACCTGCTGGCGTTCGGTTATCTGTGGTGGATGGAGAAAGGCGGGGCGAAGCCAGCGCAGTCCCGATAGTTTCTAGGAAAAGGGGGCAGGGACCGCATAGCGGCATAGCCGCTATGTCCGCTTCGCTTCCATTCCATGCGGTCAGGCGGGGAACGGCGGATAATGTCCGGCTATCCCGGCATCCGGTTGACTTGCCTCCCGGAGAATTGGGGGGGGGAGTGTGCTCATAAGAAGGGGATCCCGGGAGAATGGAAATCTCCCCAGCCTGACCGCATGGAATGCGGTCCCTGCCCAAGAGAGACCCCAACGGTCCGCAGCTTCTTTTGCGAACTGGATCAATGCATCTCCACCGCGCAGGTGCCGAGGCCGCCGCGGTAGTAGTGGAACTGCACGTCCGGATGGTCCGCCAGCAATGACATCGGCACGGCCGTGTCGATGTAGCGTTTCGAGATCATCAGCGCGGTGAGCCTTTGGCCGAAGGGGTTGTCATGGACGCCTGCCTGCCAGATGGACACGCGGTCCGCCAGCCAGGTCTCGCGCGGTCCCACTGTCACGGCACGGGTGGGCACCAGTGAAACATTTCCTCCGCCGGAGGTCCGCGCGTTCTGGGCGATGGTGACCGGGTGCAGATCCACGATGCGGGTCTTCAGCTTGCGGTATTCCTCCGGGGTGGGAGGTGCGTCGGCGTAGGCACCTGCGCGCGGCAGGGGATCGTTGAAGGCCCAGTGTTTCACATCCCCCTGGCCGCCCTGCATGACCACGCAGCGGATCCCCGCATCCCAGGTCTTCTCGAACACCTCATGGTTCTCCGTGGGGAAGTGTAGGTTGGCATCCGGCATCACCAGCTCCGGGCGGATGCGGTTGAAGCACAGCTCACGGTCGCACCGCTCGAAGGACAACGGGTGGTCCACCGACGGGACCTTGCCATCGATGATCCATTCATCCATGCCCCAGAAGTGGGCGTCGTGGAGTTTCAGGTCCAGGGCGTTCACCATGCGGGCCACCAGTGGCAGTTGCTCTGTCGGGCCGATGGGGCCGCAGATGCCGGTGGGGTTGTCAGGCGTGGCCTGCCGCCATGCCTCGATGTATTCGAGCGCCTGCGCGCAGTAGAAATCCTCCAGCGTGTCATGGAATGTCACGGTGAAACCGGGGCGGGACAGCTTGAGCAGGGCGTCCGGAGTGAGGGCGGCGGCTTCCTCGATGATGGAGAGGTCGAGGGTGGTGTAGTCCCACCATCCGGGGGCGAGGGCGCTGGTTTTGCGTGGCATGAGTTTCAGGGAAGAAGGTGGGCGTCAGAGATCGACCGGACGGCCGGTGCGGGCGGATTCATCCGCGGCGAAGATGATGCGGTGGGTGTGGAGGGCGGTTTTCAGGTCCGTCAGCGGCATGTCCTTCCCTTCGTCCAGCGTGTCGAGGAATGCCTGGAACTGGGTCTGGTAGGGATGGTCCGTCACGTCGCCGGAATCGAGCGCCTTGAAGGAAAGCTTGCTCCACGCGGACTTGTCCGTCTTCAGCTTCATCGAGTGGAACCTGTCATCAAGCAGGCTGCCCTCGCTGCCGCAGAGCTGGGTGTGGAAGTAGTAGGGCTGCAGGCAGTCCACCACGGCGGAGCATTTGCCCACCCGGCCATCCGCGAAGCGGAGGATGGTCACGCTGGTGGTATCGTATTCATAAGGCCCGAAGATGGGGCTCTTTGATTTCGTGGAGTAGCTGGAGACGGACTGCACGTCACCCCCGAGACAGAGCAGCAGGGCGTCCAGGGCATGGCAGCCGGCGGTGAGCAGCGCGCTGCCGCCGCCGTTCCGTTTCGCATTCCACTCGAACTGTCCGTACCACGGGCCGATGCCGTGGAAATAGTCCACCTCCCCGTAGTGCAGGTCACCCAGCAGTCCTTGGTCGATCACCGCACGGGTGGCGAGGAGCTGGCTGGAGAAGCGGCACTCGAAACAAACGCAGACTTTCACCCCGGCGGCGGCCACGGCTTCCTCCACCCGCTGGCAGTCCTCCCATGACAGGGCGATGGGCTTCTCGATGATGAGGTGCTTGCCCGCCTGGGCCGCCTTGATGGCGTGTTCCGCGTGCAGGCCGGAGTAACTGCAGATGGAGACGATGTGGATGTCGGGGTCCGCCAGCATCTCATCGAGATCCGTGTAGGAACGGATGGTCCCGCCATGCTTCGCGGAAAGCGCGGCGTCATCCTGCGGGCGGGAGGAACAGATGGCGGTGACCTGTGCCTGGCGCGAGGCATTGATGGCGGGGATGTGGGCGGTGGCCACCCAGCCATATCCGATGATGCCGACGTTGTATTTTTTCATGATGGGAACCGTCCCATTCATACGCGGACACACCGCGGAAGCGTGAACGGTTTTCCGTCATAGTGATCCTCTTTCAGGTCACGTGGGAAAAAGAGAGGCCGGAGATCACTCCTGCCTGTGCGCCTTCTGGCGGTAGGCCTTCGGCGTGCAGCCGTGGATGCGGCGGAACTGCTTCTGGAAGTTCGCCATGGAGTCGAACCCGCAATTCCAGGCGATCTCGCTGATGGTGTCCTCCGTTTCCGCCAGCAGGCGGCAGACGCGGGCTACGCGCAGCTCGTTCACGTAGTCGGGAAATGTCTTGCCCGTCCTTGAGCGGAAGTAGCGGCTGAAGGTCACGCCGGTCATCCCCGCGTTGCGGGCCACATCCGTCAGGTAGAGGGGGCGCTCGATGTTCGCCTCGATGAAGCGCGAGATGTTCTCCATCCGGTCGTTGTCGGACGACTGGATCTCTGGGGTGAAACCCGGGGAGGAGATGCGCACCAAGTCCCGGGACAGGCTGAGGCGCTCCATGATCTCCATCAGCAGGATCAGGCGGCGGACCCCCTTCGCGGCGGGCATCTTCAGCATCATGGCCGCCACTTCATCGCGGGTCTTTCCCGTGATCTGGAGGCCGTGCAGCGAGCGTTGGAAAAGGCGCTGCATGGGAGCCATCTCCGCATGCTCCAGCCAGTCCGCGCCGAGGAACGATGGATGGAACTGCACGGTGATGGCATCCACTTTCTTCACGGGGGATCCCGCCACGGAATCGTTGCGGTAGTCGTGCGGCAGGTTCGGCCCCATGAAGGTGAGATCCCCCTTGGTGATGGGGGAGATCTTGTCGCCGATCCACCGTGAGCTGCCGCCGGACAGCACCAGCGTCAGCTCATACTCCGGATGGAAATGCCACAGGCAGCCGAAGTCCTTCCCCCGGATGCGTTCGCAGAAAACGATCTCGGCGGATGCGGAGGAGGGGATCTGTTCTCTGACGGGTTTCACGGGATGAATGGCGGGCTATGATTCAGGCCGATGGAAATACCAGCCTGGGTGGAAGGCGGCAAGGTCGGAGACGTGGTAACGCATCTCCACGGGAGAGTTTGCCATTTCTTGATAAAAACGCTCGAAATCGGTGGGAAAAGAGAGAAGTCGCGGTCCCGACCGGACGTTTTCTTCCACCTACGGAAAACCCCAGCAACAACATCCATCGTGAATCCGCTCAAAACCGCCCGCCATCTCGTCCTCGGCACGCTTCTCACAACCCTATCCCTGGCGGCGGAGCAGCCGCCGGAGGGCTTCGTCAGCCTCTTCAATGGAACCAGCCTCGACGGATGGCGCGGCGGCAGCACCTTCGACCACCGCAAGCTGCTCGCCATGCCGGAAGCGGAGCGGAACGCCCAGATCGACAAATGGACCGCCACCATGACCCAGCCGGGTAAGGACGGCCAGCCCCACTGGCGTGTGGAGAACGGAGAGCTGGTGAACGATGGCTTCGGCGACTATGCCACGACCACGAAGGACTACGGCGACTTCGAGCTGCTGCTGGAATACAAGACCGTCCCGAAGGCGGACTCCGGCGTCTATCTGCGCGGCGTGCCACAGGTGCAGATCTGGGACTCCACCGAGAATGACGAGAAGTCAGTGAAGCTGGGCAAGCCGCTCGGTTCCGGCGGTCTCTGGAACAACTCTCCCGGCGCACCCGGAAAAGATCCGCTGGTGAAGGCGGACAAGCCGTTCGGTGAGTGGAACAAGTTCCGCATCGTCATGGTCGGCAGCCGCGTGAGTGTCTGGCTGAACGACACGCTGGTGGTCGATCATGTGGTGATGGAGAATTACTACGACCGGAAGGTGCCCGTGCCATCCCACGGTCCCATCCAGCTCCAGACCCATGGCGGGGAGATCCGCTGGCGGAACATCTTCCTGAAGGAACTCAAGCCGGAGGAGGCGAACACCATCCTGGCTTCCAAGGGTGGCGACGGCTTCAAGCCGATCTGGAACGGAAAGGACTTCGATGGCTGGGCCGGTGATGTGGCGGACCATGAGGTGCGGGACGGCAACATCCTCATAAAGGAAGGGAAAAGCGGTACCCTTTACTGGAACAAGGAACTTTCCGATTTCTCCGCCCGCATGGAGTTCAACACCCCGCCCGGCGGCAACAACGGCCTCGCCATCCGCCATCCCGGAGAGGGGAATCCATCCCAGATCGCCATGTGCGAGCTTCAGGTGCTGGACGACAACGCGGAGAAATACGCCAAGCTGGATCCCCGGCAGTTCCATGGCAGTGCCTACGGCATGGCGCCGGCCCACCGCGGCTACACCCGCCCGGCGGGGGAGTGGAACTTCCAGGAAGTCACCGTCAAAGGCTCCACCATC
The DNA here is from genome assembly GCA_019634595.1 of Akkermansiaceae bacterium. Lineage (NCBI taxonomy): Bacteria > Pseudomonadati > Verrucomicrobiota > Verrucomicrobiia > Verrucomicrobiales > Akkermansiaceae > Akkermansiaceae bacterium. The sequence continues at coordinate 310,263 of JAHCBC010000005.1, forward strand.
CGTGTGGAACTCAACGGTGTGACCATCCTCGACACCGACCTTTCCAAGCTCGATGCCGCAACCTTCATGGATGGCAAGGCCCACCCGGGCAAGGACCGCAAAAGCGGCTTCTTCGGCTTCGCCGGCCACAGTGATCCGGTGAAATTCCGGAACATCTCCGTGAAGGAATAGCAGGGACGGAGAATTTCAGTCCTGCCTCTCTGGTGACACACTGTTGTCGCGGACAGGGCAGGTCCACCGTTGTACGATTCGCGCCGGAGGAAAATCATCCCTCCGGCGGGATTGGTAATTTTCTTGCGAACCGTGACCCTTTTTTCGCAGAAGTGAGAAAGGATCAGCCCGGCCTTTTTCGATAAACCCCGATGAAACCCTCCCGTCTCTCTCTGTTCCCGCGTGTACTTTTGCCGCTATCGGTCGCCGTGGCGGCCATCAGCGCCCACGCGGATCCCATCAACTGGACCGGTGCCACCAACGGCGTCTGGTCCCTCGGCACCAACTGGGCGGGTGGAAATCCCCCTTCCTCCACGGATGTGGCGACCTTTTCTTTTTCCACCAGCGCGATCAACGTCAGACTGGATGCCAACCAGACGGTCGCAGGGCTGGAAACCATTTCCGGAGCGGCTACCAACGTCCACACCTTGCTGGGGGAGGGTGCGAACCGGACGCTTACCATCGGCGCACAGGGAATCAACCATTACAGTGGCGGCCTCACCATCGGCTCCGGCACGGATGGGCAGAGGGTGGATGTCGTGCTCGCCACCGGCCAGAAATGGAACAGTGCCCGCACCACCGGAACCGGGACCGCCCAGGCGCTCTTCGTGAACAATAACGTCACCCTTGCGGCGGAACTCGGCGAGCAAACCCTCGAACTGACGGGGAGCAACACGGGAAGCTACATCGGAGGCGTCATCGGCAACGCGGCCGGCGGTCCCGATGAAACCAAGAGCGTCCTCAGCATCCTCAAGACAGGTTCCGGCGTCTGGACCTTGAACGGGGCAAACACCTACTCCGGGACCACCCGGATCAATGAAGGCACCCTGCGCCTCGGCGCGGTGGGCGTGGCTCCGTCCACCATCTCCGTGGCTGCCGGTGCGACCCTGAGTTTCCGCATGAACGGCGGGATGACTTCCGCGCAGATCGACGCCCACATCGCGGGGGCCAACTTCGCCACGGGCGCGTTCATCGCCCTGGACACCAACAATGGGAGCGGAACCTATGAGGGGACCTATAACTCGAGCCAACGCCTGTTCAAGACCAGCGGCAACAACCTGCTGCTCACCGGGACCATCAACGCCGCCGGTGGCCTGACCATCAGCGAGGGTGGCCTGGTTCTCGCGGCTCCCGGCCGTCTCACGGGAAATGTCAGCGTGGCGACCAATGCGGCCCTCATCGTCCGTGCGGGCGGGACCGGCTTCAGCGCGGCGGACATCGCGGCGTTCCGGGCGTCCTCATCCGTGACTTATGCCAGCACCAGCTACTTCGGCATCAGCACCGCCAACGGGGACTTCAGCTACGGGGGCGTCCTGCCGGACTCCGGTACGACGCGATTCACCAAGGCGGACACGAACACGCTCTTCCTCACCGGGCAGAGCACCTACACCGGCGGCACCCAGATCGCCGGCGGCACCCTTTCCGTTTCCGACATCAGGAATGGCGGAGTGGCAAGCGCGATGGGCGCTTCGGGGAATGTGGTCAACGGTATCATCCTCGCCGGAGGCCGCCTCCAGTACACCGGTGCGGGCAGCACCACCGACCGCTTGTTCAACATGACCGCCTCGTCCACCATCGAGGCCTCCGGGACCGGCGCGCTGGTGTTCAACAACGCCGGGACCATGGGCGCGGAAAACGGTGCCAGGACGCTTTATCTGACCGGCTACAACAAGGATGACAACCGGATGGGGCTCAACCTGGCCAACGTCACCACCGGCACCAACACCACCGCCATCATCAAGAATGGCTCCGGAAAATGGATCCTCTCCGGAAACAACACCCACACCGGCATCACCACCGTGCGTGGCGGCACGCTCGTCCTCGACTACTCCGGCGGGAAAAACCCTATCTCCGCCACCGGCCAGGTCACCCTCCAGAACGGCACCCTGGAGGTTCTCGGCAGCGGCGCGAAAACCATCAGCACCCTCAGCCTGTCGGAAACCGAGAACGGATTCGCCACCTTGAGGATCACCGGAGGCATGGCGCTCACCGCCTCCACGCTGACCGCCACCACCCAGAGCCAGCGGCACGTCCTCATCGATCTTGCCGGGAACGCGAATTCCCTCACTGCCACCGCCCTTGGCACCACGATGGGCACGGGGAGCAACAATCTCCTGATGGCGAACAACAACACGCGGGCGAACATGGTCGTCAGGGGGAATGCCGGTTCCTACGGCTTCGCCACACGGGACGCCGCCACCGGTGCCATCGGACAACTCTCCGGGCAAACCGAGGTATCCACCGGCACTTTCAGCAATGTCACCAGCAACACGACCAACTACCGCTTCGGTGCCGGCGACTACACCACCGGGGCCGCGCTGAGGTACCAGACGATGACCTTCGACTCCACCGCAGGGGCCATCAATCTGGTTTTCGGAGCCGCCGGGCATACGTTCAACTCGGATGGAACGGGCAGGGGCATCCTGTTCACCGGCGGGCATGATGTGAATATCAGCGGAGCAGGCGGCGGCATCGCCCAGTCCACGTGGATCCACAACTATCTGGAAGGAGCGGACCTGAACATCAGCAGTTCGTTCGGCAGCACCAGCTACCTGCTGGTGGGCGGGACGGGTTTCACCAACTACACCGGCAATGGACTGGCCGCAGGGGCGAACGGAGAGTTCGTCCTCAACGGCGGCCTGTTCCGCTACGCGCCCACCGCGCCCCTCACCCTGAACGGCGCCGCCCACCGGATCAACAGCGGCGTGTTCGAAATCGGTGCCAACCTCAATGGCGGTGGGGCGCTCGATCTCGACCGGACCACCACCAACTTCCGTCTCACCGGCGATGCGGGTTTCAGCGCCTACGGTGCGGAGCGGAAAGTGTCGCTGGGGGCATCCGTCACCTGGGGGGCTGCGAATTTCCTCAGCAATAACTCCAACGAGGACGCGGACTTCACCTTCCGCCTCTCCTCTGTCCGCTCGGACGCCACCCTCGATTTCCAATCTAGGATCGACCTCGCTGGCCGCTCGCGAACCGTCGAGGTGGAGAATGGATCCGCAGCCGTGGACGCCCGTCTTTCCGGGGGCCTCACCGGCACCGGCATTGCTTCGCGCTTCGTGAAAACCGGCTCCGGAACGCTGGAACTGACCGGGACCAACGACTACGGCGGAACCACCCGCATTGAAGGGGGCAGGCTGCTGGTCGGAGGCGGCGGTCTGACCGCAACCACCGCCATCCATGTGGCCAACTCCACTCTGGGCCTGCAGTCCACCGAGGTCATCAACAATGCGGCGGACATCACGCTGGAGAATGGCAGGATCATCACCGTCGGCAACCAGACGGAGACCATGGGCCGCCTGATCCTCTTGGGAGACAACACGCTCGATCTCGTCGGACTTGCCAATACCATCCGCATGGCGTCCTCCGCGGACCAAACCTGGAGCAGCAGCCTTACCATCCTCAACTGGAATGGCAATGCGGCCGGCAACGGATCCGACCGGTTCTTCATCGGCAGTGATGCGAACGGTGTCACCGGCAGCCAGTTGTCGAAGATCTTCTTCGTCGATCCCGAGGTGGACGGCATCCTCCGGACGGGAACCTTCGGGGCTTCCATCCTGAACACCGGGGAAATCGTCGCCCTCATCCCGGAGCCTTCCGTCACGTTTTTGCTCGCCGGTGCCTCGCTGGGCCTCGCACTGCGCAGACGGAGGCTCTGATGCGGGGACGGAGCGGACCGCTTGCATCCTTCCATTTTTTATTAGTCCACGGGCGGGAACCGGCGTTAGCCTCCGCGCGTGGCACTACTCCTGGCGATCGAATCTTCCTGTGATGAAACCGCGGTGGCGATCCTCCGCGGGGAACCCGGAAAGACCACCGACATCCTCTCCTCGGAGATATCATCGCAGATCGAGCTGCACCGCGAGCACGGCGGGGTGGTGCCGGAACTGGCATCGCGGAACCATTCGCTCAACCTCCGGCCGCTGGTGGATCAGGCCATCGCCCATGCGGGCGTGGCTGTCACGGACATCGATGCCTTCGCCGCGACCACCGGCCCGGGCCTCGCTTCCTCCCTGCTCATCGGGAGCACGGCGGCGAAGGCGATGGCGTGCGCCCTCGGCAGGCCGTTCCTCGGCGTGAACCACCTGGAGGGCCACCTCCTTTCCCCATTCGTCGGCGGGACCCAGGTGCCGCCGCACATCGCCCTCATCGTTTCCGGCGGCCACACGCTGCTGCTGGAGGTGGAGGGTGCGGGGAAATACACCAAGCTCGGCGGAACCCGGGACGATGCCGCGGGCGAAGCTTACGATAAGGTTGGGAAAATGCTCGGCCTGCCCTATCCCGGTGGCCCGGAGATCGAGAAAGCCGCCGTCGGCGGGGATGTGAAAGCCTATGATTTCCCGCGCTCCATGCTGCATGATCCCCATCTGGACTTCTCCTTTTCCGGTCTGAAGACGGCGGTTCTCTACACCCTGCAGAGGGAGGAAGGGAACATCCGCTTGCCGGATCTGGCGGCGTCCTTCCAGCAGGCGGTCATCGAGATCCTCGTCGGAAAGACCATGAAGGCGGTGGAGCGCACCGGCCACCGGATGGTCGCTCTGTCTGGCGGCGTCACCATGAACAAGGCGCTGCGGGCCGCGTTCCAACAGGCCTGTGATAAAAAAGGCATCGCACTGGCCATCGCGCCACCCGCGCTGTGCACGGACAATGCCGCCATGATCGCCTTCGCCGCGCTGCTCCGCCATCTGGACGGGCAGTCCTCACGGCTGGATGAGGACATCTTTCCCAACTTGCCGCTCGTTTGAAGCCCCATTCCGTGTTAGGGTGGACAAACGGATGATATACAAGACCATCATATTCGACTTCGACGGCACCATCGCGGACACCATGGAGGAAGGGCGGAGGATCTTCAACGAGATCGGCCCGGCCTATGGCATCCGCCAGATCGACCGCGAGGAGATGGAGGGCTTCCGCAGCTACACCATCAACCAGTTCATCGAGGAGATGAAGATCCCCAAGACGAAGATCCCTTTCTTCATCGCGAAGGGGACACTGGCCATGCGGCGGAGCATCGCCGGGCTGCCATTGATCCCTGGGGTGGGGGAGGTGCTGCCCGCGTTGCGCGCGCAGGTGGACCGCTTTGGCATCCTGACTTCCAACGCGGTGGACAATGTGGAGCTGTTCCTGGACAGCCATGGCATCCGCGGGCTGTTCGATTTCGTTTCCTCCACCTCGAAGCTCACCGGGAAATCCCGGCACCTGAATGCCACCCGCAAGCAATACGGGTTGAAGGCGGAGGAAATGCTCTACGTCGGTGACGAGGTGCGGGATCTCCAGGCTGCGAAGAAAGCCGGCATCCCCTGTGCGGGTGTCACCTGGGGCTTCAATACCCGGGAACGCCTCGCTGCGGAGCAGCCGGAGCACCTGCTGGACAGACCGGCCGAGCTTCTCCGGTTGGCGGGGCATTGACAGGAGGCGGGCTGACCGACCAACCTCCGTCCATGCCAGAAACCCCCGAGAAGAACGCGGAATCCACGATCGCCGGAAAAGAAGCGGAAATCGTCAAGCAGGATGCCGTTGCGAATGACGCGCCGCAGGCCCATGAAGCTGATGCCGCGCCGAAGCAGGCGATTCCCCCCTTCGTCGTTGTCGGTCTGCTTGTGGCCGCCGTGCTGGTGGTGGTGCTGGTCGTGATGAACGGACAGAAGAAGAAGGCGGACTCTGAGGAAGATCGCTCCGCGATGAAAGCGGAGGTGGAAGCCATGCGCGGCGAGCTGAACCGCCAGCGCATGTCCATGGGGCTGCGTCCGCTGGAGAACGGCGGCGAATCCATTGATGACATCACCAAGCGCCTCACCAAGGATGCGGAGTCCATCGTCGGGCTGGCGCACAGTTTCCAGGGCATGCTGAAGGAGAAGGATGCCGCGCTGGACGCGAAGAATGGCGAACTGATCACTTCGGAAAAGCTGCGGCAGAGTTTCGCCGCGGAGAACAACCGCCTCCAGACGGAACTCAGCCGCCTGCTGGTGAGTGGCGCGGACGGAGACCTGGCGAAGAAGGAAGTGGCGGAGATCAAGGGCCAGCGTGACCGCCTCGCCGCGGAACTGGCGAAGGTCCAGCGTGACCTGGCATCCGCCGCCGGAGGACGTTCCCAGGATGAATATGCGGACCTCCAACGCCAGCATGCCGAGGCCAAGCGTTCCAGCGACTTCTTCGAGAAACGCGTCAAGGAACTGGAGGCGGAACTCGCGAAGCTCCGCATCTTCGCCAAGTCGGAGAGCGAGCTTCTGCCCGCCGCCGTCGAACTTTTCCGCACGCTGCGCGGCCTGGAGGGCACGAAAGATGCCGACAACATGACCGCCTACAGCGACATCGGCGTGAAGCTCGGTGCACGTGTCCTCCGCACCCTCGATTTCCCGACCGGCTCCAGTGAACTCACCCCAGAGGACATCCAGGCCATCCCCGGTCTGGTGGAGCAGGTGGAGGAAGGCGATCTCATTTTCGTCGTCGGCTACGCCTCGACCACCGGCAATCCGGAATCGAACCGCGTTCTTTCCTCCGACCGCGCCACTGCAGCCGCGCAGGCAGTCTCCACCGTAAAGCGTCCGGACCAGATGGTGCAGGCCGTCTACATCGGCCAGACCACCCGCTTCGGCGGCAGCTCCCCGGAGCGCAACCAGATCTGCGAGATCTGGCATATAAAGAAGAAGTGAGCTGACGTGGCGGCGATCACCGGTCGCCGTCTTCGCGCTGTTACCTCCGCCTTTGCCCTGCCATCACTCCTTCCTTATCTCACAAGCATGCGCGGCGAAGCCCGCGCCGAAGGCGGTGAGCCAGAGGTGCCGGTCGTCCGCTGACGACGCCAGTCGCTTTTCCAACGCGAAGAGCACGGACGGGCTGCTCATGTTGCCATGATGCTCCAGCACCCCACGCGTCTCTGTCAGGGAAAAGGGCAGCACGTTTTCCAGCGCGTCGATCACATCCCGCCCGCCGGAGTGGGCCAGCACCTGGTCGGGACCCGCCGTGCGCCGGGCATAAAGTTTTGCGACCGCATCCGCGGCCAGGCCGGGCACGGATTTGTGGAGCTGGTTTTTCAGATGCCCTTCCGCATTGACGAAGCGGATCTTCTCCCGTTCTTCCGGTAAATGGAGCGTGGTGAAGTCACCCGCCTGCCAGTCACCCGGTTGACCCTTGCCGGACCAGACCGAAGCGGAAGCACCATCCCCGAACAGGCAAAGGCTGATGAGCACGCCCGGATCATCATCGGCATAAAAGGCCGCGGAGCAGATCTCCACGGCGACCACGGCGATGGTGGCGTCGGGATTCGCCGCCAGATAGCCGTGGGCGGCCCGCAGGGTGGGGATGGCCGCACCGCAGCCCAGTCCCACCAAGTCCGCCAGATAGACGTCCGGCCGCAGGCCCAGCTTTTCCGCCACATGGCTGGTCACGCCGGGGCAGAGATAGCCGGTGCAGGTGCAGAGAAACAACGCGTCGATCTCCGCAGCGGAGATGCCCGCTTTCCCGATGGCCTTTGATAGCGCATCCGCCGCCAGTGCGGGGGCCTCCCGCTCATAGTCCTCGCTGAGTTGCTGCGGCCCGCGGCTGAAAAGCGGGACGATGTCCGGCACGGCGAAGTTCCGTGTGGCGATGCCGGAGTTCCCGCCGGTGAGGATCTTTTCCACCAGAGCGGCGGAGCGCGGTTTCAGTGTGGAGGTCAGCCCTCCATCCCGCATCGCATGCCAACATTGTTCCTGGGTGAAGGGGTATTCGGGCACGGCCGATGCGATGGAGCGGAGGAACATTTCGGAGATCTAACGGACGAGGGAGAGCACGGGCTTGAAGGGCAGCAGCCGTGCGGAGGAGAGTGTCTGCAGCAGGGTTCTGCCCCGGTCACTCAGCAGCACGCGATGCAAAAAGAGCGCGGTGGAAAGACGGCGGCGGAAAAGTTTCCGCAGGTCGGAGGAGATGGTGTGTCGGGTGGACTCCCAGCAGATGCCTCCATGGGACCATGCGGCCAGCGGGCCGACAGCCGCCTCCGCCGCCTGGAATGCCATGGACATGCCGTTGCCCGTGAACGGCGGGATCATGCTTTCCGCGTCCCCCAGACACAGCAGGCCGGGGACCGCGGGCTGTCTGCCCAGCTCAAACCCGGCGACGCCGGAGAAAGATCCCTCGCGCCACTCCGCGGCACGGAGTTGCTCCGCGAGGCGTGGATGACCGCCCGCGGCCAGATAGGCGGTGAGCAGGTCCGGTCCCTTCGCCTCCAGCTTGCGGTCGATCCGGAACAGCCCACAGACATTCACCCAGCCGTCCTCCACTCCGGCCAGCCCGGCGTAGCCATTGGTTCCGGCGTGCATTTCCAGATCCGCTTCCATCGGCAGTCCGCGGACGTGGGCCTTCAGGCCGATCCATCGTCCGTTGCGCGGCCTGCGTCCCGCCGCCCATACCAGCCCGTCCGCGGGTTGCGGGCGGGCGCGGTTGCCCGTTCTCAGGTCACCGCCGAGTTCCTCGAACCGCAGCCTCAACCGCTCGTCCAGCTCGTGGCGGGAGATGCCGATGGCGGCCTCCGGCAGGCGGTTGCGGTGCAGGACCTTCCCGCGTTCATGCCAGATCAACGTCTCATGGCGGCGGGCGTCGGCGAAGAGGGGCAGGATGCCGAGGCGGGAGAGCGTGCTTTCATCCACCCCGGAGATGAACTCCCCGCAGACGCGGTGCCGCGGATAGGAACCCGCCTCCAGAACCGTCACCGGGATGTTCCGTTCGCGCAGGGCAATGCCAAGCGACAATCCGGCAAGTCCGCCTCCGGCGATGGTGATTTCACGGTTCAAGCGCGGCAACCTAACACGCGCAGCGCACCGCGCCATGTGGAATGTTCTGCGATCATCCAGCGTTTTTCGGATAGATCCATCAGCCGTGGCAACTCGTTGGCGGAGAATCCGGCGTCGATGCTCACGTGCATGTCATGGCGGGTGACCCGGTTGATGAACGGGTGGGCGGCGTAGCCCAGCAGATGAGGGAGCCGTGCCCGCAGCGGCTCGCAGAAAATGAGGACACGGAAGCCCTCCGCCAGCCTGCCCAGATCCTGCAGCGCATCTCCCTCGAAGTGATGGAGGAAAAGGTTGGCGATCAGAATGCCGCCCTGCGGCGGGGTGGGGGACCGGAACAGGTCGACTTGATTCCAGACCACGTTTTCCGGCAGATCCGTTGGTGGCGGTGCCAGATCCAGCGCGGTGACCTTTGTTTCCGGGTGGAGCCGTGCCAGCGCCACCGTGAGATGCCCGTCCCCCGCACCCAGCTCCGTGATGCCCATGGCCGCGGCTTCGGGGAAACGCCGCGCGGTGGCCAGCACCCAGCGCTCGTTTCCCATGAAGAAATTGATGCGCCGCAGATCCCTCCGGCTGCGCAGCGCCTCCGGATCATCCGCGGGCAGGCGGTCGAGGATTTCAGGAATGACGACGCGGGCGGGCACGCGGGGAGTATGCCTGGAATGGGGCGGTGGTCGAGATCCGCGAAATGACAGCACTCTGGTTCGGGTGGGGTGTCCCATCATCCGTCACTTCCACCCGCCGAAGGGATTCCCTTTCTCCGTCAGCGGCATTTCCACGCGTGCGCCGCCGCGGACATGGGAAGCCATCACGGCGGAGATCATGGCAACGGTCATCGCGCCGGATGCGGCGGAGCAAAGCGGCTGTCGCTCCGCATCCCGCATGGAGGCGATGAGGTCCTCCGCCGCAGCGAGATGCCCGCCGACTTTCCGGCCCAGCTTTTCGATGGGCTCCGGCACGCCGATGCCCGCGGTGCTGATGGGCACCCAGGCCCGCGGTTCCTTCGACATCACCACGGGGTTCCCCTCCATGATGTGGGCCAGCGGCTCGATGTCGATCCGCAGGTCGATGATTCCCTTCGTGCCGATGAGCTGGAGGCCGAACGCGCCTTCCTTTGTCCCCGCGCTGGCGATGGAGTCGAAGAACACGGGTACGCCGGACTTCGTTTCGTAGCGGGCGTGCACTTCATTTCCGGCGGACGGACCACTGCCTTCCTTGCCCTCCACGACGTCCGCCTTCACCACCGGCTTCCCGTCCTTCAGCACGGTGGCGGTGCAGGACAACGGATCTCCCGTGAAATAGACCGCCAGGTCCAGCACGTGGGAACCCAGCACCCACAGGTCCAGCATGCCGCCGCGGTGGTCTTCCTTCCCCCGCGTGCGGATCTCCAGCAACCGGCCGATCCTGCCATCCTCCACCAATTTCTTCACCACCGGCAGGACGGGGTGGAAGCGGTTGCGGTGCGCCACGGCGATCTTCACTCCCTTCGCATCGGCCGCTTCCACGATCTTCTCCGCTTCCCGCAGGGTGGGGCAGAAAGGTTTCTCGATATAGATGCCCTTCGCCCCGGCGGCTATGGCGGCCATGGTCATGGCGTGGTGCTCCGCCATATGCCGCGGAGCCACGGAAACGATGTCCGGCTTCACCTCCGCCAGCATCTCCCGGTAGTCCTTGAAACCCTTCACCCCGGGGAGATTGGCCGCCGCCTTCTCCAGTCCGCCCGCGTCCGCCACGCCCACCATCTCCACGCCCGGCACCTCCAGCCACATCTTGTCCAGGCCGTGGCCGTAGTCACCCATCCCCGTATGGCCGATCACGGCGACGCGCAACTTTCCTCCGTTCTCCCGGCCCATCGCGGCCATGGCCGCCGCCGTCATGAACGAGGTCTGCAGGAAAGTCCGCCGGGTGGTGCCTGTGGAAATCATCATGACTTATCTAAACGCAGACGGTTCGCCATTCCATACGCAAAGATGCATGATCTGATTGTCTCGACACCCTGTCCGAACGCATGGCATACCCACGGGGCGGCGGCCACCTGTCCGCAGTCCCCATATTTTCTTCTAACAAATCCGGCGCACGCACGTTGGAGATACACCACCAGGCAACATGAAAGCATCCCCATTGAAAGCATACCTCTGGCGCTCCGCCGCCATCGCAGCAGCCCTCCAGACCGGACATCTGATGGCACAGGAAAACGGCGGCACCCCGGCCGCTCCGAAAGCCCCGCCATCCCTCAGCGCGGAGGAAAAGCAGGCGTCCCTGGAGATTCTGCCCCTGCCGGGCGAGATCCTCTCCGTGCTGAAGACCGCGAAGGCCGCCGACTGGGCCGCCTCCGCGGAAGCCGCCCGCAAGTCGTCCGAGCTGGCGGGCTCGAAGGACAGCCGCCTCGCCGCGATCGGCCTCGGCATCCGCGTGGCGGACGCCTTCCTCGCCATCCAGGCGGAGGACGGGAAATTGCTGGATGTGGCCTCCATCGATATCTTCCAGGCCGCCGCGAAGCTCGGTGCTTCCGAGGAAGTCCTCGCCCACGCCGCCGACATCAAGGCGAAGGCAGCCGCCGGAAAGTGGAAGGAACTGACCGGGCCGCTGGACTTGACCTACCAGGACGCCCTCAAGACCATGGAGGAGCTGGGTGACACGGACTCCGCCTCAGTGGCGCTCATCGCCGGCTGGACCCGCGGCGTGGAGATCTTCGCCGGCCAGCTTTCGAAATCCTACTCGCCCGAGGGTGGAAAGGCGCTCCGCCAGGTCTCCCTGCTGGAGACGCTGGAAGCGAAGTTCAACGCGCTGCCCCAGGCGACGCGTGACACCCCGGAGATCGCCTCGCTGGGCAAAGGTCTCGCCGCTCTGAAGCCTCTCGTCTCCGTGGCGGAGGACGCCACGGTCTCCGAGGAAGCGACGAAGAAAATCGCCGAGATCGCCAAGGGCGCGCTGCCGGACAAGTGAACCATCCCCGCACACCGAACCACTTTCCAACCGACTCCATGAAAACTTTCCGAAACAACTCTCTCCGCTCCCTGTTCACCGGCCTGCTCATGGCCGCGCTGCTCTGGATCCCCGGCACGGCGGATGCCTCCGTGAACGGCGCGAAGATCCGTGCCGCGCAGATGTTCCAGACGCTGGCGGGCCAATATTCGCTCAACGTCCGCCCGGCCTACACCTACGGCCTTCTGAAGCGCGGCCAGTCCATCGTCATCCGCACCACGCTCCACGCGGGGAACAACTACATCCTGGCCGCCGGTGGCTGCGAGGACGCCTATGATGTGGACATCGCCGTGTTCGATGGCAACGGCAACCTCGTCGCCAACGACTCCGACCTCCAGCCGGTCGCCGTTGCCCGCGTGACCCCCATCTACACCGGAACCTTCTTCGTGAAGATCACCATGTCGAACAGCACCTTTAACGGCGCCCACTACGTGCTGCAATACGCGTGGTATTGATGAACCTCATCTGAACCGTGGAAGGGAGGGCGGAAGTCCTCCCTTTTTCCTTCCATGTCCGCGCCCTCCGCCATCACCGCGCTCGCCACCTCCGCCTCGTTCGAGGATCCGGTGCTGCAGTCGGTCTACCGCTGTCTGACGTGGTTGGCGGCGGGGGATACGGAGGCGCTGGAGGCGTTCTGCCGCTACACGGAGGAGCGCATCGGGATGTTCCTGCCTGCTGCCCGTGCGGCACTCGTTTCGGAGGTGATGCTGCGCCGCGCGGAAGTCCCCTCCACCGTGGAACCGCCCGCCGCCACGGAACACCAGATCTATCTCACCATCAACCTGGTGGAAGCCGCCGCCACGCTGCCGCCGTCTTTGGCCGCGCCGCTGGCGGAAAAGATCGCCTCGCTGGGCTGGACCAGGCCATGGCTGGAAAAAGCCGCGGCGTTCATCGGCGGATCCTCCGTGGGACAGGACGGCATCCTTTCCTTTTCCAGCTCTCCCGCACCGACGGGCCACCTCGCGCTGCGCGGCTTGCCCGGTGGAAAGCTCCGCGCCATGGAAAGCGGCGGCCATTGGTTCGTCCGGCACGATTGCCCGGAGCCTCTCGTTTTCTCCGGCCTGCGCTGGCCCGCTCGGCACAGCCAGTGGCTGAAGGAAGCGGACCACATCCTCATCGGCGGAGAGGAACGGCTGGACCTGTCCACCGTGTCCGCCCTCGCGGCGGCGACCGCTTTTCCCGACCTCCATGTCCTGCCGGATGCGGATGGGCTGGCGGTTTCCTCCACTGCGGAGGGCACCTTGGCGCGGCTGTCGTGGGAAAATGGATGGTTCCTCACTCCGTATGCCGCCATCCTTTTGAACGGCCGCCGGATCACGGAGCCGGTTCCCATCCTGCCCGCGGACCAGCTCGCCATCGGCGGGCGGAAACTTCCCGCCGCGAGGCTCATCCGCTGTGCCAGCTACGGCGTACGTGGTAGTTGGTCGTTGCGCCTGGACCACGCCACCCTGCGCTTTCCGGACGGACAGTCCGGGCTGGATGACATCACGCTGGCCCTGGAATCCGGGGACATGGTCGCCGTCATGGGTCCCAGCGGCTGCGGCAAGTCCACGCTGATGAGCGTGCTGTCGGGAGGGCTGTCCCTCACCTCGGGCAAGGTCACCATTTCACCGCCGGCCAGCCGTCCGTCCTTTGCGCTGGTGCCGCAGGACGACGTGCTTTTTGCGGAACTCACCGTTACGGAGAACCTCCGCTACGCCGCCGCCCTCCGCACGACGGAGGCCGCGCCCGATATTTCCGGAACCCTCGCCGCCGTCGGACTGGAGGCGAAGGGTGCGCTCCGTGTGGGCAGTGTGACGGAAAAGGTGCTCAGTGGCGGCGAGCGGAAGCGGCTCAACATCGGCCTGGAACTCATCGGCCGTCCGGATGCCCTGTTGCTGGATGAACCCACCTCCGGCCTCTCCAGCGCGGATGCGGAAGGGGTCATGAAAATCCTCCGCGCACGGGCGGATGCGGGCGTGCTGGTCATGGCCGTGATCCACCAGCCATCACCTGAGGTCTTCGCCAGGTTTGACAAAGTCATCGTGCTGGATGTCGGCGGGCGGCTCGCGTTTTTCGGTACTCCGGAGGCGACGCGGGACTACTTCGGCATCCATGCGGCGGGAGCGGTGCGCCAGAACTGGGGGCCTGACGCCATCCTCGATTCGCTGGTCGGCAGGCGGACCACGCTCGACGGGGGGGCGCAACGGCGGAATTTCGATCCCGCGTTCTGGAAGCTGCGCTACGCCGGTGCCCGCCATGCCTATGAGCCACCGCTCATCCGCCGGGAGCAAGCTCCCGCGGCACCGCAGGGGGGCACCGCCGGAAAGCCATGGCTCGTCCTCAAGGCCTTCACCCTGTTGCGGCGGGAGTCACTGAGGCGTGTGCGCGGCTGGCGTTCCGTCGCCGCGTCCTGCGTCATCGCCGTGCTGCTCGCCGCCATCGTCGCCTGGGTCTGCCGCATCATCACGGGGGAGGGGGGATACTCCTTCACCGCGAACCGGCATCTGCCCGCGTTCTGTTTCCTGAATGTCATCCTCGTCCAGTTCCTCGCACTTTCCTCCTCCGTGCAGGAGGTGGTGAAAGACCGCGCCCACCGGCTGCGCGAGCGGCTGCTGAGGATACCGGGCAGATACTGGCTGCTGGCGAAGCTCCCCGGGCTGGCCTTCCAGAGCGCCCTCCAGGCCGCGCTGGTGGTGTGGACCGGCGCATGGATCATCGGCCTGCCGTATGGAAAAATGGAGCTGTGGCTGGCCCTCACGCTCGCCGGGTGGACCAGCGTGGCGCTCGGCCTGTTCGTCTCCGCGCTCCCGGGCATCTCGGAACGCGTGGCGCTGGCCGCCGTTCCGCTCATGCTGGTGCCGCAGATGATCCTCTGCGGAGCCGCGCCCTTCGATTTCAAGGATCTCTCCCACCTCCACTGGCCCAACCAGCGCCCCGTCATCCGGGAAGACGAGCCCGCGCCTCCGCCCTGGCCCGCACAGGCCATGCCGTCCCGCTGGGCCTACCAGGCCGCCATCTGCGGATTGCGCGACCATCCCTCCATCATCCCGAACGAGGATCTGAAGCCGCTTTTCAAAACCTACAACTTCGCCCGCTCCCTGGTGAATGTCTGGAAAACCGATCCCGCCGCTTTCCTCGACCGGTTGGAGGAAAAGACAGGCCGCCGCCTGACCGAAGCAGAGGTCCGGACGGACATCACCCGCCTCGTTCTCAACGACAAGCGGTCCGCGAAGGAAGTGGCGGACACCTTCGGCCATCTGGTGCCGGATACGTTCTTCCTCAAGCCCATCCGCAACGAATTTTTCCTCGAATACGCCGCCTCGACCTTTCCGCCGGTCACCATCCTTTACGGAAAGAAATTTGAGCCTGCCGTGGATGCCCGCTGGAAAATGGGCCTTCTGGGCGTGATCCTGCTTCACGCCGCGTTCCTGGTCATCGAGATATCCCCGCGGATGTTCTTCTCGTTCATCCGCCGCAGAAAGCCATGAAACCCACCGCCGCACCCTACCGCACCGACTGGCACTGGGGACCCGTCCGCTTTGACGGACTCTTCGGCCTGCGCGGCACCTTCCTCTGCTTCCACCGCCACCCCGCGGCGGACGATCCGTCCGTCACCGTGGACCCGGCGAAGCCCATCCTGCCGCTGGAGCCGGAGGATGCGGAAAGCCTGCCGGAGTTTGTGGTGAGGAATTGAAGCGGGGGCAGTAAGGAGGGAGGACACTCCTGTCCTCCGGCGGCATTGGCAAATCACAAGAGACTTACCGCAAAGTCGCTAAGAGCGTAAAGAACACAGAGAGAAATGTTTCCCTTCAAGACTTCGCCGGATTCGTTTGATCCTTAGTCGGCTTTCTTTTCTTCCCTGAAAGCTGAAAACTTCTCCTTCTTATCTCGCCAATGCCGCCGGAGGACAGGAGTGTCCTCCCTCCTCACTGGCGCTCCGCGTCTTCAAGCACCCGCCCCCTCTCCCATGCACCCCGAACTCTCCGCCCTCCTCCGCCGCCGTCTTGCCGTGATCTCCGACCACGCGTGGCGCGACCGTGACTCCGCCGGACACCTGGAGGCCCTCAAGGACGTTTCGGAAAGGATCTCCGCCTGGACGCTGGGGAACCGCTCCCAGCTCGATCCGCAGCTCCGCCACTACCTCGCGAACTGCAGCTTTGACAAGGCGTTGGCGCACATCGGAGGGGTGTGACGAAGATCCGTGCGGAACCCGGAAAAATTCTTTTCCAAAATCCGGGCCGCTTGATACGTATCACCCCACAACATGAAACTTTTCGCGAATTTCCTCGTGGTCGGCGGTGCAGGTGTCTTCGGCTATTTCGCCGAGCCTTCCCTGCGCCTCGAACTCACCGGCCTTTCGCCCACGGCGCCTCCCCCTCCACAGCAGCCCGGCAACCAGGAGGAAGTGTATCTTTCCAGGGTGGATCCACGGGTCTATGCCCCGGAGCAGCTTCCGAAGGAAGTGACCCTGAAAAAGGAGGCCGAGCTGACCGATTCCTCCTCCGGCCTGAAAATACCCGTGCCCACCGGCACCAAGCTGAAACTCCTCCGCTTGGGGGAGGGGACGCTCATCGTCGGCACCGGTTCCCCGAACATCGAGGGTGAGGTGGAGGTCCAGAACACGGACGTCCGGGAGCAGTTGATCGGTGTGGCTCCGGTGGCACCGTCCCCGGTCGCCGCCCAGGGCCAGACGATGGACGGGCAGCCCGCCGAAGGACAGCCCGCCGCCCCGCAGGACGGCATGGCGAAGAATGATCCCGCCACGACCATGGGAGGCAGCACGCCGGACAGTGGCGAAACCGCCCAGAATGGTGGAGCGATGAATGACGCGCCGACGGACGGTGCCAACCCGGCGCTGAAGCCAGGGGACGCCCCTGCCGAGCCTGCCGGTGAATTCGCCTCCATGGCCGCGGACGAGATCGTCCAGACGATGCAGGACAGCCTGAAAGGCTCCACCATCAAGGACATCAAGTTCGACCAGGTCAGCGAATGGGCCGGCGGTGAACCGGAGGAAGTTGACGGCAAGAAGTTCAACACCGGCACCATCAGCTACAAGGCGCAGACCATCCTCGGACTGAAGTCGCGGAAAGCGAAGGCCTACATCGTGGGTGGCAAGGTCGTCCGTTGGGTCAACCCGACGAGCGGCACGGAGATCCAGTGATGGCCGGGCTGTCGGATTGGCTCGGTGGCAAGCGCCATGTGCTGGCCAGGCCGTTGAAGCGGGCCGCTATCGTCGGGCTGCTCGCCGTCCTGGGCCTTGCCGGACATTCGGTTTACTCGCTCAATCAGGTTTTCCAAGTGGTCGTGCCGATCAATGACCGGCTGGAGGCAATCTCGGCCAAAAGTACGACGTCGTCGTCGAGGTGGCCGTTCGGTGGCTACTGGTCATCGACCTACCGCTTTCCGGAGGAACGGATGAACCGTGAGAGCCACGGCATCATCCGGGATACCCTGCAGGCGGATGGATGGAAACTTCTGGAGGAATCCACCGCCATCCTGCCGGACAATCTCATGGGAGGTTACCTCATCCGGGCGGAAAAATCGGGCTACACCTACGTGGCCCACCTGCCGAAATCCGGTGCCGACCTCCGCGTCGAGGTGGCGAAATCCGGAGAGCCACAGGTTTCCCGGCCTGCGGAGGAGATGGAAATCACAGGTCGTTGAGATTTTCCGGGCCGGACGCACGTAGTCTGGCTATCCTCGCCGCGCCCCTGGCCGCCGGGGCCACGAATTTTCACGATCCCGCATGATTTTCCGTTCCGGAGCTTTCCTCGCCACCGCCGTTTCCCTGACCACTGCGCACGCCGCCGGGACGGACTGGCAGACGGTGCGTCCCATCATGGAGAAATACTGCATCGAGTGCCATGGCGGGAAGCGGACGAGGGGTGGTGTGGACCTGAAGCAGGTGCTGGATGATCCGCAGGTGGCGGGCAATTTCGAGCTGTGGGAAAAGGTCGCCCATGCCATGGCGAGCGGCGACATGCCCCCGGAGGATGATCCCCAGCTTGCCACGCCGGAAAAGGAGCTGATCACGAAGTGGTTGGATGGATCCCTCAAAGCTGCGGCGAAGGAAAATGCGGGCGACCCCGGCCACGTCACCGTCCGCCGCCTGACGAACGCGGAGTATGACAACACCATCCGCGCGCTGACCGGCATCGACTATGGTTTTGCGAAGGATTTCCTACCCGACGGCGGTGGTGGTGAGGGCTTTTCCAATGTGGGGGACGTGCTTTTCGTCAGCCCGCAGCAGATCGACAAATACCTGGCCGCCGCACGCAAGCTGACCGAGCACGCCGCCATCCTGCCGGGCCGCGGCGTCATGTTCCAGGACACCCGCGTCGGCCTGCGCGGTCCGCTCCAGTTGAAGGACCAGGCGGAGCGCGCGCTCTACATCTGGTACCAGAAAATGGCGGAGCCGCACATCCCGAAGGACGGGGAGGACATGCGGGAGGGCGACTACATGACCGCCTGCTGGAAGTTCAAGCACCGGGAGAAGACCGGCGCGGAATCGCTCGACCAGCTCGCGAAGGAAGCCGGGCTTTCCGCCGCGTTCCTCGCCAACTGGTGGGACATGCTCAACAGCGACAAGATCAAGTCGCGTTTCCTCGACCTGACACGCGTGGACTGGCGCGAACTGCCGGGCCCGGATGAGGCGAACCCTAAGGCGATCCCCGCAGCCGTCGCCGCGAAAATCTCCGCCATCGAGGCCCAGCGCCAGTCCTGGACCAACACGGACGGAGCCGCCGGCTGGGTGCGGACCCAGCGCCGCCAGCAGGACTCCGACGGTCTGCGCGCCTATGAGATGACCACCCCCACCAAGGCCGGTCAGCCGATCCATCTCGTGGTCGGTGATACCGGCGATGGCAGCCGCGGTGACATGGTCATCATCGAGAAGATCGCCATCAAGCGGAACGGCAAGTTCGAGAACTACGTCACCTGGCTGAAGCGCCGGATCGAGGGGAACAGCACGGAGCTGAAAAAGCTGGAGGCTGCACAGGACGCGGATCCCGCCCGCATCGCGGGACTGAAGAAAGCCGTGGATGACGGCGCGAAGGCGCTGGCCCTTTTCGGCAAGCATCCGCTCGGCAAGCCGGTGGAGGAAACCATGCTGGTGCTACAGGCTCCGGTGGTCGTCACCCTGCCCTTCGGGGAGGAGGCGGCCGTGACCGTCAAGGGACGGCTGGAAATGTCCGGTCCGGAGGTGGATTTCGCCACCGTCCAGTTCACCGCCACGGGAGCGAATCCACCCGATCCGACGAAGATCATCCCCGGCGCGCTGGTCATGTGGAAGCGGCAGACGGAAATCGCCCGCAGCACCATGGGCGACTTCGGCAGGATGAAGACCGTCTTTCCGGATGAATACGCCCGCCGTCTGGAGCAGGTGGCGCGGAACTACCGCTTCAAGGACGGAAAGAACGAGGGCGTCTATTACTTCAGCGATGCCCAGCTCAACGGCTTCATCAGCGAACAGGAGCAGGACCGCCTCCGCCGGATGCTGAAGGACTGGCGCATCCTCAGTCCACGGAACCCGGATGCGAAGCTCCAGAAGGAGTGGGACCAGTCGGTGCAGGGGCATCTCCACCACTTTGCGTCCAGGGCTTGGCGCAGGCCGCTGGCCGCGGAGGAGAAGGCCGGTCTGAACGCCATCTACGATGAGGCCCGTAGCCGCGAGCTGGACCGGGAATCCGCCGCCCGCGAGGTGCTGATGCGCGTCTTCATTTCCCCCGACTTCATCTTCCGCCTCGAAAAATCGGACCAGCCCGGCGTCCATCCGGTGGATGCCTGGGAACTGGCCTCCCGCCTGAGCTACTTCCTCTGGTCGTCCAGTCCGGACGACGCGCTGCGGAAGGCCGCTGCGGATGGATCCCTGCTGAAGCCGGAGGTGCTGGAGGCCCAGACGAAACGGATGCTCGCCGGAAAAAGCTCCGCCGCGCTGGCGGAGGAGTTCGCCGGACAGTGGCTCAAGTTCCACAATTTCAGCAAGCACTCCACGGTGGACGCCGGAAAGTTCCCCGAGTTCACGCCGGAACTGCGGGCGGACATGCACCGCGAAACGAAGGAGTTCTTCAGCCACCTCATCCGCAACGACCGCCCGGTGAAGGAGATCATCCTGGCCGACTACACCTTCCTCAACGAGCGGCTGGCGAAGCACTACGGCATCCCCGGCGTGACCGGCGGTGAGTTCCGGAAAGTGCCCGTTTCCTCCCACCACCGCGGCGGCATTCTGGGCATGGGCAGCGTGCTGGTGAAGACCTCCTTCCCCCAGCGCACCAGTCCGGTGCTGCGCGGTGACTGGCTGCTCCACGCCGTGCTGGGCATGCCGACCCCACCAGCGCCCGCCGATGTCCCGCCTTTCCCGGAACACTCCGACAAGCCGATGACCGTCCGCGAAAAGCTCGAGTCCCACCGGGCCGAGAAAGCCTGCGCCTCCTGCCATGACAAGATCGACCCGCTCGGCTTCGCGCTCGAGGGATTCGACGCCCTCGGCAGGTTCCGCGAAAAGGACGAGAACGGTCTGGCGATCGATGATACCGGCTCCCTCAAGGACGGGACCACCATGGATGGCATCGCGGGACTGCGCGACTACCTCGCCCTGCATGACCGGGAGTTCAACCAGGTGCTCGCCCGCAAGCTCATCGGCTACGCCCTTGGCCGCTCCGTCCTGCCGAGCGACAAGGTGCTCATCGAGGAGATCGCGTCATCGCTGAAATCTTCCGAAGGGAAATTCTCCACCGCGGTATTGGCCGTCGTCCGGAGTCCCCAGTTCCTCAACCGGAGGAATGAGTGATTCCTGCATGATCCACATAGCCAATGCCGCTGAAGGACAGGGATAGGAGCGAAGATGCCGGGCGTGAAAGAAATTGTCCCACTTGCGTTTGCCGGCCTTGAGCAGAGCCGCGGCATCCGGAAAGGCTTCGACAAAAGCCCATGCCGTGGGACTGGTCCAGTCGTCGAAGGCTTCAAGTGCCGTCGGGTAGTACTCCAGCAAAGCCTGTTGGAGTTGATTGATCAATGCGGTGCGCTCCCCGATGAGAGCGACCTCGTCACGGCATAGCAGCCGCAGTTCGGCAGCCAGCGGATCCTGCGGCCCGAGTTGTCGCCAGGTATGGGCATCGATGCGCAGGGCATCGGCCAAGGCCCAGGCATCAAGGCGGTCGGTCTTGTTGCCAGCGCTGGTCTTGCGCTCACGGTAGCGCTTGGCGCTCATCGGATGGACAGGATAAAGCGCGACACCACTGTCCAGCAACTGGTCCACGGCATGGCCGCAGGTGGTCTCCACGGCGACGCCGGGGGCGGGCCATTGGCGGACGGTCTCGGCCCACTGCCGCCAGCCGGCGGCGCTGTGGTCGAAACGGAAATCGGCGACGATCTTGCCGTCACGGTCGATGATGACGGCATCGTGGTGATCCTTCGCCCAATCGAAGCCGGCGAAGTGGCTGAGTGTTTGGTGGGCGTCCTGCATGGTTTGGGTCCGGTTTATCTTTTCGGGCATGCGCGGCGCTGGTCCTTTGCCGGGTCGAGCTGATACGGGAACTTCGTGAGCTGGTGTCCTCTCAGACCTCTTGGCATGGACCCGCGGACGGGCCGGTGTTCTTCGCTGGAGCCTCGCAGGCTGAGCGAACATGGACCGTGTCGCGTCCGGGGCGTTGCTGCCATCCGAGCTTATCCCGGGCGGCAAGGGGATGGCCACCGGGATTTTCGGCACGGCGGCCAAGTTATTCACAACCAGCGGCGGCGGAGGTGCCTTTGGAGGGCACTTCGCCGCCGGTTGATGAATAACTATGGGAAGGGTATCAGCGGATATAATGGCTCTGCCGCAATGTCCTTCCTCCCTGACCGGCTGCAACCGGTCCCCACAACAAAAGGCATTCCACTGCAGATCAGCACGTCTTCCGGGGCATGGAGAAGATGCATCTGCGTTATCTGGAGAAGGATTCCGGGCAGCCCGTCCGTCCATGTCGATTCGCTTCGATGGTGGTTCGATTTTCTCCTTTTTCATCAGATATGAAAGTCCAACAAAGTGAAACCAGTTCTGATGCCCTCCCCGGATCCTTGGCGGAATCAACGCTTCTCCCCACCGGATATGTGAAAGTTGTGGTTCTTTTTTTGGAATTCATTTGACATATCGGGTCGATTCAAACAAGGGGTTGGTCGCCTGACGAGGATATGTGAAATTATCACTTATCTTTGATAAGTGCACCTCCCCCCCCCGCCTCTTTTCCCCTCTCCCCCCAACTCCCCGGTTCATATCATTTCAGCATTCGCATGAAATCAAAACATCTGATTCCCTCCTTCCTGCTTTTCCTCGCGACATTTCCGCTGTCAGCCGGCACACTGAGCAACGGAGCGCTGAGCCTGACCGTCCGCGACGACAATGGCGCGATCGACGCCATTGTTTTCAACGGCGTGGATTACTTCAACCCCGGAACGCCCGTATCGGATTTCGGCCTCCAGTTGGGCACGGACACATCCACCTTCCGCTGCAATACGACCGGCGGCTCGGAACAGATTCCGGTATCCACCACGACCGCTGCGGGTTCTATACTTGCAGCGGGGACTTACAACGTCGGGACGGCGGTGACCTTCGAGCGTTCCTATTCGCTGGTGGCGGGGCAAAATGCCATCCTTATCACCACTACCTTCACCAATGCGGATACCAACACGGCCGCGCTTCGCTATTTTGAGACATTCGATCCGGACCATAATCCCGACTATTCCACATTCAACGATGTTTATAGCCTCGGAGCACAGTCCGTGGCACGCGCTACGAACGGAGCAGGCGCGACGTTCATACTGGGCAGCACGTCTTCCGTGACACTCGCGGCCGGTGGCCCTTTCATGATTAACTCGGGAAACATTCTCAACAGTTTCTTTTCCTCTCCGGTGGATGGCAACGGCGCCAACGCGGACTCGGGCGTACATTCGGGCTACGACTTCAGCCTGTTGCCCGGTCAGACAAGGACCCTGACCACGATTCTTGCGTTCGGGAGCACCCAGGCGGCTGCGGAATCCGCCTTCAATCTGGCGGGCAACCGCCCACCGGTGGTCACGCTCAACGGCGCGAACCCGATCACCTTGGAATGCTATGTGGACTTCTACACGGAGTATGGCGCGACCGCGGTCGATCCCGAGGACGGTCCCCTTACGCTGGCCCCCATCGCCGGCACGGTGGACCGCACCCACGTCGGCACCTACACCAGG